>JADHXE010000046.1 GCA_016783125.1 Anaerolineales bacterium
GGGGCGCCCCCTGCCCACACCCTTCTTTCGGGGTAATCCGTTCCATGGTTGAGCACATCTATACTTCTTCTACTTGCAAGATAAAACCTTCACGCTTTACTACTTTAACAAGCGCGCCTTCCGAGATCGGATTCTCACTGTAAGCTGACCACAACTCTCGGCGCACTTGAATTGATCCTTCCTGGTGAATATCTGTTTTCGCTTCACCAACAGCTCCGAGCAATGGGCTTAAATCATGGGCTAAGGGAGCATCGTCAGCTTCCAAAGTTTTCTGGACAACGATCCAGAAGAAACCCCCGATCAGAAGGGATACCACACTCGCCAGCACCGGGTTCACGACTGGCTTCCACCAAGTCTCGCCGCGGAACAAAAATACGGAACCAACGATCAAGGCTAAGATCGATATCCCCAGGAAAACCATCCGCCGGGACTTGCGCACAGCGATAATAAAGGGCACCACCCCCAATACCAGGATAATCAAGGCCCAGTAGTTGATCGGCAGATTATAAACCCCCCATCCGGCCAGCAGCAAGGAGAATACTGCGCCTATTTCCAAAACGCCGGTTCCAGGGGTCAAGATGGCCATCAATGCCATCGAGAATCCGCCCACGAGGAAGAGATAAGCCACATTTGGGTTCAGTAGAAAATCAACCATAAACTTTGTCCTCCATAATCAGCGGTCATCAAAGTACCTTCTCGTAAAATCGATAGGTCTTGTACACCTCTCCACCCATCACGCGGATTGGGCGGCTGATGGCATCATTGTTTTCCAAAATCCAACTCATCTCAGCGTGTTTGATACCCTTTTTTAATGCCGTAAGCGCTGTCTCATAGTAAAACAATGCATCGACACCACGCGCCCTGTGTTCCTGCAAAACTCCCAGGATCAAGACTCTTGCCCAGGTAACCTGGCGCCGAATTTTCCAGTTCCACACCAACTTTACCATAGTCAACCACTCTGGAGTCTTTGGCCCTGGGTATGATAATCGTAGCGGTTGATTCAAATCCGGCAAAGTTATGCTGACGCCGATTGGTTCTTCATTGATCTCCGCTACGAAGGTCATATCAGGATCAAGAACTTGCCGTAATTCTTCACCCATGCGGTCGAATTCAGCATCCGTCATAGGCACAAAGCCCCAATTGCGCGCCCAAGACTGATTGTAAATCTTCTTGACCCGCTCTACCTCCTGGTCGAAGTGCTTCAGATCCACTTTGCGGATTTGGATATCGCCCTTGGCTTTGATTTTCTCTACCACGCGGATCAACTTCTCAGGGAATTTGCCCCCGTCAGCATAGATATCGGTATCCAGGGCGTAGGCGTGCAAATCCATCGCCTTAGTATAACCTTGATTCTCGATATAGCCCACATAGCGACGGGGGTTGTAGGTCATCAAGATGCGCGGAGGATCGTCGAAACCATCTACTAACAAACCACACTCCTCGTTGGTAGAGTACTGCGCCGGACCGCGGATGGCATCGTGACCGCGTTCGCGGGCCCAATTTTCGGCAGTCTCTAAAAGTACCTGGGCAGCTTCGGGATCATCGAGCACATCGAAAAATCCGAAGAAACCGATATTCTCATTTTGAAATTCATTGTGGCGATAATTGCTAAAAGCAGCTATCGTGCCCACAACTTCAGCGCCGCGTTTGGCCAGGAAAAACTCCACCTCAGCGTGCTCGAAGAAGGGATGCTGAGCGGGATCGATGAAGGCCATGCGCTCCGAAAAGAGAGGCGGCACCCAATGAGGGTCATCTTGATAAACACGCCACGGCAGGCTCACGAAAGCGCGCCGGTCTTCGGTAGATGCTACGGTTTGGATAGATAAGGGGGGCATTGTTTGGATGTTAGAGATTGGAGATTGGATATTAGAGATTGGATATTGGAGATTGAAGTTGCTCACTTGCTCACTTGCTCACTTGCTCACTTGCTCACTTGCTCACTTGCTCACTTGCTCACTTGCTAATTTCCATTATACATCAATAATCTTGTCTAAAGCGTTGGCATGGTATCATTTCGGCATGGATGTTGCCTTCTACTTGCCCGGTAGAGTGCCTGTTTACACCTTCTCGCTCTTGATCGCCATCGCATCTGCATTGGGGTTATTTTGGGTTGCCAAAGATGCGCCTGAGAAAAAACTCCAGGCGGGTTTCAGCGCTGGTATCTGGGCACTTTTTGGCGCAGCTATCGTGGGGCGCTCAGCCTTTGTTGCCATCCATTGGGGGCATTTTCAAGATCACCCCCTTGAAATCCCACAAATCTGGCTGGGGGGCATGTCCGGAAGCGGTGCCTTGGCAGGGGCAATCCTCACCATAATGCTGATTGCTATCATTTCCAAAAATAATCTCGCCGAGTTGTCCGATGATCTCATCCCATTGCTGACCGCCATCACCGTCAGCGCCTGGCTGGGATGCTGGGTCAACGGCTGCCTGTATGGTACTGAAGTACAGGCCTGGTGGGGAATCCCTGCCCGCGATGAATGGGGAGAGATCGCCACCCGCTGGCCGCTTCAACCTGCAGGAGCTTTATTGACATTGTTGATCGCCTGGGGGGTGGATCAGGCGCGAGGTCGCGGCTGGCTGCCGTCCCCAGGGCTGGCTGCTGCTCTCGAAGTGGGCTGCATCGCGCTGACTTTATTGTGGGCAGCCAGTTTCAGGGCTGATCCTGTTCCCCAATGGCGAAACCTCGGCCTGGACACCTGGGCCGCATTGGGGCTGATAGTGATTTTGATCTTAACAACAGTATGGGTGGTGTGTTTCGAACAAGTAGAAAAGTTCCGGAAATAGGGGTGTGCGGGGATGTACCCCCCCGCACACCCCTATTTCCGGGATTACTTTCACTGGAATGAAATATACCCTTAATAATATTCATCAACTACCATGAAACAAACCCTTGCTCTCGCACAAATCAACACTCAGCTAGGCGATCTGGTCACCGTCGAAATCGACCTGGATCAACTTCACCGCACCCGCGCCCGTTTGCCGCTACTGCGGGATGAACGCACGGCGCTGGTTCAAAGAGAACGGGCGCGGATCACTGAACTGCATTCTCAAACTCAAAAATAACTGTATAATCTAAGTGACCTGTATTCAGAAAGTATGAACAAATGATGAGACAATCACTTCAAAATATACAAAAGAACCTAATCCCAACCTTCCGCCGGCACAATATTATAAAGGCTATCATTTTCGGTTCTATGGCGCGCGGGGATGACAGCCCAAAAAGTGATCTCGATCTTATTCTCGTCCAAGACACAGAAAAACGCTTTTTTGATCGTTATGATAGCATTTTGTATGAATTGAGTTGTGCAGTAGATGGACGTGATGTCGAAGTTCTAATATACACACCCCAAGAATTAATAGCAATCAACCAACGTTCATTCATCAAAACAGCTCTCCAAGAAGGGATTATCATCTATGAGTCAAACTAAGAACCACTACGAAGCAAAACGTTGGCTGGCCACAGCAGAAGAAGATCTGCTTGCTGCACAGACTTTGAAAAAAGATGAATTGTTCGCACATGCTTGTTTTTTAACACAACAATGTGGCGGAAAAGCCATCAAATCGATGTGGTTTGCGATTGGCGAAGACCCTTGGGGGCATTCCATTCAGAGACTTGTTCGCGAATTTCCTCAATCAGACAAAATATCGGATATGGAAACTTGGCAAAAACGTGCGGCATCATTGGATAAGTTTTATATCCCTACGCGCTACCCAAACGGCCTGCCTGATCTAACACCTGGGCAGAGCTACTTTCTCAGCGATGCCGAGGAAGCCATTTCACAAGCCACCTTCTTTCTAAATGCCAGCCGCAGGCTTCTAGAAGAAAACGCGTAATGAATTCTCCAGAAGCATTGAACAATCTGAGCATCAACACCGATCTGGCCCGTAAAATCCTTACCGGCTTCATCAAAAGCGAGATCACCCGCGCAGGCTTTGAACGCGCCGTGGTTGGCCTCTCCGGCGGGGTTGACTCTGCTCTCAGCTGCTTCTTAGCGGCCGACGCCCTCGGCCCTGAGAATGTGCTGGCTGTGCGTATGCCCTACAAATCATCATCTTTAGACTCTTTAGAACACGCTCAACTTGTCATAGATAAAACGGGGGTGCAATCACTGACCGTACCCATCACTGAGATGGTCGATCCACTTTTCGAACGCTTCCCCGATGCAAACGATATGCGCCGCGGCAATGTGATGGCCCGCGCCCGCATGATCATCCTGTACGATCAATCGGAGGCCTTTCGCGGTTTGGTAGTCGGCACGGGTAATAAGACTGAGATCCTGCTGGGGTACAGCACCCTCTATGGGGATTCAGCCTGCGCCCTGAACCCCATCGGCGATCTTTACAAAACCCAGGTGCGCCAACTCTCCCGCGGACTGGGCATCCCGGATGAGATCATCGATAAGCCTCCCTCTGCAGACTTGTGGGCAGGGCAAACTGATGAAGATGAACTCGGCTTCACTTATCAGGAAGTCGACAAATTGCTTTATCTTTTGGTTGACGAACGCTACAGCCCCGAAAAATGTGTCGAGGCTGGCTTCTCAGAAGATTTCGTCCAGCAAGTCATCGAACGAGTGCGGTGCAACCATTTCAAGCGCGTGCTGCCTCCAATAGCCAAACTCACCAACCGCACTGTGGGCTACGATTTCCTTTATCTACGAGACTGGGGAACTTAATAACGTTCAACGTTAAACGTTTGAACGTTCCAACGTTATGCAAATCCCCCCTGCATTACGCCATCGTCGATTCGCCTTCTTCTGGGTAGGGCTGCTTCTCGCCTGGACTGGCAATCAGATTTTAATCTGGGCCATTCCCTGGCAGATCAGCAACTTCACGGATAACCCGTTTGCCTTGGGGGGCATCGGTCTGATCCGACTGGTGCCGACCATCTTAATCTCCCTGTTCGCAGGAGTCATCGCCGACCGCTTCGACCGCCGCAAGGTTGTCATGGTGACACAGAGCGTCATGGGAGGTACAGCCCTACTCCTGGGCTTATTGACGCTGACCAAAACAATCCAACTGTGGCACATCTACGCCTTGCTGGTAATCCACGCTACTGCCTTTGTCATCGATCTGCCAGCACGTTACTCACTGACCCCCAATCTCGTCCCCGAATCGGTTTTGCCCAACGCCCTTAGCGTCGAAGTAATTGCCTTTCAAGTCGGCGGCATTTTTGGGCCCATTCTGAATGGCATCATCATCAACCAGGTTGGTGAATTTGCATCCTATCTAATCTCAGCCAGCCTGTTTACAGCGATGCCAATCGCCCTGATTGTTATGGGGCCCATCCATCAGAAAAGGTTTGAAAGCCAAGGCGGCGGCGTGGAGTGGGATGCCATCAAAGAGGGCATCCAATTCACGTTCAAGCACCCATTGATCCTATCGACAATGCTGCTCGACTTTTTGGCTACACTGCTCACCCGGGCCGATTCGTTGCTGCCTTATTTTGCTCGCCAAATTCTCGGTGTGGAAGGTTTTTCATACGGTCTGCTCACCGCCGCTCCAATGGTCGGCGCAGCCCTGGCAGGAACGGCTCTCTCACAAGCCAAAGCGATCCGCACTCAAGGGAAACTGGTACTTGGCTCGGTCGCTATGATCGGTGTGTCAGCGGTGATCTTCGGCTTTTCGCGCACCTATTTGCTTTCCCTTTTCGCGTTGATGCTCGCCGGGGCTTCGGACTCGGTCAGCTCCATCATCCGCAGCGCTATCCGCCAATTGAACACCCCCGACAAATTGCGCGGCCGTATGATCAGCGTCAATCAGATATTTTTCATGGGTGGGCCTTACCTGGGAGATGTTAAATCAGGATTCCTTGGGGGGGTGATCGGCGTTCCCTTAGCAGTCGCCCTCGGCGGGTTCGCCTGTATATTTTCTGTGGGTTGGATCGCCAAGCGCTGGCCGCAGTTGAGGGCGTATCAGGGAAACGAGCACCTCGACTAACGACATTCATTCCCCCCAAACACTCGTTCCACCGCTCCCGTGGTGGACCGTCAACCCAACGCTCCGCGTTCCGTGTTAGTCCAGCACAAGATCAGCGTACCTTTAGTGAGCGTCCAAAACTAACTTCCCTGTTTGTAGTGCTCGCTTCGCCGAAGGCGTACCCGTGGCAAGCGTGCTGAAGCCCGCACTACGAACAAGTTATTTATGGACAGTTACTTATCTGTAGCCCTGAAGGGATTCGCCTGCATCTTTATGAGAACAGTTACAACGCCCCAAGAACAACACCAGAAAGAGGCGGCAAGGCGGAACCTTCAAATTCCCCTACTTGACCTAAGCCAATCTCAAATAAAACCCGCTTGAAGCCCATCCGGTTGCGGAATGGCACAGTTTCATCTCTAAAGTTTATCACTATGAAAACAGTTTCATCATCACATTCTCGATGGTAGATCAACATATTTTTCTCACTCATTGACCCGTCAATGAGTTGCAGGGAGCCTTCCCGCAGGGCTTTGTTTTCTCGGCGCAAATGCAGCAACTTGCGATAGACATGCAGGATCGAATCTTCATCAGCCAACTGGTATTGTATATTGACCGCCTTATGATTTTTGTGGACGGGCAGCCAAGGCGTGGCTCCTTCTCCGCAGAAGCCGGCATTATCACTGTCATCCCACTGCATAGGCGTGCGACAGCCATCACGGTTGACATACAAATCCAAGACATCAAGCAGAAATCCCGGAATCCATTTATACCGCTGCCCAATGGGGTCCTTAGCTTTTCTGGCGGGGATATCAACTTCACTTATGCCGATCTCTTCGCCGTAATAGGTCACCGGCACACCGCGCACTGTGAATTGCAGCAAAGCTAATAATTTGGCAATTCTAGGATCCCCCCCAACTTTGGAGATGATCCGTTTCTGATCGTGATTGCCGAATACATACACGGGCGCGTAAGGTGGAGGATAATGATCTTCGTGATGTTGGATCACATCGCGGAAGAAGCGCGCATCGGGCTTCGTTTTGAGCAACTCCCAAAGGAATACCAGGTTCAGGCCGTCCAGATCAGCGCCTAAATACTGCTTGAGGGTCTCATCGCTCCCGAAGACTTCACCAATCAGCATTTTCTCAGGCGAATAGGTGTCCGTGATAGCTCTCAAGGATTGGGCCAGTTGGAAGGTCTCTGGCTGATGCAGGTGATATTCCCACTTTTGGAAGAAGCCTGCTTCATCGTGATAAGGGATATAGTGAAACGAAGATGGGTTATCGCGGAACTGTTCATCTTTATAGACGGCATGGAAGATATCCAGGCGGAAACCGTCTACGCCTTTGTCGAGCCAATACCTGGCAACGCCCAACATGGTTTCCCTGACTTCAGGATTGCGGTAGTTGAGATCAGGCTGAAAGGGCAAAAAACTGGCGTAATAATATTGATCTGTGACTGGATCGTGATGCCAGCCTGAGCCGCCGGGCAGCGCCTTCCAATTATTGGGTGGACGTTTTCCATCCCCATCGCGCCAGATATACCAATCCCGTTTGGGGTTATCCCGGTCCCTTCGGGATTCCTGGAACCAGGGGTGATCGGAGGAAGTGTGGTTCATCACCAGATCAAAGAGGATACGCATCCCCCGTTGGTGAACCCCTTCAATAAGAATTTCGACATCGTTGAGATCGCCGTACTCTGGAGCGACATTGAAATAATCGCTGACATCGTAACCCCAATCCTGTTGAGGGCTGCTGAAAAAGGGGGAGAGCCAAATGGTTTCAAAACCCAGGTCTTGGATATAGTCCAGCTTGGAAATGATCCCCCGCAGGTCGCCGATGCCATCGTTGTTTGAGTCCTTAAAGGAACGCGGATAGATCTGGTAGATGCTCGTAGTTCGCCACCAGGGTAGTGTTTTGGTCATGGCGATGCTCCACTAGGATTGCACTTGTTCCCACTCAGCAATCAGGGCGTGCATCTCGTTCTGGATTTCGACATAATCATCCCCCAAACGCTGAACTTCATCCGAATTGGCAGGAGGGTTTTCCAACTGCTGGCTGATATCAGCCAATTGTACTTCCAATTTGGCAACGCGGTTTTCGATCTGTGTGATGCGCGTCTGCCGACGGCGCTGCTCAGCCAGGGCGCGGTTCTTGGCGCTGCGCGCTTCTCGATAGGAATCCCCATTGGTTATTTCAGATTCACCCCGGAGGGAGTCCGCAGCACCCTTTTTCTCATCCTTGGCCCTGTATTCGCTGTAGGTGCCACGGAAAACTTCCAGGCTAGTACCATCCCTATCGATTTCCCAAATCTGCGTTCCTAATGCATCGATCAAGTAGCGATCATGCGATACCAGGATAGTCGTGCCCTTAAATTCATCCAAGACTGCTTGAAGCACTTCCTGCGCGGGGATGTCGAGGTGATTGGTAGGCTCATCAAGCAGCAGGAAATTTGCGTCACTGAGGGCCAACTTGGCCAACGCCAAACGGCCGCGTTCACCGCCAGAGAGCACAGCCACCTTCTTGAAGACATCATTGCGGGTAAAGAGATAGCGGGCCAGATAGCTGCGGATTTCAGCAACAAACATACTCGGCGCAACAGACTCGATCTCCTGGACGAGCGTGTTTTCAGGATTGAGATCTTCATGCGCCTGGGCAAAATAGCCGATATCCAGACTGGCTCCCAGATCGACCTCACCGCTGAGAGGCGGCAGTTGGCCAAGAATTGTTTTGAGGAAGGTAGTTTTTCCAGCCCCATTGGGGCCAATCAGGGCCGCGCATCCCAGGCGGCGCAAAATAATGTCGGGGGCAGTGAAGAGCGGATTGCCGGGATAGCCGACTTTCAAATCATAGGTCCGCAGCACCAGTTCACCGCTGCGCTTTCTGGCCCGAAGATTTAGCTTGAGTGCCTCTGGCCGCCGCAGGGGATTGCGCAAAGCCTTGATCGAGGCATGGGCCTGGTCGACGCTCATAATGCTCTTCGTCGTAACCACATCCACAGAGATTTTGCTCCATGTTTTGCCCTGAATGGCATCCAAACCGATCTGCTCGATGGCTTGAAGCTGGCGGCTGAGACGTTTGAGCCTCCCTTTGGCACTGGACACGTTCTGCCCGGCGATATTGCGCTTGATATATTCAAGCTCTTTTTCCAGGCGAAGTCTTTCGGCTTCGAAAGTCTTAGAACGCCGTTCCCAGCGATCCTGGCGCTGCTGCAAGTAATGGGTGTAATTTCCGCGATACGTTTCGACACCAGCCAGGCTCATCTCCCAAATATGATTGCAGACTTTATCCAAAAAATAGCGGTCGTGGGAGACGATCAGCGCGGCGCCATCCCAATCTTTGAGATAACTTTCCAGCCATTCCACGGCTTGAATATCAAGGTGATTGGTAGGCTCGTCGAGCACCAGAAGGGTGGGCGCTTCGAGCAGTAAACGCGCCAACAGGGCGCGTGTGCGCTGCCCCCCTGAAAGGTATTCCAGGGGCATTTCGAATTCGTCATCAGCGAATCCCAAACCGGTCAGCACCTGCCGAATGCGGGTTTCATAAAGATAGCCGCCAGCGTGCTCGAATTTTTGCTGCAAAGCGCCATAGCGTTCCAGAACATCATCAGCCTGATCGGCTTGATCGGGATGATCGGGATGATCAGGATCACCCATCACCGCTTCCAGGCGCGCCAGTTCAGCCTCTTGAGTCTGTAATCTTGCAAAGGGGGTCAAACATTCTTCCCATAACAAGTTATCCGATTCGAGCACAGACTCCTGGGGGAGGTACCCAATCGTCAAACCGCGCGCCCGATGAACATCCCCAGATGAGGCGGGTTCTCTGCCTGCTATAACACGCAGCAGTGTGGTTTTGCCTATCCCATTAGGGCCGACCAGGGCAACACGCGCCCCATGAGGGATAGTCAAAGATAAACCAGCGAAGATATCCACTGGGTCGTAAGATTTGGCGAGGTTGTGGGTGGTTACGAGTGACATTGGTGGATTGGTAGATTGGGGATTGGTAGATTGGTAAATTGGGGATTGGTAGATTAGTTCCCAACTACCAATTTACCAGCCTACCAATTTACCAGCCTCGAATTGGGATGATTTAAAAATTGGAACTTCCTCACTGGTTTCCTGATTTCCTGCAACCAAATGGAAGTGCAATTGGGGAACATCTTGATATGCTCCAGCGTTAAGAACAAGACGGTAATGCGAGTTCTTGGGATCAATTTTCTCGGCGAGGTTCTGAGCGGTGTTCATGATTTCTAGCAGCAAACCGTTATCCACAGGCTTCAAATCATCGATGCCGGGTATGGCCTTCTTGGGAACCAGCAGAATATGAACGGGGTAGCTGGGCCGAGGATGGCGAAAAGCTATCAAACGATCACTCTCGTATACTCTCTTGACCGGCAAGAGCAGACTAAAATGCGCGAAGAACCAGGAGATCATATTAGCGCCCAATTTCGAGCGGGCAAACTGTAACAACAGCATAACCGAACCCCAGGGCAATCTGGCACGAGGATTGCATCATTTCAAAGAGCCGCCTAATTTTACCCTATCCCTTGGATGCTACGCGATCCCCTTTTGGGCGGTGCGAACCCTTACTCCTGCAAAAAAGCGGCTCGTGATATAATCGCTCGGCTAAAACCAAATGGTATATTAACTACCCAGACAGGCAAGGTTCCTGCATGCGATGTGACATTGTCAAAGTAGTTACCGAGACAAAACTATGACTGATCAAACTCAACCAAAAAAGCGTAAAAAAGCACTCAAAATTGGTATATGGGTCATCCTTGCAGTTCTTGCAGTTGGCATCGCCTGGGTCACTTACAAGCAGGTCAGCAATCTGGTGGCATCCTGGAGTATCACATCCCTGCCAGGCGCAGCAATCATCGAACCCATCCCTATTCCCGGTACTGGAGAGGAAGCTGGCGAAACTGAAGCAATTGATGAAGTCTCAGAGCCTGCTACTGCACCTGTTGGACCCCAATCAGAACCGTGGGATGGCGCCAGCCGGGTCAATATCCTGATTGTTGGGCTGGATTACAGCGACTGGCGCGGCAATAGCGGACCTCCTCTATCCGACACCATGATTGTTTTGTCCTTAGATCCAATTACGAAGAGCGCAGGAATGCTTTCCGTACCCCGGGACTTATGGGTTAGCATCCCCGGGTTCGATTATGGCAAGATAAACACAGCTTATCAACTCGGTGAAGCTTATAAACTCCCCAATGGAGGGCCTGGGTTAGCCCTGGCCACAGTAGAACAGCTCCTTGGAATTCCGATTCAATACTATGCCCAAATCGATTTTGAAGCTTTCGTGTATTTCATAGATCAACTAGAGGGAGTCAAGATCGAAGTACCAAATGAAATATGGATCGACATCTATGATGATGATAAAGGCAAAATCATGGTCCGGACAGGTATCCAAACCTTGTCCGGGGAATATGCTCTGGCATACGCGCGGGCACGCAACTCTCAAGGGGGTGATTTTGACCGTTCTGCCCGTCAACAACAAGTTATTATGGGCATTCGCCAACGCATCCTAGAGTTCGATATATTACCTAGCCTTATCCAAAATGCGCCCACGATCTATCAGCATATCTCCAATAGTATCAACACAAATTTGACTTTAGATCAAGCTATCAAATTGGCCTGGCTCGCCATGGAAGTTGATACTGCCAATATCAAAAGCGGCATCATCTCGCCTCCTAATCAGGTCACCTTTGGTAGATCTCCTGACGGATTGGAGATACTCAAACCCATTCCCGATCAAATTCGCCTCCTGCGCGATGAGATCTTCGCGCCCGAGCAATCCTCTGGCCCCTCAGCCTACGAGGGTAAAGGAACGCTTGACTTGATGATAGAAGAGGGAGCAAGCGTCAAAATACTGAATGGCTCTACCGTTCCCGGCTTAGCAGGTCGTACTGGTGAATATCTCCAAAGCCTGGGAGCCAATGTAGCTGTTGTTGGTGATGCTGATGGAAATGGTTACAGCAATACCAGTATATACGACTACACTGGCAACCCCTACGCGCTGATCTATTTCTCTGAGCTGTTTGGAATGACGCAATTCAACATCCATGGCCGTTACGACAACCCCAGCGATGTCGATGTGACTATCATCTTAGGTGCAAATTGGGCTAACAACAACCCCATGCCATAAAGACTTTCTCCTTGATGGGTGGTATCTACTTTGACAATGTGACATTGTCAAAGTAGATACTACCCATCAAAGAGCTCCTTCCACCATGCGCAACTCCCCCGCGCCCTCACAAAACGGACCAACCCTTCCCAAGCACTGGCTATTTTGGTTCTTAGCCAGTGCTCTCATCGTCGCATTGGGCATCACCATCTATCTAATCTATTCAACAGTGCGAGATGAATTCTATATTCCAGGCTCGGACGAAATGATTGTGGCTCCGGTCGAGGAAAACCAAGAATCCCAAATCGATCAGAGCGTCTTTCAAGAACTGAGCACACCCTTGCAGCATAGGAACGGCCCACCTGGGCAATCCTGGGATGAAAAAAGCCAAATCAATGTATTAATTCTAGGTGTGGATGATCGAGTTGACGAATTGGATGATGGACCTCCCCGAACGGATACCATGATCCTGGCGACCATCAACCCAGAAAACAAAACCGCGGGGATGCTTTCCCTGCCGCGAGACTTATGGGTTGATGTGCCTGGTTATGGGTATTACAAAATCAATCAGGCTTACTTTTTGGGCGAATCACAAGCGATAAGTGGAGGGGGCGCCGGGCTGGCCATGGATACCGTTGACGAATTCCTTGATGTCCAAATCCCCTACTATGTTCAAATAAATTTCAATACCTTTATCCAACTCATCGATGAAATGGGGGGTGTCAAAATAGACGTTCCCGAACGCATCATGGTCAATATAGGGAAAGGGAACGTTAAAACTCTTCAGCCCGGTGTACAAACCTTGCCAGGCGATATCGCCCTGGCCTACGTGCGGGCGCGCAATACTGCCGATGGCGATTTCGACCGCACACGACGGCAACAGCAAGTCTTATTCGGCATATTTCAGCGCTTGACTGATTTCAACCTGATACCCACACTCATCAACAAAGCCCCCAGCCTGTATAAGAACGTAGCCAGCGGCGTCAATACAAACCTGACCCTCTCACAAATCGCCAAACTGGCCCAATTAGCCTACGGCATTCCTAATGAAAATATCCAGCACCTTGTTATCGGGCATGACCAAGTGGTTGAAGGTTTTTCTTATAACGGGATGTATATCCTGTCTCCTATCCCCGAACAGATCGAGGCCCTAAAAAACGAACTTTTCAATATGGCGCCAGTGGTCACCAACCCAACGCCCCGCCCGTCTTCTACACCCGTTACAACCCTGCCCGCACCGACGGAAACTAGAGAACCGTCCTTCGTTGAAGAAATTCTTTCCACGGATGAAGCGCAACCCACAACCCCGCCCCCGCAAGAAGGGCCAAGCATCGCTGTTCACAATGGCACCGGTACTTCTGGGCTGGCCGGTGATACCGCCGAATATCTAAAAGCGAATGGTGTTCGAGTGACCGAGATCGGTAACGCTGGGGAGAGTTACACTTACACAACCATCATTGACTACACCGGTAATCCAGATACCATCACCCAGCTGTCGCAGTTGCTGGGACTCTCCGATATCAAAATCTACAACCGCTACGATCCAGATAGCGAAGTAGACCTGCTGCTCACTTTAGGGAATGACTGGGCGGAAAGCAATACTTTGCCATAAGAAAAAATCAGCTTTCTAACTTATTGCGCGCGCAATAAAAATTTCCCCAAAAAAGGGTGTGGGGAAATTTTTATAACAACATTTGCGCACAAACCCAACCTGTCTACTTGTTTAGCGTGTATACTTGGTTTCATGGATTCCCTCTCTGGCTCCGTAGAACGCATCACCTACTATAATTCTGAAAACGGATACAGCGTTGTGCGCTTGCGCCCCTCGAAGCGTAATATGCCCGCGGCCAACCGCGAGGGGTTGATTACCATTATCGGCAATCTGCCGGAACTCTCCCCTGGCGAACACCTGACACTGCGCGGTCACTGGACTAAACACCCCAAACACGGAAAACAATTCAGCGTTGAGAAATGCGAACAGGCTTTACCAGCTACTGTGGTAGGCATTCGGCGCTATCTCGGCTCTGGGCTGATCAAGGGCATTGGCCCGCGCCTGGCCGAGCGCATCGTGGATCACTTTGGGGATAGCACCCTCGAGATTATCGAGAACCAACCCAAACGTCTGCTCGAAGTTCCTAACATCGGGCCTAAGCGCACTCATAAAATCGCCTCTGCCTGGCAGGAACAGAAACAAGTCAAAGAGATCATGCTTTTCCTGCACAGCCATGGGGTCAGCACCAACCTGGCGGTCAAAATCTACAAGACCTATGGGGATGCTGCTCTCGAAATCGTGCGGGACAACCCCTACCAATTGGCTCGCGACATCTACGGCGTGGGCTTCAAAACCGCAGACCGCATCGCCCAGGATCTGGGCCTGCCGCCTGATCATCCTTCACGCATCGAAGCCGGTGTGATTTTCGCCCTCAACGAAATGAGCAACGATGGTCACGTTTACGCGCCGCAGGGAACTTTGATCGAGCGCGCCACACAACTGCTAAATGCAGGTGCTGACCTGATCCCCCCTGCCTTGGAGAGATTAGCCGAGGAGGATCGCATCCGGCCCGATGTGATCCCAACCGATGAAGCAAGGATGAACGATACTACCCCGCGCGGGGTCGCTGAACCCGAGGCGGATTACCAAATCCGTGCCCCAGCCATCTACCTGACCCCCTTCTACTACGGCGAGATTGGCGTCGCTGAACGGCTGCGCAAACTGGCTGAAACAACGCCCCAGGAAAGCAGCTACAAAGGCCTTCTCTTCCCTGACCCTGATCTATCTAAAGAACAACAACAAGCCATCAGCAATGCCCTGATGCATCCTGTCAGCGTGCTCACAGGCGGCCCGGGCACAGGCAAAACAACCTGCCTGAAATCCCTGATCTTCCAGCTCGAATCATCATCGATCCCCTACGCGCTGGCTTCCCCCACGGGCCGCGCTGCCAAACGCCTCTCGGAAACAACAGATCGTCCAGCCAGCACCATCCATCGCATGTTAGGCTTTTCTCCTAAAGGAGGCTTCAAGCACAACGTTGAAAATCCCTTGCCAATCAAATATCTGGTACTGGATGAGACATCCATGCTCGATCTGCTGCTGGCAAACAATTTACTCAAGGCTTTGAAGCCAGGGACACATCTGCTGCTGGTGGGTGATGTAGATCAACTCCCTTCCGTCGGCGCCGGGGATGTCTTGCGCGATGTGATTGCCAGTGATGCCGCACCCGTAACCCGCCTGAACACCATCTTCCGGCAGGCGGCAGGCTCACATATCATCACCAACGCCCATCACATCAACCGCGGGGAGATGCCTATATTTCCTCCCTCTCCCCAACCGGGAGAGGGGGGTGAAGGTGATTTTTTCCTCTTCCCCGCAGAGGATGCTCAAAGTGCCGCTGATTGGATCGAAGATGTTGTTTGCAGCCGCATCCCCCAGAGATTCGGCTTCGATCCCATCAGCCAGATTCAGGTGCTGGCGCCCATGTATCGCGGCCCTGCCGGGGTAACCGCGCTCAACCAGCGGCTGCAAGAGAGGCTCAATCCGCCCTCACCAGGAAAATCCGAGAAATCACTCTACGGGCAGACCTTCCGCCCCGGCGACAAGGTTATGCAAACCCAGAACGATTACGACAAGGATGTCTACAACGGGGACTTCGGCTCTGTGCAAGCCCTCGACATGGTCGAACAGACGCTTACGGTTGACTTCGAGGGACGCCCGGTCAGCTACGACTGGGGCGAAACCGACCAGCTCAACCTGGCTTACACTGTCTCTGTGCATAAGGCCCAAGGGTCGGAGTTCCCGGTGGTGGTATTACCTGTGGTGACCCAGCATTACATCATGCTGCAGCGCAATTTACTTTATACAGCCATCACCCGGGCGCAAAAACTATGCGTGCTGGTTGGCAACCGCCGTGCCATCAGCATTGCGGTTCACAACAATAAGGTCGCCCACCGCTACACGGCCCTGGATTGGCGTTTGAGAGAGATCTGATCAGAAGAAACTAGCCCCAAAGTAATATCAATGGGACTTTCGCAGCACATTGAGAAAATACCGAAAAATAGGGGTGGATGGGGTGCGGAACACCCCACCCACCCCTATTTTTCGAACTTCTCGTTTTCGATAGCGAAATTCCTAATCAAAATGATTTAATGATTTGACTCTCAGCTCAAATCTGTGTAAACTTCTAGCATAAAATAGTTACAAGCAGCATCTGGGACAGATGAATCGTTAAGGAGAAAAATTATGTCAACCCAATCTTTTGAACTGGTTATGACCTCTGGCCCCACACCAGAGAAGAAATTCACCCTCTCCAAACAAGAAATCATTATCGGCCGCGATGCCAACGCTGACGTGGTGATCAACATCGCTGAGGTTTCCCGCCGGCATACCCGCATGCGCTTAGAACCCAGCGGATATGTGATTGAAGACCTGGGTTCTACCAATGGAACCTTTGTCAATGGTCAACGCCTGACCGCGCCTCATATGCTGCGCCCAGGGGAAAGGATTCAACTCGGCGAAGCTGTGACCCTGGCGTATCAGGTTGCTGCATTCGATATGGATGCAACCGTGGTCACCCCTTCGAGCGGCTTCGATACGGTTGCGGCTGGGCAAGCGCCAATGGCGCCCCCCGCAGCGGCTGCGCCTCCACCGCGACCTGTGCAGCCCAGGCAGCCCCCTCCAGTTCAACCGGCCTATTCAGGGCATGTTCCCCCGGGACCGGCTGCTCCGGTAGTTGCGCCCATGGAAGAAAAGGAAGGCCGCCCCTGGTTGTGGGCTGGATTAGGATGTATTGGGGTCATCATCTGCCTGGTCGTTGTCGGAGCAGTGGCCTTTGATGTTCTGGATCTTTACTGCGCCCCGCCCTTCAACTCCCTGTTGAGCTTTTTATATTCTTGCCCCTAAAACCAACGCAACTAAAATACGAACAGGGCTGTGTTCAAGAGTGACACAGCCCTGATTTTTTTTAAAACAATGTATCTTCTCAATAAGGTGGGGTGCACTTGAGGAAAAAGTGCACCCCACCTGTTCCCCCCTATTTTTTGAGATGCTCCAAAACAATCTTCAAAATTCTACTGCCCGAGTTCCATAAACCAGTGCCCCTCGACCCAATCGAGTTGTATGGTGATCAATTCCGGACCAGACTCGTTCACCAGAACCCATACACTCTCATCTTGATCCTGAACTTGCTGCACGCGATAACCACCCTCGATCATCATCTTGATGATTTCATAATACGATGCCGCCATGGGGTTAGCTAACAGGGGTTCAGCTTCATCCTGCTCCATCGCATTCAAAACCCTGTTGACCGCCCCAATCGTCCAGCCTGCTTCCTTATAGCGCCCTGTCTGCAAATACTCATCAGCGGATACCAGCAAGGCTTCCAAAGTAATATGTTCTACACTTGAAGGGTGGCGGAGCAGGTCAGCGACAATGCCATATTGACGCATCGTCGGCCCATTTGGCAGCCAGGCAGTGAGGAAGTATGCTGATGTATCCATAGCCTGCTGATAACGCCGCGCCGTATTGTAATAAGCTACCGTCAGGCGGACATCCTCTCTGTATTCTTGGGTGACTTCCTGCGCTCGCAGGGCTTCTTTGAACTGAACTTCCAACTCAGCCAGAGTGACCCCGAAATGGATGATCAAAGCTTCATCAATCGCCGTTGAGTGCTTACCGCCATGCGGGTGATGAATGTCGCAATAAAAGGAAGAGAAGGATTCCCACCCCCAGGTGTCAACCATATACACCACCAGGGCGCCGGCTTGCAGATACCCAATCTCGTGTTGGGATTTGTAGAAGTCGTCCACCAAAATCTCGAGAGGCAAATACCAATCCGAGCCAGACTCCGGATCGATCAAATCCAGTAAAGCCGCGGCGCGCGGCATCAGCGGTTCGGGTTTGAAATGCCCCCCTGTAAGATAGACCGCCAATCCCTCGGCGAAGATCGTAGGGCGTAACTCACCCCCTAGTCGCGCATCCAGGATGTGAACCATTTCATGATGCAGAACCAAATCGAAATCACTGCCCGTGTAATTCCGATCCAGGTAGGAGATATAGATCTCCCCCGTGGCAAAACCTCCATGGCCGACAACGCGAGACATCAAGGTAATTTCGATAGGTTCAGTGAAATCAATCCCCAATTGCCCTTCGACATGCTCCGCTTGTTCATCCGCGCTTTCTAGAAGAGCTTGAATATCCCTCTCAGCAGCGGTATCGGTGAAGTAGTACACCAGACAGCAATCGCTCTCCTCGACAGCCCATCGGGCATCGGATTCGGGATGCCCCAATAAATCTTGAGGAAGAAGAGTAACTGTTTCTGTCCAGGCGACATCCCCAGGGAGTATTGAAATGCTCAAATCGTGCGCGCCAGCCTCAACCCCCGCGGTGTCCCACATCCATTCTAAAGTGGCCTGTTGACGTCCTCCAATCCCAAAGGGAGCAAAGGCCGCTTCCCCGAGAACTTCTCCTTCGGCTGTAGTCACTTGCACAGAATATTCCGCGCCCATATCAGCATCTTGCGGGGCGATCACCTCCATACTGACGCGATCCCCAACGTACAAACCGCCATCGGGGTGCAGCCGAATTTCAAAGGCGGCAGGATCGGGGATCTCCAGCGAGGGCTTAGTTGGGGTGGGTGTTGCCGTTGGTGGAGGGGGCAAAGTGGCTGTTGCCGTCGCCGAAGGCAGCATAAGCGTGGGTGTCGGCGTAGCCGGAACGACAGCCCGGCAGGCTAAGGTAATAGACAGCAACAATATTAGAAGAAGGAAAGCTCGGCGCATGGGCCAATTATACCTTTGCCGCCAAGTATCCCCCTGGTACAATCGCAAACATCTTTATTGGGTGTGTTTCATTTCGGTTGAATGCTTCGCTGCGTATTGCGTATTACGTATTTGGGAATGCTTTACGCAATACGGACACCTGCGTTCGGCGCATCAACTCATTTGAAACGCACCCATCATTATTGAACATACAAATGCACACCTACCTCATGACCTTAGAAACTGTAAGCCTCGAAAAACACACCTATGGCGGTGAAGCTCTCGGCCGTCTCTCTGACGGCCGCGCTGTCTTTGTGCCCTATGCCCTGCCGGGGGAAACTGTCCGCGTCCATCTGGTGGAAGACAAAAAACGCTTCGCCCGCGCCGAACTGGTTGAGATCATAGAGCCATCCGCTAAACGCATAGAGCCAAGATGTCCGCATTTCTTTACCCCCCCTGTCTCCCCCGCGCGCGCGGGGGGGACGAAAGGGGGGGTGCTCCCCGCGCGCGGAGGAACGGAAGGGGGGGTGCCCCCCACGAACGAAGAGGAGACAGAGGGGAGGGAAGCGAACGGAGTTATGATGGGGGAAGACGGAAGCGCGCGTGAGGGGGAGACAGGGGGGGTGCCCTGCGGCGGCTGCCACTACCAGCACATCCCCTATAAAGAGCAGCTGCTGATCAAAACCGAAATCCTGCGTGATCAATTGAATCGCATTGGCAAAATAGAGAACCCTCCCATCCAGCCGACGGTGCCCTGCCCTCAACCCTGGAATTATCGCAACCATGTCCAGTTCCATATCTCTCCCGATGGACGCCTGGGGTTTCAGGCTCCGCGCGCCGAGGCGATCATCCCCATCGAGGAGTGCCACCTGCCCGAGCAAGCTATCAACCAGTTTTGGCCGCAACTCGATATCGAGTCTATCCCTGGCCTCGACCGCGTCGGCGTGCGCCTGGGCGCCAACGATGACCTGATGATCGTTCTGGAAAGCAGCGACCCTCAACCGGTTGGGCTGAACGTCGATATGCCCCTCTCGGTGGTGCACCTGGGGCCGGGCGGTTCCCTGGTGATGGCCGGGGACGATCACATTGTCATCGAAGTGGGCGAGCGTCTCTTCCGCGTCTCGGCGGCTTCTTTCTTCCGGGTGAACACCACCATGGCCGAGAAGATGGCAGCGCACCTGCTTGACAACCTCCCCCTCACAGAAGAAACTACCCTGCTCGACGCTTATTGCGGCGTGGGGTTGTTCAGCGCCTTTCTAGCGCCCCACGTCGGTCGATTGATAGGCATCGAAGCTTCCCCCAGCGCAAGTGAGGATTTTACAACTAATCTGGATGAATTCGATCATGTGGAGTTGTACGAGGCCCCGGTGGAGGACGTGCTCCCAGCGCTGGATCTGCACCCTTCGACTTCCCCTTCGAGGCTCAGGGCAGGCCCCGATGTGATCCTGGTTGATCCACCGCACTCGGGGTTGGCGCGTGGCGCCCTGGATGGAATCCTGTCTTTAGCGCCCCAGACTCTGGCCTACATTTCATGCGATCCAGCAACCCTGGCGCGCGATGCCAAGCGCCTGACCAACGGGGGATACCAATTGCAGCAGATCACTCCCTTCGATCTCTCCCCACAGACTTATCATATCGAGAGCATCAGTTTTTGGGTGAAACCCTAAAGACACTCGACCATCTGAGAATGGCTCTTGATATTCCACCAACTAATTTGGGGTCAGCACATAAGAAGCCTATTGCTCTCGGCCAACAAAAAGTGTACAATTATTGCACACACGAAAAATAGTTACATCCCGGATAACATCCCTGACGGTTACCTTGACTGAGCCAGTCAGAACATAGTGATTATTGATTGAAGCCGTTGACAGCAAGTCAACGGCTTTTTTTTGTGCCCAACGTAGGTAAACGATCATTATGTAATGTATTCCAGCAAGATAATGCTGTAGCTGCTTACCTGCTGCCGGCATTGTTTAGACCTTTTGATAAAGGAGCTTACAAATGAAGAACTTACGTGTTGGTTCCCTGCTCACAATGGCGATAATCATTCTCTTCCTGCCCAAAAGTTGCGATGGAGAAGCACAAATCCCCGTTCCAGAGGCCATTCCAACAGCAACAGAAGCTATACAAACACCAACGCTCACAGCTACGGAAGAGCCCAAAGGAAATTACGGCAATGGGGGAATCCTATTGGACTGCCCTCCCCCGAAAGAAGGATATGAATTAGCCGGGTTCACATATGTGCTGGATTTCGCTGTTCAACAAATGTCTGGTGTCGACACCCCAAGCGCGGGAGGCTATGTATTTGTGAGGACAAAAACCACGGTCAAGGAGTCAGAAGTTGAGCATGACGAAATCGTAAGTTGTGTCTACAATCCCATCACGCCGCCCAAAACCTACGGCATCTCGCTGGAATGCCCTAAACCAAAAACGGGCTATTACTTGGTTGGTTTTACCTATGTTGTCAACAATCAAGTAGAAGATTATTGGGGAAAAGACACCCCCGCAGCGGGCGGCTACGTTTTTGTCAGATCAAATACCAAAGTTGAGGACCATGCAACCAAATACGATGAAATTGTGGCCTGTATTTACGATCCAATCAAACCACCCCAAACTCTTGGCATTTCGCTAGAGTGCCCCGCGCCAAAACAAGGATTTTATCTTGCCGGCTTTTCCTATATGGTCGACTATGAAATACAAAGCTATTGGGGTAAAGACGAGGCCAGCGAAAAGGGTTATGTCTTCGTTAATACCGAGACCAATGTGGTCGATGGCGTGGCCCACGATGAGGTTGTGTTGTGTGTATACGAGCCAATTGAATCCCTTGGCACCCCCCAAGAACCACAACCAGTCATTGACCCACAAGAGGATTGGTTTGACTATTGGGAGAGTAAAGAACCACGGCAAGGACCAGCGTACACCGACATTACATCCGCCCAAGTAACCCAGGTGAACTCAGACTTGGTGTTCACGATGGAGCTTGCTAAGGCTGTCCCCTACCCAGATATCCCCGGCGCTTTTGAGTTGGAGTACTTCTTTGCCCTCTGCCCTATTCCCAACCTTGAGGAATGGCCCTGGCATTCCCCTGCCTTTGATGGACTGGAATGTCAACCCAACGCCTTCCCTATCCTCATGTACGCGGATGGGATTTGGAGATTAGGGGTAGATTACGCAGAAAATGGTGCGATGAAGACTATTGACCTACCCGAGGATAATTTGCTAATAGAAGATAACAAGATAACTTTCAAAGTGCCATCAGAAGCGCTTGGAAACCCATCCTCATTCAAGTGGCTGGCTGGAACCTACGCCGATGGAGCCGCCGACATAGCTCCAGACGAAGGAGCTGTTGTTTTCTTCACAGGGCTGGAATGAGAAAAGAAAATGAGAAAAAGCCACTGAGCACCTTTATCCTTGCAGCTTTTCGCGTATTGGGGCTGCTGGGTACGGTGATGATCTGTGCCTCCTTGTTCATCGCTTGCTCTGAACAAGCATCTCCGCCCTTGTCAGTCACGCCGGGAACACCACATTTCATGAAATTGTACAGCCCCAATAGCCCAATCAATCAACCTATCCCTCCCGATGCAAAAGTAGATCCCAACTCTGACTTGCTGGTGGAAAGCCTGATCGACGCTTATGCCATCGATGGATTGTTCATGGATTTAAGAGAATATACTGTTACTGTATTTCTCGCTGATGAAAACACACCTCGTTACGATGTAAAGCTGACAGCGCCTTGGGCACCCAGGTCTAAGCTGCTGAATGTCCCCATACCTGATGAGGCATGGCCGGACCCAGAAGAAGACGGGGAAATGGCCATCATCGATGTGAGCACTGGGTATGAATACGATTTCTGGCAAGCCAAAAAAGTCCATGGAGAATGGAGTGCCTCCTGGGCAAATAGAATCTCAATTTACTCTGATGGGATCTTCAAACAGGGGTATTCTGCCAGAGGGTGTGGGTTTGCCTTGTTGGCAGGATTAGTCTGGCCGGGAGAGCTTGAAGTCGGAAAGATTGAACACGCCCTGGTCTTTACTTATGAATATACCAAAAAAGATGTAATTGTTTGGCCAGCCACTGAAACCGATGGGGATACGATAAGCGAAAAGGCAATCCCGGAAGGCGCAAGGGTGCAACTAGATCCCAGTCTTGACTTGGATACACTGAATTTGGAACCTTGGGAAAGAACCATTGCCAGGGCTTTGCAAGAATATGGAATGTTCTTGTGCGATGACGGCAGCGGCTTTGAGTTAGAGGCTGTAAACCTATTGAGCTATGCCGAAGACCCATACGCTGGTATGTTGGAAGAAGAAGAGGGGTACGTCTGGTTACGAAACATTCCCATCGATAGATTTAGAATACTGAAACTTGACTATCAAGAGGGAGCAGAATTGGGGATCGATGAGGAGATATTTTCCGATCATTGAAATAATATAGGGGCGTATCATTCCAGTTGAAACACACCCAAATAATTACGACTTACGCACTGGCGATGGAAATATACCGAAAATAAGG
>JADHXE010000300.1 GCA_016783125.1 Anaerolineales bacterium
AGAATCCCCCCCACCAACGTAATTCCCCCAACGGCGATAAAGGTATCCCGCCAGAAGCGCACCGGGAAGAGGCGGATCAGGGTGTCCGAATAACGGAAGATCCAAGTTTCGCTTTCGAAGAAGATTTTGTGAAAAGCCACGAAGAACCAGTTGAAGCTGAGAATCATGGCAACGATCATCGCGCCAATTATCCCCACTGTCAGCCAGCCGCCGCGCGATAAGGCCTGGCGATATTCCCACCACCAATCCCCTCTATTGGCCCATACACCCGCCAATACAAGGACGGCCAAAGAACCATATAAAACCCGCATGGCCGCTCGCACCACGATCTTGACATCCAGCATATGCCGCAATTCGCGCTCATTGTACAGCGCAGAGCCATCATCGAAAGTCAGACCGCCCAGGAACTCGATCCCGGCGCGGCTGAACAAATATGGGGCATAAAAACAGATGCGACGCACTCGAGAAGTACGTCGCACCCGATTATCACTCACTATCCAGGACTATCAGCTTACCCCACCAGAGATTAGCTGGGAAAGATCCTGGCGTAATTCATCCAAGCTGTACTGCGCCACTGTCCCCCGCTGACGCAATTCGTCCAAGATATCGTAGATCGAAACACCAGCCATTTCGGCTGCCCGCTCTTTGGTAATTTGACCTTGTTCGTACAGATTCATGGCATGCATCAATCGCCATTGTTGAATACCCTCGGTTAGGAGCTTACGTGCCACCGAGGTGCGGTCTACGCTCTCCTCCGCAGCGATGTAGTCCAGGCCTTCGACGAGGTTCTCGGAAATGCGGATATTCAATTGCCGGGTTGTTTCAGTCATTTCTAGCCTCTCTTTCACGGCGGATCGTTTTGGCTGCCATTTTCAAAGCAGTAAGGATAGCCAAATCTGTGTTCATCGCCACAGCAATGCGCTCGAGAATAGCGACACACTGCTCGAAGGAAATCTTTCCCTGGATGTATCCTTCCAAAGGAAACACTTGCAAAACAGTATAAGTAATGCTGTGCGCCCGGGCTACGGCTCGCCCTTTACGTTCCTCTATGATCAGGCGAATCCCTGTGTCGTTAGCGTAAGCTAGTGCTTCACACTCGCCAAGTCCCAGACCTCCACTAGTGTGAAGAGTTTCTACAAAACGGTTTTGCCCTGGAGTCAGGGTTATTGGCTCAATAAATCCAGAACGAATGGCAGCCTCGATCACCAGGACATCATCCTTTCCACGCTGTTTGACAGCAACAACCGTCTCACGGTATACGGCTGAAGGGATGCCCAGGATACCAAAAACTTGATAAAGCGTGCTTATTTCTTGGAGTTTAGCAACGATAATCAGCGAAGACGCATCGAGAACAGCGCCAATATTCTTGTTGTTTTTCATGGTATCTATTCCGATAGCAAAAGATAGCAACTCCTACACAATTATCACCTAACGCATAAACTCTGTCAAGGCTCTTGTGAATTACGCTTGCATAAAACCCCCAGCGCGGCTCCCCCGGTCAGCGTAATTCCCCCAACGGCGATAAACGTATCCCGCCAGAAGCGCACCGGGAACAGCCTAATCAAGGTGTCGGAATAGCGGAAGATCCAGGTCTCCCCCTCGAAGAAGACTTTATGAAAAGCCACAAAAAAGACATCGAAGCTCAAGACGATGGCGACAATCACCAGGCCAATTATTCCCACCGTCAGCCAGCCACCGCGGGAAAGACTCTGGCGGTATTCCCACCATCGATCAGTTCCCCGCGCCCATACGCCAACCAGAATGACAAAAGTCAGCGCTCCAGCCAGCACCACCATTGCTTGCTGCACCACAATCTTGACATCCAACATATGATGCTGCTCGCGCTCATTATATAAAGGGGAACCATCTTCAAAAGTCAGATCGCCCAAGAACTCAATCCCCTCGCTGTTGAGCAAATATTGCAAGGCGATCTCCGACCAGTGCAAACGTTCCTCCAGAGAAAAGCCATACTTATCAGCAGGGAAATTGGGGGTGTTATATTCAGCCCGCACAAAAAGGGGCGTTAGCATAAGACGCACTACACTCAACACTAAGATCACTGGCACGAGTATAACCACCAGCCATTGAATAATTCGTTTCACAATATCCACATCTCACTCCTAACTCGAACGAGCCGAAACCAAAAAGATTCACCGCGAAAACGCGAAGTACGCGAAGAAAAACAATTTAAAAACCTTAGCGGTCTTCGCGGTTCAAATATTCTTGCACAAAAAGCAAGCATTTCACTGCTAAGTTCCTATGATGACCGCAGGCGGCGGACCGCCGAAGATCAACAGCCGCGGTCTGCCGTCCGACTTCTGCGGTCTACTATTGCAACTCGTCGATACCGGCGAATAAGACATAATTCAAGATCATATTGTTGGTAATCCATTCGATGGGGGCCAGATCGTCGGTGAAGACGATGCAGCCACTGGCCGGCTCAACTGCTTGCGCATCGCAAGGATTCGGCTGCATGAAGGCTATCGCCCGCTGAACCGACTCCAGCAGCACCGGATGAATATTTTCACGCGCATACAGCGTTTGGAAATTCTCATAGAGATCATCAACCGTGGTAGGCTGCACAGTGGCATAGACGATTGAATTGAAGGTATCGGGGACATCCATCACGTAGATCGATGGGAAAAGCGTTCCGATAGTCCCTACCAAACCCTCGATTAACCGCCGGTCAGCCGGGGCGCGGCCCACATTGATCACCAGGACGCCATCCTCTGCCAAATGATCATAAACAACCTGGAAGAATTCCTGCGTGGTCAGATGCCAGGGGATATAGGGCGGACGATAGGCATCAATGCTGATGATCGAATACTTGCGCGGGCTGTGCGCCAAACCCCAGCGGCCATCCTGCGGGAGGGGGTTCAGGTTGGTTTGTGTCATCCCAAAGAATTCCTGTCCCACACGGATGATCTCAGGGTCGATCTCGAAGCCATCGATGGGGATCGGGCCGAAGACTTCCGTGGCCTGGGTCGAGATGGTGCCCGCGGCCAGTCCGACCACTGCCAGGCTGTTGACCTGCTCCAGCGTGTAAGGGGTGGGATTGAAAAAGGGCGCTGCCAGCACCTGCATCCAGGGGCCGTGAAAGGCCAATTGATCGGGGTGATAGACGGAATGAATGCCCTGCCCCTCATTGAGACGTAGATAGCGGGTTCCGCCGATCTCTTGCACCTGAATGTAATTGTAAGCGGACTCGGTTTCGTAAATTTGACCCTGGCTGGCTTTGATATCCCCGCGGCCCCACAGGATAGCTAACACCCCCAGGAATACCGGCATCCAACTCCACTTCAGGGCGGCCCGGGGACCAGCGCTCCGCCACAAACCCAGCAGCGCCACCAGGTTCAAGAACCCCGCAAATACCAGAAAAGTGAACGTCGTGCCAATCAGCGGGATCAACACAATCACTGGAATAAACGTCCCCACAAAAGATCCCAAAGTCGAAATAGCATAAATCTTCCCCGAGACTTGCCCGGCTTTGCGGGAATCATCCAAAGCCAAACGGATGGCGAAGGGTGAAATCATCCCCAACAAAGTGATCGGAACCACGAATAACACCAACACAGCCGCGAAGGAGCCAAACAGTACACCCATGCGCAATTCGTCAAAGGCATCAGCGGCCAGGCGCAGCATCGGGCGGGCGACGAAGGGCACCAATCCCGACGCGAAAGCTCCCCAGGCCAGGATGGTATAGAACGGCTCTGCGCGCGGCCAGCGGTCAGCCCAGCGGCCACCCAGGAAGTAGCCCAGCGTGAGGTAGATCAGGATCAGACCGATGATGCTGGCCCAGACCAGGTTGCTGGTGCCGAAAACGCTGCCCAACAAGCGGGAGGCGGTCAACTCAACGGCCAGGGTGGTCATCCCCGAGGCGAAAACAGTGAAGTAGAGATATTTACGATTCATCATCAGTGAACGATTATATCGTACCAAAGATTGATTGCATCACCGGCTTTGCTCACGTATAATGGGATATGATTTGGGTGCATTTCAAATGAGATGAAGCCCAATGCCCGCCCGGACATGAAGTGTCCGGGCTACATAGCTGCGCCGGACGCCATGGGCGCGCAAAGCGATCCGGCTGGAAAGGGCGTAAAGCCCCATTCATGGGGCGCTGTTCCGTAGCCCGGCGATTCATCGCCAGGCGGCTCAACCGAAATGAAACGCATATGATTTCGTCAAAGGATTAGAAAAATATCAGGTAACTGCTCTGCCTGTGACATCCCGCAGGTTTGATACGCAATTTCACTCGTTTTATCAACCTGCGGGAGGGTAGTCTGAGAAGACACAATCTCAGTTTGTATTGCTAATTTAAGGAGGCATGATGAATACACAATTTCTCTCCCCAAGGCGTCAGAAGAAGTCTCATCATAAAAGTGTTGGATTACTTCTGATATTATTGACATTCGGCGCATTACTCATAGGTTGCAATCTCCCCGGCATTACACAAGCTCAGCAACCTGCAGTCGATGTGGATGTCGTCGGAACAGCCATACAGCAAACCTTAATCGCTCAGGGCGTGATCGCAGAACTGACGAAAGCCGCCTCCCAAGACCAGCAGCCCCAAGACCAGGCACAGCAACCTGAAGAACCTATACCACCTACAGCCACGGATACACCAGTCTATACTGTCACGCCTTCTCTAACACTCCCACCAACCAATACCCCGACGCCAGGAGTCCCTATGGTCAGTGTTTCCGTAGACACCAACTGCCGAATTGGAACGGGAAAGGTCTTCGAATTACTCGGCGCCCTGCTGGTAGGCGAAGAGACCGAGATCATCGCGCGTGATCCCAGTGGTTTATATTGGTATGTGAAAAACCCCGATAGAGGTGGTTTCTGCTGGTTGTGGGGTAATTACGCCACAACAAAAGGCGACACTGGATCGTTACCCGTTTTTACTCCTCTCCCGACACCAACCCAGACCCCAACACCAACGCCTGTGATCAATTTCAATGTGTCCTTCCATGAAGTCGATGGTTGTGTCGGTTGGAATATCGAATTCGAAATCACAAATAACGGCGAGTTGATGTTCCAATCGGTTTCTACATCAGTGACCGACAACGATACTGCCCAGACAGTCACATCACAATACGACAAATTCGAAGAGTGGAATGGATGTTTGGCAGGGAGCACTTACCAGGATCTCGATCCAGGAGACACAGGGTATACAACCAGCGGTACCCTCATGAACGATCCCACAGGTCACGACCTCGACGCTTCTGTTCAATTGTGTACACAGAATGGACTGGGAGGTACTTGTCTAACAAAGAACTTGAGCTTTACGCCATAACTGGATGAATCATGAAAAGCCAAAAGTACAAACTAACAAAAGCTCCAAAATGACTTCAGTCCGCTTACGATTATGCATCATTGGGCTAACCCTTATCGGACTAAGTCTGAATGCAATAATCCCAATGAAGGTCCGTCAGCCGTAGGGCGGTTTTCCCCTGCGGGAAAACCGCCCTGCGGCACAATTTTTTTAGGAACAGGACTTACGCAGATGAATGAGAAACATACCGAAAATAAGGGGTGTGCCGGGTTGCTCCGCAAC
>JADHXE010000047.1 GCA_016783125.1 Anaerolineales bacterium
CGCCCCCCGCACACCCCTATTTCCGGGATCCCTTCAACTGGAATGAAACGCACCCTAATAATATACCATGCGTTTTACTCCATTTGCCACTCATCAGGATCGTACGCGGGCATCTCCATGCGCAAGGGCTTATCGCGGCGGTTACCCAAAGCATAGCTGGCCTGGATCAAATGCTGGATTTCATTGCTGCCCTCATAGATCACCGCGCCGCGGGCGTTGCGCATGTAGCGTTCGACATCGTACTCATCGCTGAAGCCATAAGCACCATGGATTTGGATGGCCTCGTTGGCGGCTTCGAAGGATTTTTCTGTGGCATACCACTTGGCCGATGAAGTTTCACGAGTGTTGCGCATACCTTCGTTCTTGAGCCAACCGGCCTTCAAATACAATAATATGGCCGCATCATAATCCAAGGCCATGCGGGCGATCTTGGCTTGCACCAACTGATGTTCAGCGATAGGCTTCCCGAACGATCTGCGCTCGTTTGCATAGGCCGCGCTGGCTTCCATGGCGGCGCGGATCAACCCGGTTGCGCCAGCGGCCACGGTGTAACGGCCATTGTCGAAAGCCGACATGGTAACCTTAAAGCCCTCGCCTTCTTCGCCGATCATATTGGACGCGGGTACGCGCACATCTTGAAGATTGATCCAACCCGTGGACCCGGCACGCACGCCCAACTTGCCATGAATATCCCCTACGGTCACGCCGGGACTCTTCAAGTCAACGATAAAAGCGGTTAAGCCCTGATAAGCTTTCTTGGCATCGGGGATCGTGCGCACTGTCACCATAGCGTAATCGGCCTTGGTAGCCAGGGAAATCCACATCTTCTCGCCGTTCAAGATAAAATCATCCCCAGCGCGCTTGCCAGTAGCCTGGATATTGCCAAAATCAGACCCGACGCCCGGCTCCGTGAAGGCCCCGGCGCCGATCTTTTCGCCGCGCGCCAACGGTACAAGGAACTTCTGCTTCTGCTCCTCGGTTCCCCATTGCAAAAGAGTCATGCTGCACAAACCCGTGTGTACCGACATCACCACTCGCAGGGTTGTATCCACAGCCTCTAACTCCTCGCAAGCCAGGCCCAGAGCTACGTAATCCATGCCCTGCCCGCCATATTTCACCGGGATACAAATCCCCAGGATGCCCAACTCGGCCATGCGCGGCAGCACAAAAGGCGCCATCTCCTGCTTGCGGTCGTACTCCTTGATCACCGGAGCAACTTCTTTTTGAACGAAATCACGCACCATCTTTTGCACCATGCGGTGCTCTTCTGTCAAACCTAAATTCATGATCGAAATCTCCTGTTAGTTAAAGTGTGCGTAATTATAATACGGGTATGTTTCAAATGGGTTGAGAAAGGTGTCCGTATTTCGTATAGTGTATTCCGTAATATTTCCCAAATACGCAATATGCAATACAAAATATACTGCAAGATGTTCAACCGAAATGAAACACACTCTTATAATATGACTTACGCACTAGCGATGGAAAAAGTCCGAAAATAAGGGGTGTGCAGGGTTGCGGAGCAACCCTGCACACCCCTTATTTTCGGTATATTTTTCATTCATCTGCGTAAGTCCTGATAATACAGAATCTTCAACTATAATGAAAGATATGAGAAAACTCTGGGATGAAGGCCTTATCCAGCGGATTCTTGGCCTTTTGATCTTGATCTCCCTTTTAGGGATCGCCCCGCGCCCACACGCGGTCAGACGGGGGTTTGAGTTGGCGCGCCAGGCCCAGAGCGCTAACAGCCTCCAGGCCGCTGAGGAGTTAGCCCGACTGGCTGAGTATCTTCCCTGGCGAGGAGAACTCTGGGAAGAGGCTGGTCACTACGCCATGGCCTCGGATGCCCCACCGGAAGCTATCCCCTATTTCACTAAAGCCCTCGCTGCCGACATACTTTCAGTCTCAGGATACCTGGCCCTGGGCGATGCCTACCTGCTCAGCGATGATATCGACTCCGCCATCAAAACCTGGGAAACCATCAACGAGAAATTCACGCCATCCGAAGAATCCCTCACTCGTCTGGCCGAAGCTTATCTCACCAAAGATGATTACGATGGGACCATCAACATATTGAAAGAACTCCTCGACCTTCAATCCTCCAACCTCCATCCTCCAACCTCCAATACCCAATCCCCAATATCCAATATCTACTATGATCTAGGAATCTTACTTGCCGCCCACCAACCCGAGTCCGCCCCTCCCTATCTCCTCCAAGCCGCCGAACGCGACCCCGATGTAGAAACCTTGGCCCGAGAGCTGGCTTTCGTTATTCAACGGGCTTTACCTAAAGACGAACCCGCTTATACTTTTTTAGTCGCCGGACAAAAGTTCGCCCAGCATAATCAATGGGCACACGCCGCCCATGCCTTCCTGCGGGCAACCCAAATCCGCCCTGACTATGCCGAAGCCTGGGCCTATCTAGGTGAAGCCTGCCAGCAGATTGAAAATCCACCGCCTGAGGCTGGTTTCACAGAATTAGAACACGCGCTGGCACTAGATCCCGCCTCCCTGGCCGCCAACACCTTCATGGCGCTGTACTGGCAGCGCCGCGAAGACCCTCAACTTGCTCAGGAATATCTACAAACCGCCGCCGACCTCGACCCACACAATGCCACCCTGCAAATCCATCTAGGCGAAATGTGGGCGCGAGGCGGCGACCTGAGCACTGCGCAGACCTTCTACGAGAAAGCCATCGAGCTAGACCCCTACGATTCAGCGTCCTACCAGGCTTTGGCCGAGTTCTGCATCCGCTACAATTTAGATTTGCACGAGATTGCCCTGCCCGCGGCCCGACAGGCGCTATCCCTGGCGCCAAACAATCCGGCATCTCTGGACGTGATGGGGCAAATCTTGTTCCGTCTCGGCGACTATCTCAATGCTGAACGCTTCTATTTGCAGGCTTTAGAAAACGATGAGCGCTACCCGCCGACTCACCTGCACTTGGGCTTGCTCTACACTTTGCAAGATCAGCCCGCGCTGGCGCGATCACATCTCTCTCTGGCAATTACCTTAGCCCCCAATACGCCCACCGCCGATCATGCCCGCCGTCTGATGGAAGATAACTTGAAGACGGGAGACTGAAGACCGATGCGTGACGGAAGACAAAAAGCCGAATATTCCCCCAATATGCTAAAATTCAGCAAAATTTGCACGATTTATGAGGAGAACTCAAATGAATAACAAAATCCGCTTTAGCGCCATTTTGGTCGCCCTGCTTGTGGCTTCCCTGGCTTGCAGTACATTATCGAGTGATGATTCGGGGGATGGAGGACCAGCCGGCCCCGCATCCAATGTGCTCTTCCAAGACGATTTCTCAGACTCATCCAGCGGCTGGGATCAAGTCGAAGTGACCGAGGGTATTACCGACTATGAGAACGGCTATTACCGCATGTTTGTCAACACGGAAGAAACCGATATTTGGGCTAATCCAGGCCTCCACTTCACCGATGTAGTCGTCGAAGTCGATGCTACCAAGGTCGCTGGCCCGGATGACAATGATTTTGGCATCATCTGCCGCTATCAGGATATTGAAAACTTCTATTTCTTCATCATCAGCAGCGATGGATATTATGGTGTTGGCAAAGTGGTGGATGGCGAGCAGGAATTGATTGACACGGATCAAATGTATCCCGATGATGCCATCAAACAAGGTAATACCACCAACCACATCAAGGCGGATTGCGTTGGCGCGCACCTGGTGCTGCACGCCAATGGTACTAAAATCACTGATGTCGAAGACACAACTTTCTCATCTGGTGATGTAGGCCTGATTGCTGGGACTTTTGCTGAAGCCGGAGCGGATATTCATTTTGATAACTTTGTGATAAAGAAACCATAGTGCTACGCAATACGCAATACGAAATACGTAGTACATATTGCGTACTACCCGCCCATGAAGATATATTTAGATACCGTCGGCTGCCGCCTGAACCAGAGCGAGATCGAAACCTATGCCCGGCAATTTCGCGCCGCCGGGCATACTTTGGTTTCTGATCCCGCTGAGGCTGACCTGACCGTGATCAACACCTGCACGGTTACCACAGCCGCAGCGGCAGATTCGCGCAAGAAAATCCGCGGGGCGGCCCGGGCTGGCAGCGGGGAAGTGATTGCCACGGGTTGTTGGGCGACAATGGAGCCCCAAAACGCGCGCGCCCTCCCCGGGGTCAGCCGCGTGGTCCCCAACGCCGATAAAGATGGGCTGGTGTCTGAGGTTCTCCAAATCCCCCCGGAGTCCTTTGACCTCGAACCAGTCGAGCGGGAACCCATCCCAGGGGCGCGTTTGCGCACGCGCGCATTCATCAAAGTGCAGGATGGCTGCGACAATCGCTGTACTTTTTGCATCACGACAGTCGCCCGTGGAAGCAGCTACAGCCGCCCCGTCGCAGAAATCGTCGACGATATCCAGGCGGCTTACCGGGGAGGCACACAAGAAGCGGTGCTCACCGGCGTCCATCTCGGCTCGTGGGGGGGCGATTTCGACAAGCCCCGGCACCTGAAAAGCCTGGTCGAAATCATCCTGCGGGATACCGACATCCCACGCCTGCGTTTATCTTCTCTTGAACCTTGGGATTTGGAAGACGACTTCTTCACCCTTTGGGAAGACAAACGCTTAGCCCGCCATCTGCACCTGCCACTGCAATCTGGCTGCGCTGCCACGCTGCGCCGCATGGCCCGCAAAACTACCCCGGATGAGTACGCCCAATTAGTAAAAACCGCCCGCGCCGCCATCCCCAACGCCGCCGTCACCACCGATGTCATTGTAGGTTTCCCTGGGGAGAGCGAGGCCGAGTTCGAAGAAAGCCTGGACTTCGTGAAGAGTATGAACTTCGCTGGCGGGCATGTTTTTTCCTATTCGGCGCGCCCGGAAACAGCGGCTGCCCGTATGCCAGACCATGTTCTCCATCCTGAACGGAAAGCACGTAACACCCAAATGCGCGCCGCCTTTGAAAATGCACAAACGAGATATCAAGAGCAATTCTTGGGAAAGAACTTATCGGTGCTCTGGGAGAGTGCCACCGCGCTGGGGCCGGGGGGTTGGACGGTCAGCGGGTTGACGGATAATTATCTGCGCGTCCGCGCCCAGGCCGATCAACGACTTTGGAACCAGATCACACTGGTAAAGCTCACCAAGCTCACCGATGGCGGATTAGTTGGACAGATTAGCAACTGTTCATCCTAACCTGGATAAACCAGATCTTTCTTACCACAAAGGACACAAAGAATCACAAAGAAAAAACAAAACTTCAAGTTTTTCCTTCGTGGTACTTCGTGTTGCTTTGTGGTTAAAGTTTTCTTGTTTTTTGTGCAAGGATCTCATTTCTAAGTTCCTAAGAGAGATAATACGAGACCCTTTTCCCGGTTCTCTTGATAGATATCAAAAAACGGAGGAACCCCCATGTGCGACTGTCTCTTTTGCAAAATCATCGCTGGCGAAATCCCCAGCGAGGTAGTTTATGAGGATGAGCAGGTAACGGCCTTTCGGGATATCAACCCCGTCGCGCCGACCCACATCTTGATCATTCCTAACAAACATATCGCTTCGATCAATGAACTCACCCCCGAGGATGAGAGTCTCGTTGGGCATTTATTTGCCGCAGCCAAAGATTTAGCCAAGCAAGAAGGTATCGCTGAATCCGGCTACCGGCTGATCATTAATGTTGGTCCCCACGGTGGTCAGGAAATCTATCACCTGCATCTGCACCTGATCGGCGGCCACAAGATGCGCCACCCGATGGGATAATCAAACGGGTGCATTTCACTTCAACTGAAATGAAATGCACCCTAATCAAACACTAGGTACTCTCATCCTATTGAAAACAAGATCTTTTTCTGCTATCTTAGAAACAGTTTAGTTTTTTTATGGTGTTCTAAAATCAGTTCATAGACGGGGGTATTCGCTTAGATTATTGGTATCACCCCAATATTATTGGTACATAGATCTGAGTCCACGGAAAAAACTGTTGGAAGATATGTCAGAGGCAGCACAACGATCTTTACACTTATGATGCCTTGAGCAATCTTCTGAAACGAGAAATATGAATTGGAAACCATCTCCCTGGTATCCATAAGGGCTATTCATAGAATTGGAGTGAACATCATGAAAAGAAAAAACAGAACGCAATTCATTGAGCATTCTTTGCGCGTCATCCTGGCTGTCGTCATCACGTTTGGAATATTGGCAGTTCACACGAACACTGCTAAAGCAGACGTCAATTTCACCGTGCTTGTAACAAAATGCGGGATAGGTGATCCAATCTGGCGCGCCCATGTGCACGTGACAACGGCAGCAACCAATCTGGGCAGCGCCAGCCGAGCATTTACGGGTCCTGATGGCATAGCAAATATCAACCCTTTACGAGAAGGCGATATCGAGCACTTGATCAAGGTTTCAGCCCCGGGATACGATACCTTATTCTATGCAATGTACATGGCAGCATGGACGACTCAAAACGTTGAGCTTTGCCTCACCAGGTCGCGCCTGCAACTTCCCTCCAATCCCCAGCAGCGGACGACCCAGCCGCCGCTCACTTCAGGTTGAAATCTGTGTCAATTCGCATCATCTATTTCCTAACCCGGACGAGTCGGAATCAAACAAAGATTTAGCCTCACGCAAAGGCGCCAAGATCGCTAAGAAAAACAATAAAAAATCTTTGCGACTTTGCGGCTGGCCGTAGGCCCGCCTGCCCAAAGGGCCGCATAGCGTGGCGTGCGTGAGATTTTCTTGTTTTCTGTGCAAGCTTTTAATTGCTAACGTACTAATTTAGAGAGGAGAAACGATCATGAGGGCAAACGCTCGTAATACCCCAACAACCACAGGCTACCTGGCGCTTACTTTCATCACCCTGTTCGGCCTAATACTCGGGGGGTGCGGTGCGCCGGCCGCGCCAGAGCCAACCACCGCCCCCGAAGCCGCGGAAGCGGAGATCATCGAAGCCCCCACCCTGCCTCCGCCACCGCCGACGCCTGTCCTGAGCGAAACCGTAGGGGCCACGGAAGTGCCCCCTACGCCGACGCCCGTCCCGATCATGCTCGACGATCTTGCCGCAGAAATCGCTGAAGAAGTCGGTGTTGTCACCACCGTGGTGGAGACCGAGGCCGAGCCGGTCATCTTCGTTTTCGAGGAACGGCACGACTCCGTCCTGGGGCAGATCGAAATCGCCATCATGCTCAACCGCCTTTACACGGATCACAATCTGCGCCATATCGGGCTGGAAGGCCACATGGCTGACGAAGAGCCGCTGGATCTGGCCTGGGCGCACCGTGAACCCTACTACCAGCCTGACCAAATCATCACCAACCGCGAGGATGTGATGACGCAGACGCTGCAAGAGGGCGAGATCGGCAGCGCCGAATTGATCGGGTTGGTCTACCATGACGTTGTCGTGGACGGGATTGACGACGCCGGGCTGTACGCCTTCGACCCGCCCGAAGAGGCCTGGGACGCGCCCGACTTATACCTGTACTATATCGCCCTGGCAGGGATGAGTGACGCCAACCGTATTACCTGGCAGGCCCTCTACGACGCCGAACAGTACGACGCGGCCTTCGAGTTCGCCCTCGGCTCCGATGAGTTTACTTCTGAAATGCGGGAGAAACTCAGCGACCCGGTAGATATTGTCTCGATCGAGGAATGGCTCACCGCTCTGGACGAGCTGCAAGCCCAGGCCGAGGCCGTGGAAGCTGACCTGACCGAGGAGCATGCTGCCAGCCTGGAAGCGATGGGCGAGTACTTCGAGCATGTCTCCCAGCGCAGCGGAGCCATGGTAGCCGCGGCGCTAGACTTGGCGGCTGCCTACCCCGAGGCGCCCCTGGCGATGACCATCGGCGCCCTGCACACAGCGCGGGTGGTCGAGCTGCTGACAGATGCCGGGGTTTCCTTCGCCGTGATCCGGCCGCTCTCGCTGGCCGAGGGCGATACTGCCGGGCTGCTCTCCGCTGAGGCCTATCAACGCAAACAGCAGGGCCTTTCAGTTGCCCCCGACGGCTGGCTCGGCTCGTATCTGGATGGCCGCAGGAAGCCGCCCCCGGTCGTGGACCAAGAGAGGTATGAGATTGAGGAAATGGTCCGCGAATTAGCTCAGGAACTCGCCCAAGAAGCGAAATTCATGTATCATTATGTAGAATCTCCCGAAGAGTTAAAGTCTTTCCTCCAAGGATTTTTGGATGAGGTGTTATCTAACGATTTTGCATACATGGGCATATTCTACCCCGCGACGGTTACGGTGGTCAAAGTTATTCCTCCTGAAAATAGTGATGCAGGCCCGACAGTGGAATTCAGAATTGATTACGAAGGGTTTATGCATCTGCTGCCGCAGTCACTCATTATTCGCGCCTCCACCATTGGCGGCACTCATGAGAAACCTCAGGTAACATTGGTAGAACGCCTCACCCAGGCCAGGGACGAAGTAAAAACACAGGCAACCATTTCTGAAGAGAGTACGGAGGAAGGCGGCGAAACCCGGATTCAGATGGGCTGCTCCAACACGGCAATCAGCGTTATTGAGGTCGGAGGTTAGCAAGCACCCTCGGAACTCCCCACACTGTCTCGGGCGAATAGATAGGGGAGTGGCGACACTGAGCAATCTGTGTCGATTCGTAATATCCTAATCCTATTTGATGAGGAGAAATGATCATGAAGACAAACACACGTAATACACCAACAACCATGGGCTACCTGGTGCTTTCTTTCATCACCCTGATCAGCCTGATGTTCGGAGCTGGCGCCGCTCCGGCCACACAGGTGGGGACAGAGTACGCCGCTCCAGCCATGCTCGATGACATTGCTGCAGAGATCGCCGAAGATGTCGGAGTCGTCACTACTGTGGTGGAAACTGATACCGAGCCAACCATCTTCGTTTTCGAGGAGCGGCACGATTCCATGTTGGGCCAGGTTGAAATCGCTATCATGCTCAACCGTTTGTATGCAGATTATGATCTCCGGCACATCGGCCTGGAAGGTGTATCAACAGAACAAGGAAACTTGGATCTTTCCTGGGCGCACCGTGAACCTTATTATGAAGCTGGTCAGCCAATTGCAGGTCGCGAGGATGTGATGGTGCAAACCCTTCAGGAAGGGGAGATAAGCAGCGCCGAACTGATTGGTTTGGTATACCATGACGTAGTAGTTCATGGGATTGATGATACGGAGTTATATGCATTTGAGTTGACTCCTGAGATGTCAATAACACCGTTTGTTTACTTGTATTACATTGCCCTGGCAGGTATGGACGAAACTGATAATGGTATTTGGCAGGCTTTGTATACAGCGGAAAAATATACAGAGGCATTTGATTTCGCTATGGGCACGAATGAGTTTGCCGGCCAAATGAATGAACGCCTATCAGATCCTGTGAATATCGTGTCATCCGAAGATTGGCTCGTAGCCCTGGATGAAATTCAAGCGGAAGCAGAGGCTTCTAATGCTGGATATACAGAGAATGACGCCGCAAACATAGCTGCGATGGGCGAATTTCTCGAAACCTCATCCCAACGAAGTGATGCAATGGTGACTGCGATGCTTGAATTGACCGACGACTTCCCTGATGCGCCAATAGCGATGACGATTGGCGCGATGCACACCGCGCGTGTACAAGAATTGTTGGGTGAGTCTGATGTGTCATTCGTTGTGATCCGTTCGGTTTCGCTGGCGGAGGATATCGCTGCTGGACGGCTTTCATCTGAGGCCTGGATGCGCAAACAGCAGGGCCTTTCTGTATCACCAGATGGAACTATTGGCGCGCTATTGGATGGTCGGGGTAAAAAGCCAGGCCCTGTAGCAGACAAAGAACGCTATAAAACTGAGCAACTTCTCCGAGAAGTGCTTCAGGCACAAACAGAATATGCTCACTCGCTGCTTGTTCTTGATATGACTGAAGAGGAAATCTTGAAAGAGGTAAAGCAAAAATTTGAATGGCTAAAGGAACATTTTGATTTTCCAGACAACTTCCCAGATATCCAAGTGCTGGGTGTAACAGTTGGAACAGAGAGGGAAAATATCTGGGTCAAGTGGCAAATAACAGTCAATGGTCGTGCTACTGTATTTGAAACTTATCAGCATGCAAAGTTTTCAAAGGAGGAATCAAAGGAGGAATATCTGCAAGATTTTGAGAGAAGGTTAAACAACGCTCGGGAAGAATTACTTTCACAGGAAACTCCTACTACAGAAACACAACCCGGTGAAAAACCTTCTGGCACCCCTATCTGCTCCACGACGTCCGTTGTCATGCTTACAGAGGCTGGTGGGTAATACTCATTTTAGCAAGATCATATATGATCTTGCGTAATCTAGAATAAGGCATTTCCTCTCTCAGATAGAGAGAGGAAGTGCTTTAAATTCGGAGCACACCAAACGCGGTATAATCACAGCCATGAGCACGAAAGAAAAACTAACCCAATCCCTGAAAGAGGCCCTGAAGGCCAAAGACGAACGGCGCAAGCGCGTGGTGCGCATGGCTATGACGTCCATCAAAAACGCCGAGATAGACAAAAAAGGCGAGCTTGATGAACCGGATGTATTAGCTATCATCCAAAAGGAAGTCAAAGCGCGTCACGAAACCATCGAAGGGGCTCGACAGGCCAAGCGAGATGACCTGATTGCCGAAGCTGAGGCCGAGATCGCTCTACTAGAAGAATACCTTCCCAAAGCTCTCAGCCGCGAAGAACTAGAAACCTTGGTCAAAGAAGCCATCGCCGAGGCAGGCGCAACATCTCCAAATGAGATGGGCCAGGTGATGAAAGTGCTCATGCCCAAAGTGCGCGGGCGCGCCGACGGTAAAGAAGCCAACCAAATCGTGCGGGAGTTATTGGGACAGTGAACAGTAAACAGTATTCAGTAAACAGTATTCAGTCACTGTTCACTGTTCACTGTTCACTGTTTACTGTTCACTGACCATGTCTGCAAGTTCATCCAAATTGCCCTGGCAGCGCATCATTTTTCTGATCGTCCTCCTGCTTGTATCCAGTGGGGCGATGATGGCTATTGTAGTTTACTCGCCGACTTTCTCAACCTCTGCTGGTGATCTTCAAACAGGGGATGTCGCTGCCCAGGATATTCTCGCTCCCTCCGCCATCAGCTATGAAAGTCAAGTACGCACGGAGCAGCAGCGTGAGACAGCTTTACGCGCCGTCTCTACAAAATACACGCAGGCTGATACGAATATCGCCCGCCAACAAATGGAGCAACTGCGGGCCGCCTTAGCCTATATCACCAGCGTGCGCGCCGATAATCACGCCTCCGAAGAACAAAAGCTGGCCGATTTGGCCGCCTTGCAGGGAATCAACCTCAGACAGGACTCTGCCATCGATATCCTTGATCTGAATGACTCGCGTTGGACAGCCGTTCAACAAGAGGCCATTGTGGTGCTCGAGCAAATGATGCGCAACACCATTCGAGAAAACCGCGTGGATGACTTGCTCAGAACTGTGCCCAATTTGGTCTCTTTGGCGCTGCCAGCAGATCAGGCCTTGATTGTTGCTGACCTGGTTTTCGCTTTTATCGCCCCCAATAGTTTTTACAGTGAAAGTCTAACCGAGGCAGCCCAGCAGCAAGCAGTTGAGGCTGTCGAACCAGTAATCGTTTCATTTGCCGCGGGGGAGGTTGTCATACAACGCGGTGAAGTTGTATCTGAAGTGGACGTCGAGGCTTTGCGCTACATGGGGCTGGCTAAACCTGAACGCCGCTGGCAGGAAATGGCCAGTGCAGGATTATTAGTGCTGCTTTCTGCTGGTTTAGCGATCATATTCATGCGGCGCAAACCCCAAAGGGCGCAAAATACACGCGGCTTGCTCGTGGTCGCTGCGCTATTCCTGGCCTTCCTTGGTTTGGGACGTTTGGCATTACCCATGCATGCCCTGGCCCCATACTTATTCCCTCTCTCGGCGTATGCTTTGATCATCGCCAGCCTCTTCGGAGAAGAACTGGCCCTCATCTCGATCATGCCGCTGATCATCCTCACAATCTATGGACATCCCAATACAGCCGTTTTGATCCTCTTCTACGGCGTCAGCAGCCTCTTCAGCGTCCTGATCCCCAAACGGGAACAACGTATCAGCACATATCTCTGGGTGGGGATCACTGTAGCCGCCTCGGGGGCTGCAATCATCACAGCCTATCACCTCATTCAACCCGAGATCAATCTGGCCGAGTTAGCTACACAAACTGCGACGACCCTCTTGAACGGCCTCATCACCGCTGGGGTGACCGTACTACTCCAATATCTGTTAGCACCTGTCTTAGGGCAGATAACGCCCCTGCAATTGCTGGAACTCTCCCGTCCTGATAATCCCTTATTAGGATATCTCCTTCGTAATGCCCCCGGTACTTATCAACACAGTCTGCAGGTTGCCAATTTAGCTGAACAAGCTGCCGAACGCATCGAAGCAGATAGTTTGCTCACCCGCGTGGGCGCGCTCTACCATGATATTGGCAAGGCTAAAAACCCCTACTTCTTTATCGAAAACCAAATCCCCGGCCAGATCGATACCCACGACGATCTAGACCCGGCTGATAGCGCGGCATTCATCATCAAGCATGTCACCGATGGCCTGGATTTAGCTGACGAGCATCGCTTACCCAAGCGCATCAAGGCTTTTATCGCAGAACACCATGGTAATCTCAAAACCCGCTACCAATGGACTCAGGCCGTAAACGCCGCCAATGGAGACGAAAGCCAGGTTGATGACAACTTGTTCATCTATCCTGGCCCTCGGCCTCAGTCGCGCGAGACAGCCCTGGTTTTGCTGGCCGATGGCTGCGAGGCCCGCATTCGCTCTCAAAAACCCGAAACCGAAGAGCAGCTTCGCTTCCTTGTCAAAGACACAATCGAAAATCGCCTCAGCCAAAACCAACTCGACGATACCTCGCTCACGCTGCAAGAATTACAAACTATCACCGAATCCTTTATTGCCAGCCTGCGGGGGATTTATCACCCGCGCGTTGACTATCCTACATTGGATATTCCCACCCAACCAAATACAACGGGGGAATAAAACATAGAACTTCTGACTGATATTTAATCCCCCATTATCAATCGCAATGCCAATTCACCTGGATATTTTAGAAGCATACCGTTCCCAAATCGACCCTCGCCTCATCGAAAGCGCAGCCAAAGCTACACTCCAACGTCAGGATGTGCCAGCCGATGCCGAATTGACGATCGTCATTACCAGCGATGAACAAATTCATGATTTGAATACCCAGTTCCGCGGGGTGGACGCGCCAACCGATGTGCTTTCTTTTCCCGCAGAGCTTACTGATCCCGAAAGCGGCGCACCTTACCTGGGAGATGTGGTGATCGCTTTTCCCCGGGCGGAATCCCAGTCCCGGGCAGGGGGCCACGAGATCGCGGCAGAGCTGCAACTGCTGATCATTCACGGGATACTGCATCTGCTGGGCCATGACCACGCTGATCAACAAGAGAAAGATCATATGTGGGCAGCCCAAGCCGAAATATTAGAACAGCTTGACATCGGCGGTATCACCCTGCCAGAGTAAGAGAAAGTTTTCGAAATTTGGGTGTGCGTGGGGGCAGCTGTGCTCGCCCCCACGCACACCCAAATTTCGAGTTTCTTGCTTGAAATGTGACATTTTTTCTATGATTTCTTTCCTTGGCTCCCGTTTACGCGCCATTGCTTACGCCCTTGAAGGCTGGTGGCATGTTCTGCGCACCCAGCGCAACACCTGGGTTCATGCCAGTCTAAGTATCGCGGTGATCATCCTCGGCTTCTGGCTGAGACTCTCTCCCCAAGACTGGGCGATCATCATTCTGACCATGGCATTGGTGTGGGCTGCCGAGTTCTTCAACACCGCCCTGGAAGCCCTGACGGATTTGATCCAACCTGAAGAGCATGAACTGGCCAAAGTCAGCAAAGATGTCAGCGCGGCGGCCGTACTGATCACCGCGGCTGCCTCAGTGCTCATCGGTTTGCTGATCTTAGGGCCGCCCTTGTGGGAGAAGGTAAGATTGATAATTGGAGATCAATAAGAGAAAGTTCCCGAAAAAAGGGTGTGCGCAGGCGCAAAGCGGCCCCCTGCGCACACCCTTTTTTCGGGTAAATCCGTTCTGCACATCATATTTTTTTAGAGGTATCACATGTCTGATCTAAGCTTTCGTTTTGGGACTGTCGGCTCCCCTAAATCTAATCCTAAAAAGCCCGGCGGCAGCGTCGGGGGCACGATCCACATACGCACTTTGGGGCTTAACGCCCTGGAATTGGGCTGGGTGCGTTCTGTAAGAGTCGGCGAAAAAACCTGTGCCAATATCAAGGCCGCAGGAGAAGAAAACGATGTCGTCATCAGCGTTCACGCCCCCTATTTCATCAACCTGAACGCCGATGATGAAGAATGGCCCAAATCACGCAAACGCCTGATGGACGCGGCCCACTTTGGCAATCTGGCCGGAGCCACCGATATCGTCTTTCACCCTGGCTCGTATTTCGGTAATCCCCCTGAAGAAGTGCTCCCTCTCGCCGTTGAACGCTTGCAAGGCTGCATCGATGAACTGCGCGCCGTGGACAACCCGGTCATCCTGCGCCCTGAGACCATGGGTAAATCTGCCATGCTGGGTTCGTTAGAAGACACGCTGAAGATGAGCCTCTCTATCGATGGCGTAGAGCCTTGCATTGACTTTCCCCATCTGCACGCCCGCCCTGGCGATGGCAGCATGAACAGCTACGATGAGTGGGCAGCAGCGCTCAAAGCGTATCGAGATGCCCTGGGCGCAGAAGCACTCCAAAGGCTGCACATCCACTTGTCAGGGATCGAGTACACACCCAAGGGAGAGAAAGAACATCTCACAATCGAAGAGTCCGACCTGAACATCGAAGCCATCCTGGGAGCGCTAAAAGATTTCAACTGCCGGGGCCGCATCCTGTGCGAAAGCCCTATTCTCGAAGAGGATGCCCTTCTGATCAAAGAGAAATGGAGCGAAATCAGTGGTGAAGGAATGTAGTTATCTGCGCCTTCACAAAGCACATTTGACAGATGCGTAGAAAGCTTCTATACTGAAACTAACTACCCCAAAAGGTTTTCTGGAGGTTGCGATGCAATCGCATATTTACACAACCGAGGAAGTGCTCAAAAGTCTAGGCTATCCCGATCCTCTGGTGGCTGCCCGCCAACAAGCTCGCATGATTCTCTTGGGCCGTCTAAGCCGTTACGAAGCAGCATTGCGACAATTAAAAACGCAATGGGATTGCAGCTTGGATGAACTGAGGGCACGCTATCAAGTCAAAGGTAGTGAAGATTCACCCGCCGATGATGCTTATATCGAGTGGCAATGGTATGCCGATGCTAGTGAAACCGTCAAAGCTCAATTAAATGCCATCAGCGAATCTTAGGCCATGTTGCAATTATTCGATTCCTACACAACTCTCTTCAAATCATGGTGAATAGTACGCTTCGAACAAGAGAAGGATGCGTATTTTGGCAATAGCGCAAAACTAACCCTGTCATTCCGAGGTGCGGCGATTATCAGAACCTTCCAAAGTAGGCCGCCGCAGCGCCGAGGAATCCCTATGACGATACTTTTTGTACGGGTTTCCGCAGGGATTCCTCGCTCTCTCCTGAGAAGTTCGAGGAAGCGTCTGTGAAGCCGCTCGGAATGACAGGGTGACTTTTGCGGTACCGCGTATTTTGTAACTGCTCAGGCACCCCCGCCCAGGATTGAAATCAAGGGCTGAGATACAAAGTTCGTTCAAACGGACTAAAAAAACAGCGGATTTTACGGTTTTCTAGTCGGATTCATCCGACTTCTGTATGGCAGCCTGAGAATTCATTCTCAGGACAGGTTAGGCTGAACTCGAAATACGCGATTATTTATTCTCCGATGGAAGTAGAAAATACGCCTAGTCGAAGATTTACTCGAATTCATAAAAGCCCGGTTATCAACGCACTAATCAACTACGAACAACCAATAAAACCATCTTCATAAGCGCGACCTCCAGCCACAACAAGAAAATTCACCGCGAAGACGCGACGCCAAAGGCGCGCAAAGCGAAGGTCGCGAAGTTTTTTACACTTTTTTCTCTTTGCGCACTTGGCGTCTTCGCGGTTCAAAAATTCTCGATGACACCTCAGACTCTATTAGAACTCCACAAAAAAATGCGCTCTTGCCGTTTGTGCCTGGAGGAGGGGCACGAGATCACCCCTCCGGCGATCTTCTCCAGCGGGATGGGTGCCCGCATCATGACCATCGGTCAAGCGCCGGGAATCACCGAAGTCGAAGCCGACCGCCCCTTCAACGCCGGAAGCGGGCAGCGCCTGTTCAAATGGCTGGCGGACGCAGGCATCGAGGAAACCTGGTTCCGCGCCACCCAATACATGACCTCGGTGACCAAGTGCTATCCCGGTCGCTCAGCCTCAGGCAGCGGTGACCGAGTGCCTGGCCCAGCCGAGCAAGAGTTCTGCCGACCCTATCTGGAACGCGAAATCGAACTCATCAACCCGGCGCTGATGATCCCCATTGGACGATTAGCGATAAACCTTTTCTTTCCCAAAAGCATGAAACTTACCGAAATCATCGGCACACAAAAGGAAGTTGATGGTCGCTATGTTGTCCCCTTACCCCACTCCTCGGGCGCCAGCCGCTGGCACCAGATAGAAGCCAACCGAACTCTGATCCGAAAGGCTGTCAGCCTGATCAACGACCACATGCAAGAAATCTTCCCAGAGTTGTTCACCGATTGACATCCAACCTCCAACGTCGAATATCCAATCCCCCTACAAACGAGAAAGCCCCGGCGAGAAACCGGGGCTCTTGATTGGGTGGTGTTGGTAGATCTAACCGCCAGCTGGATTTGCCGCAGGCACGCCGGCCAAAGGCCCGCACGCCACGCCAGAAGCGGGCCTATACGGCCAGGCGCGCAGAGCGAGCGTGGCGTCCAGCTTTGGTCTGGCAGCCCGGCGATTCATCGCTGGGCTTTATGGCTCGGGCGTTGCCTCAGCTTCAGGGGCGGCCTCACCAGCGGCAGGTTCCGAGAGCGCCGCGGCCTCATCAGCGGTTTCAGGCATACCGGCTAAAACCCAGCGCTCGAACATATCGATATATTCAGCTTTGATCTCTTTGCTGGGCGGCATGGGGCCGATGATCTCATCACCGTTGGTGTCGAAGATGGATTCACGATGCAGGGTGACGATGATATAGTTTTCCAAGTCACCGGCGACGACATTCTTATCGGCGTTATCCCCCGTGGTGAGCATCTCTTCGTAGGTCTGCATCAGGTATTCGTTGTTCTCTTTGTCAGGACGGTGACAGGAGACGCAGTAACGTTTGGCTACAGCTGAGATATGCACTTCATAGGAGGGCACTTCGCCTTCGGCAAGCCCAGGGATACCGATAATGGCCTCCTCGGGGATTTCAGCACGCTCATCCCAGGTGTAGCGCATGAAGGCCACAACGGCCTCGATCTCACTGCGCTGCAGCTCGCCGCCGTAGCCCAAACCATAAGGGGGCATACCCAGGTCTTGCTGACCCAGATCAACGATGTTGAAGAGCGTCTCATCGGTGCGCGTCCACATCTCATCCTGGCTGTTGATGGGTTTCAGGATTACGCCTTCTAACCCTTCCACGCCGGCGACTTCGCCGCCCTCACCATCGGGCTGGTGGCACTCCGCGCAGTAGATGGAATATAGGTCTTGGCCCTGGATGACTTGTTCGGCAATGGAACCGGCCAGGGAGACCTCCTCCTGCTCCGGGGTGGTGACTACGGCCCGAACGGTCAACCCGACGATGCCGACCACTACCAAACTCATCATGCTGACACCAACTTTACGTTTTTTCCAGTTGCGGTAGGGATTCTTGTCGATGAAGGGCAGCAGGATCAAAACCAGAATGGCGATGCCGGGGATCAGGGCTGTGCCCACCCATTCGATCTGCCCGGGCACGAATTTGAGGGCCTCGAACAAGAATAGGAAGTACCACTCCGGGCGCGGGATATAGTTAGCATCATTGGGATCAGCTTTAGGTTCCTGGGCAATGCCCACAAAGGCAGCCAATCCAATCAGGAGCAAGAAGAGTGCAAAGGAAACGATCAAATCCTTATAGATGATATCCGGCCAGAACTTGACACCCTTCTGCTTTGCGGCAGCATATTTTTCGTGATATTTACTCTTGAATTCTTCGTTCACGATTTTCTCCTTCCCTATTATCCTTATTCTTCCTCGCTGGGAATGTTGGAGATACCCAGGCGAATGATGAGATACATGTGGACACTGATCATCGAAACAATGCCCGCTGGCAGGATCCAGATATGGGCGGAGAAAAACCGCGCCAGGGTCACCGCGCTGAGATCGGTACCGCCTCTCAAAACCTTGAGGATGAAATCGCCCATCAAAGGCACCGTCCCGGCAATTTCTGTGCCGACCATGGTTGCCCAGAAAGAACGCTGGTTCCAGGGCAGCAGATAACCGGTGAAGCCCATTCCCAGGGTGAAGAGCAGCAGGAATGTGCCAGTCAGCCAGGTGATTTCACGAGGATATTTATAAGCCCCATAGAAGAAGGTGCGCAGCATGTGGAGGAATACGATCACGACCATCAGGCTGGCACCCCAATGATGGATGCCGCGGATCAGCCAGCCGAAGGCCACATCGTTCATAATATATTGAATGCTGTCGTAAGCTTTATCCGGTGAGGGGACGTAATACATCGTCAGGAAGATGCCGGTGACAGCTTGCATACCTGCCAGGAACAGACTGGCGCTGCCTAAGGTAAACCACCAATTGACTTTGGGGACTTTGCGATCAAGCACCGTTCCGTATATTGCCTCGAGCCCGAGGCGTTCATCTAACCAATTGTAGATTTTTTCTGCCATTATTACCCTTCCGTCAGGTGAATTAAAATATTGCCGTCTTCGATTTTGAATTCATATTCATCCATAGGACGAGGAGGCGGCCCATATAATACTTTACCCTCGATACCGAATTCGGCATCATGACAAGGGCATACATAGGCCTGATTTTCTTCAATCCATTTGACGCGACAACTCAAATGGGTGCACACATTGGAGAGTACGACCAGATCAGAAGCCGATTTTCTCAGAACGAAAACGCCGAAGCTGTTGGTGGTGCGTTCCCAGCCGTTGACCTTCGTGCGTGTGAAGCTAAATAGTTTCGGAGTTCCGATGGGATACCCATCCAAAGCTCCCAGTGAAACCCAATCATCGATCTTTTGGGTTTTCAGGGCAGGTGAGATGATGTAGCCGATGATAGGCAGGCCAACAAACGCACCCATGATAGATCCCAAAAAAGCCATCACGATTTTTGAGAAATCGCGGCGGCTGAGATTGGGTGAAGAGGCTTTCTTTGCCATTCGTACCTCCTGTATAGTAAAGTACCCGAAAAAAGGGTGTGCGTGGGGGCACGCCCCCACGCACACCCTTTTTTCGGGAGATCTTTCTGCGAAGGCTATAGCCTGAGCAGTTAGGTAAATTGAATTGTAAATCCTCAGATAATGATTATAAAACAGAAGATTGGGAATGTTGAGGACACCTGGAACCAACAAAGCGTGAAGTCTGTCACTTAATTTGTGCAAATTTACATGAGATAATGGTCAGGTCTCAGGAATCTCCCGTGGTAATGTCCAGATTTGGGGGTTTCCGCAAGGCAAATACTTCACCTCGCAACGAGAGGAGGCTCTCTATGGCGCTTGATAGGAAAGTCGGTTTTTTTCAAGGGTTGAGATACAAGGGCGGAGGTCCAATGCTGGCCTGGATTCTTCACCGCATCTCAGGCCTCGGCATGATCGTCTTCGTCAGCTTGCATGTTATCGCCTCGTTCTTCACACAAGAAATGGGCAGTGATTGGGCGATCGCCATCAATACCATTTACGAGTCAGTTTATTTCCAATTGTTCATTGTATTCTCAGTGCTATACCATGGCATCAATGGAATGCGAATTATCATTCTGGATCTATGGCCGCGCATGTTGGAATACCAAAAAGAAGTAACCTGGCTGCAATGGCTGATAATCATCCCCATGTATGGTCTGACCATCTTTATCATGATCCAGCGTTTGATCACTGGTGAGTGAGAGACAGGAGGAGTAATAACATGCGAACAAGAAAAGTCCCTCACCCTGGCTGGAACCTTGAATATTTGATGTTCTTATTCACCCGCCTTTCTGGGCTGGCCTTTTTCCTTTTGGCGGTCGTCGGTATGACGGCTGCTCTGATCATGGGGGCGCGTTACCAGATGGATTTGGGAACCTTGATGCGCTGGACCTTTTTCCCGAACGCTAATCACGTTTTGGATAGCAATATCCCCAATGTGGATATCTGGGCCAACGGGTTCTGGCAGATCATGCAGTTCCTGGTCATCTTCTTTGGGGGGACTCACGGGTTGAACGGTTTGCGCGTGGTTCTGGAAGATTATGTTTCGCGGCCCTTTTGGCAAATCGTGATTAAATTACTCATTTTCGTGCTCTGGGTCTTTATGATCCTGGTAGCCGTTTTCGTGGTCTTGGCTTCTTGAGGCCTCATTGGAGGGTTGTTCTATGAAAACGCATCAATACGAAGTGCTGATCGTTGGGGCCGGAGGTGCCGGACTGATGGCGGCTTTGTACGCCTCTAAAGGGGCCAGGACTGCCGTACTCAGCAAACTCTACCCTACACGTTCCCATACCGGCGCGGCGCAAGGTGGAATCGGCGCTGCCTTGGGAAACGCAGAAGAAGATCGAACTGAGTGGCATACATTCGATACCGTCAAAGGCAGCGATTACCTGGGAGATCAAGATGCCATTGAATTCATGTGCGAAGCTGCCCCCGGGATTGTCTATGATTTAGAGCACATGGGGCTGCCCTTTTCACGCAACCTCGATGGCACCATTGCCCAACGCCCCTTTGGCGGGCACACCAACAACATTACCGGTAAACCGGTCACCCGGGCTTGCTATGCTGCTGATCGCACCGGTCACATGATATTGCAGACGCTGTACCAACAGTGCATCAAACATAATGTGACCTTCTTCGATGAATTCCACGTGATTGACCTGATCACGGTCAACGGCGCTACGGCAGGTGCGATAGCACTAGAGTTGTCTACGGGTGAACTACACATCTTCCACGCCAAAGCCGTCATCTTTGCCACCGGCGGACATGGCCGGGTTTGGGAGATTACATCTAACGCCTATGCCTACACCGGCGACGGGGTTGCCATCACTTTGCGGCGCGGCATCCCCGCTGAAGATATGGAGTTCTTCCAATTCCATCCCACCGGCATTTACAAGATGGGCATTTTGATCACCGAGGGTGTGCGCGGCGAGGGCGGTGTGCTGCTCAACAACGAGGGCGAACGCTTTATGGATCGCTATGCTCCCACCGTCAAAGACCTGGCCTCGCGCGATGTGATCAGCCGGGCCATGTATCTTGAAATGAAAGATGGCCGCGGCATTAACGGAAAGCGGTATCTATACATGGATGTCACCCCGGAGACCGTCAACAAGTACGCCGCTTCTGACGGTCGTACCCGCCCCGATGGCACCCCCTTTGTAGTCACCGGGGAAGAGATCCTCGCCAAGCTGCCCGATATCATCGATTTCTGCGAAACGTATCTGGGCGTGAACCCGGTCACCCAGCCTATGCCGGTGCAGCCGACGGCACATTACGCCATGGGAGGAATCCCCACGAACCTCAGGGGGGAAGTCGTTATCGACTCTGATCGAAATATCATGCCGGGTTTGTATGCAGCTGGCGAGGTGGCCTGCGTTTCTATACATGGTGCGAACCGCTTGGGCACTAACGCCCTGTTGGATCTGGTCGTTTTTGGTAAAGAAGCCGGTGAGAATGCTGCCGAATTTTCCAAAGGTATTTCTTACCAGACCTTGCCGGACGATGCCGCTGACTTCGCTCGCCAGCAATTCGATCAATTACGTAATGGCAGCGGGAATGAAAAAGCAGCCGATATCGCCAAAGAAATGAAGGAAGTCATGTTCGACCACGTCGGTGTCTTCCGCTTGGAAGAGGGGATGCAGGAGGCGGTAGAGAAAGTCAGTGAATTGAAAGAGCGTTTCAAGGATGTACGCATTGAAGACACCGGCGACCGCTACAACACTGAGCTGCTCAACACCTGGGAAATCGGCAACCTGCTCGATCTGGCCGAGGTCACTGCGGTATCGGCGTTAGCCCGCAAAGAAAGCCGCGGCGCCCATGCTCGCGACGATTACACTGAACGTGACGATGAAAAATGGTTGAAACACACCTTGGTCTGGTTACATGAAGATGGCGTTGAATTACAGTATATGCCGGTCACATTCACGAAGTTTGAACCGAAAAAACGGGTGTACTAGGAGAGATAATCATGCAAGTCACATTAAAAATCTTTCGCTACGATCCTGAAAACGATAAGAAACCCCATTACGATAAATTCATCGTAGAGGCTGAACCTATCGATCGTGTGCTGGACTTGTTGGAGAGAATCAAAGATTATCAGGACGGTACACTCTCTTATCGCCGTTCTTGTGCCCATGGCGTTTGCGGCTCATGTGCAATGCGCATCAATAGCGTCAACCAACTGGCCTGTAAAAGCTTAGTACAGGATGTTGGTACTAAGATCACCGTCGAACCGATCCTGGGGCTGGCAGTGGAAAAAGATCTACTTGTCGATATGGAGCCCTTTTTCGATCATTACAAGTCGGTGATGCCCTATTTCGTCGGGGGTGAGGAGAATCCTCAGAAGGAACAGTTGCAAAGCCCCGAGGATCGCGAACGTTTCGACGATACCACCAAGTGCATTTTGTGCGCGTCCTGCACGACATCTTGCCCGTCCTTTTGGGCCGATGGTGAATATGTCGGCCCTGCGGCTATCGTCAATGCCCATCGTTTCATCTTCGATAGCCGCGATCAGGCAGCAGCAGAGCGGCTCAAGATTCTCAACGACCAGTTCGGCGTCTATCGCTGTCACACCATCTTCAACTGCACCGACGCCTGCCCGCGTGAAATCCAGGTCACCAGGGCTGTTGGAGAAGTCAAGAGGGCCATTGTCACGGCTCGCCTGGATTAACATCTTCAAAAAACGAAGTGCCCCTGTTGATGGGGGCACTTTCTTTTTAATATGACTTACGCACTGGCGATGGAAAAAGCCCGAAAATAAGGGGTGTGGCCGGTTGTGGTGCAACCCGGCCCACCCCGTATTTTAGGTATATT
>JADHXE010000301.1 GCA_016783125.1 Anaerolineales bacterium
TGAACTGTGTGCGCTCTTCCAACACCTGATCTCTTGGACCTACAACGTTGAAGTCCAGATCAACGGAGAGACGACCCTGATTCGGGATGTAAAACTTATTCAGGGCGGTACCACCCTTAAGGTAGAGACGGGCGCGCAGGAAAGGGTCGGCATAGATGGCTTGAAGAGCGTGGACCAGCCGGTAGTCCAACTCTGCCAGCGTTAGATCAGGGACGTCATACTCGTCAGCCCAGGTGCGGATGGCGCGTGTTGTGATCTCCATTCAAATCTCCCTTAGTACGTCGATGTTTTCTCGGACGTTCCAGCGGGTAGACACCTCCCCCTCGTTCGTCCCATGAGGGTCTAGAGGATAGATGTGTTCACCTGCTAAATGGGCAATGTCTGCGATCAGATCTTCATCTACTGCTTGAATCGTACTCAGGCGCTCCAGGATAAATCCCAGCCGTTGAGCTAAGGCCTGGTTGTCTATCCGCCTGAGGTAGGCCAGGAGCTTGTCCGCCGCCATCTTCTCAATCAGTACACTGATGGTACGGGCCACTTCGTCCACCCCACCGCAGAGATCGAACCTTTCCAGACAATCCAAGATGGTCTTTTCTGGGTCAGATACATTGAGGTGGGTTTCTCGGTAGGTCATTTCGTGAAAACCAAATAGCTTAGATCGCTTAAGTTGGACGAACATTATCTGCGTCTGACCTAACTCGATTGGGCGGCGCTGATGGGGTAAAACGACCATCAAGGCGAAGGGAAGTTGGTGAGCAGCCCCGTGCAGGGATGCCGCACTCTGGTATGCGACGTAATATGCATCTCCTGCTCCGTCGGTCTCCATCAACTCGTCGATGATCAGATGCGGATCGATGACGTAGCTCTTTCGCCCGTAAAGTACGTCTGGCGAGATAACCGCGTAGCGGCCCCGCCCAATGCGATAAAGAGCGTCCTTGAGGGCCATACTGGAAAGCAAGTTGATGGCGTGCTTGCGTGAGACATTAACCAAATGTGTGGCGATGTCTGCATCGAGCAGGTTTATGCCTTGCCGCTGACACGCAAAATAGATAGTCTGCTCCAGATGACTGAGCTGAATCGTATCCGATTGCACGGCCATTTGTGTTCTCCCTTCCAAGTACACATAAGCGCAATACAATTGTAATTGTGGCACTATGTATACAAAAACTAATTATACTTGGCTGATGGGGCTCTGTCAACATCAACGATTCAGCGCTGAGGTGAAGCAATATCTCTACGTTGAAAAGCGCAGCGTCTTACGGTGAATATTACTTCCCTCCTCTCAGTTTAAAGACACCTAATGGGTCTTTTGGCAAGGAGAAGAGAATTTCTCAGCTATATTGCTTAAACCTTCTTGAACGAGGCGATTATCTATCCAGGGTTGAAACCCCCTGGCAATCGCTTCAACTCCGCCAGGGTAATGCCGGAGGCAATAATAGATATCCCAGGCATCCTTCTCTTTCAAGCGGTTTTCTAATGCAATACCTTTCATGACAATAAAAGAGGGGATAGACGCTACTTGAATTTCGACGCTATCATTTCCACCCTCAGGTAGGCGCCCAGTTATGCTGATTCTCAAGGGCATATCAAATACCAGATCAACTCCACGTGCCTTGCGCGGGCGCATGTCCTGGACTTTTTGCGTCCGGTGTGATCGACCAGTTCCTGTGTATTCACTGGCCAAGAAATCCACGGTGACATCGATTTCGTGGCCCCTTACCTCAATCAAGCGATGGAAGATAAAGAGTTGTTTGCCCCGTTGATACCCACGAGATAATAAAAGTTCCAAGATCGATCTATAACCAACCTCTTGAAGCTTGCGGTGATTTAAGGCCAGGTCAACATCAATGCTGCCTACATGTCTGGCTTGATCTTGGGGAAGGAGCAGTTCAGGAACCCAACCTCCAACAACCACGATCTCATCCGTATACTCACCTAGCAAGCGACCCAATTCCAACAGCACGCTACGAGCGGCTTCGACGATTTCTTCTGCGTAATTTCGTATCGTTACCATAATCTGCGTATCACGTTATCTAGCAAAGATTCAGCAGCTTCTTCACCCCGACCCCGAACCCTCATTAGATCCAAATAGGTTTGTACAGGGGAAACAATCTGAGCAGCTTCTATATCCTGCGTTTGATAAAACACTCCTTCATCATAGGGGATTAACAGGTTCACATTCGCCCCGCTGCCAACAGCTTTTAGTTCTAACGAGGCGATGACATCTTCTAAGTTCCTACTAATGTAGGCCATCGCACGCTTGTAGCGAACCGTGGGGGCATAACGAGCGGCTCCCGAAAAGCCTGTTAGGCCGTATCGGATATCCTTCTGTTGACATATTTGTTCGAGCTTGTATTCAAATTCACCGACATCGAGTAACGTATAGAATTCCAATACTTCGTTGCGCCGATAGTTGTAGTGCTGCGACCACTCCTCGAGGAGAGCGAAAGGCTCCGTCAAATAGAAACCAAACGTTTGAGCATCAATCCAATCGCGATCAGTGAGCAACTTCTTGACGTTAGAAACCAAACCCAAGCTTACATCCGCTTCGTTAGCCAGCTGCTCTACTTTCCACTCTTGCGGACCGGCCAGTATCAGCACCCTCAAAATACGTTCTGCTTTTGGGGAATAAAGAGATCTCAGGTAACGCTTCCTGGTGTAAGGGTTTGGATTTCCCTCTTTTTGAATAAAAACCGAACCAAAAACGATATTACAATTGCCCGCAAAATCTATAGTCCCAATATTTGCTTGCTGGCAAATTTTCGCGGCTTCGGGTGAAATATAGGGTGCGATAAAAACACCATAAGCATTGGGTGAATCAGCCAAATAACGGATGAGTTGATTTACTGCCTGGCGGGCGTAGCGGGGTTCTCCATTTTTCTTTGCTTCAACAATGAAAACCAGGTTTTTCCCTTTCACCTGCAAGATTGTGCGGAAGTCATACCTCGCCTCTGTAGAGTAGAGTTCAGTAACTTCTCTCTCTACAGTGATGAAAGGGATTTCTTGGAGGCAGTCCCTAAACGCTTTTAATGCTTCTCGTTCGAGATTGATGATTTTCACTAGAAATGACCTTTTCAACGTTTGTTGAAAACAATTATCTCAGTGAAAACCATAGTTGTCAATACTTACGAACCTGTTTATCATTTCGGGCCAGTAAATGACCTCGAAAGGTCTGATATCCAGGTTTCGCCTCGAACAGATATGTAGCCTAACTTACTTGGCTCTTAGAACGGCACAAAGTCACTAACCGTTGTGCTTAGATCTAGATCTAGATCCAGGTTCAGGTATTTTTGCGTAGTCTCTACGCTGGCATGGCCTAGTAAGATGCTGATCTGTGTGATGGGAACACCAGCCTCGTAGCCTAATTGGGCATACGTGCGGCACGAGGTCGCCCGTTTGACCGCAGGGGTGGTTTACAATGTCTTCGATTTTGTTTTTCGTAAGGTGACATTGTATAGTCCCAAGCCGTTCTATTTCTTCATCGACGAAACCCAGGAGATCGGCGCGGGGATGCGCTTGGAGTACATACTTTCCGAGGGAGCCAAGTTTGGGGCGCGCGTCTTTGCCCTGGCGCAGTCGCTTTCCATGCTGCGCCGCATCGAAGGTTTCGAGTCGGTGGTGCAGTCCTTATTGGCCAACACTTCCACCCAGGCGTTTTTCTCCCCGACCCGGAAGACGCTGATTTGATCCGCGCTACGTTGAGCATGAGCGTGCGCTACGGGGATACCACCCTGGACCTGCCCTCACTGCAAGCCTGGCTGCGGGCACGGGTGGGCGGGCGCTGGCAGCCGCCGACATTAGTGAAGGTGCAGCATATTGCCCCCACCGGCCCAAAACGAGTGCAAGGCATCATCAGCGCACATCCTGGGGATTATGCTTCACCGGATGACTGGCAGGCGCAAGCAGTGGAAGCCATGAAAGGTCTTGTGCCGTATAGTTTCCAGGGGTTGTTGTCCGAGATGCTCACACCGGAAGGTAAGATGGTGACGATGACGGTCATGAGTTTTCTTTGGATTTCGTGTAACTTAACTCATAAAATGGCCAGGGCTGGAAGCATAAAGTGGCCGCATTTTGGCTTGTTTTGAGCAATTATCGTAACAGATAGAGGATACTCTAGAAGCATAACTTGGCCGCAAGTAGATTCTGGAAGCATAATGTGGCCGAAAAAATCTTCCCATTTTTGCTCTCAATTGCACTCAAAATGGGCGTTAAAGGAAGATTAGCGCACTTTCACCTGAATAGACCCTTGAAAATTAGTGTTTGTTATGCCACATGGCGAAAAAATTCAATTTTCTGGCTGTTTTTCGGGTTGTGCCACTTTTATAATTTGACTTCTGGAAGCATAATGTGGCCAAAGCGGCCACATTATGGGTAAGTTACATTTCTGTAACTAAACCCATAAGTTTGTCGAAATTGGAAGCATAACTTTGCCGTATTTTTCACCTAATTGAGAACCCAAAAATCACGGATTTAGGGCGGTTTGGAAGCATAAGTTTGTCGAAAATTCACATTGGCATCATAAGCTTGCCGAAAGTTAAAGATCGAAAAAAATGCCTTGAAGGAGGCGTGTAGCTACGCTATCATCGAGCCAAGTTCAATCCCTTTTATCGTTAAGAGGAGGTGCGATGATGTTGTCACAAAAAGTGTGGCTTCAACTATGTCGGCAACTTGATTTATCAAAGCAGGCTCAACAAATCGCGGAGGAAATTCGTTTCTCACCCCCCGCGCGGCGTGTACAAAGTAGAGCTGGAAATGTCAGCGTGCGTTATCCCAGTCAAAAAATGGGGAGCATTATACAAGCAGAAAGTCACCGAAATGAGTTAGCTGGGATCTACGAGAAGGAGTACGACTCTGATGTGCTGGAATATTATGACCAACCCCCACGGATCCAACTGAAATATTTGACTAAAAAGGGACGACGGGTGGGTGTAAGGCATACACCAGACTTCTTTGTCATCCGCACGGACAGTCTTGGGTGGGAAGAATGGAAAATGGAAACGGAGCTGCTTCGCTTGGCAGAGAAGATGCCAAATCGTTATATTCGAGAAAAAAGCAATTGGTATTGTCCACCAGGTGAAGAATATGCCACACAGTTCGGTTTCTTTTACCGGGTGCGCTCATCAGCAGAGATTGACTGGGTTTTTCAACGCAATCTGGTATTTCTTGAAGATTACCTTCGTACAGAAGACTCAGCAGTTCCTCCAGAGATTACCCATGCCATCTGTTCTCTGGTTACAGAACAACCAGGGATAACACTCCAAGAGATATTCTTAGCAATCGGAGAAACCCCAACCGACGTTTTATACACATTGATCGCGCAAGGGCAGGTATATATTGATTTCCGTATGGCTCCTTTGGTGGAACCAGCTCGAGTACACGTTTTTCGGGATCATGAAACAGCGAAGGGTTATACAGCTCCAACTAAGAGCATTTCATCATCTGGCGATCATTCCCCTTTCGTGAAAATTGAACATGGCACATCTGTGGTCTGGGACGAATGCCACTGGACGATTATCAATCTGGGTGCCAAAAAAATCACCCTGCTAGCAAAT
>JADHXE010000302.1 GCA_016783125.1 Anaerolineales bacterium
CAGGGAGCACAGCTCCCTGCGCACACCCTTTTTCGGACAAATTCGTTCTATAAAAGGATCACAATATGCGAATACTAATCACTGGCGCGGCTGGCTTTTTGGGATCACATCTCTGCGACCGACTTCTAGCGGAAGGGCATGAAGTTGTGGGGATGGATAATTTCATCACCGGCAGCCGGGAAAATCTGGAGCACCTGGCAAGTGAAGAAAGATTTCTTTTCATTCGGCATGATGTGTCGAACTTTATCTTTGTGCCCGGGAAATTGGATGCGGTGATGCACTTTGCCTCCCCGGCCAGCCCGAATCCTCATTCTCCTTATGGGTATGTAAATCTGCCTATCCAAACCATGAAAGCCGGCGCGCTGGGGACGCATAACACCTTGGGTGTTGCTAAGGCGCATGACGCCCGATTTTTGCTGGCTTCTACCAGCGAGATTTACGGTGATCCACTCGAGCACCCTCAAACCGAAAGTTACTGGGGGCATGTTGATCCCATCGGAGAGCGTTCGGTCTACGACGAGGCCAAACGCTTTGCTGAAGCCCTGACGATGGCCTATCACCGTTTTCATGGAATCGATACTCGCGTCGTGCGTATCTTCAATACCTATGGCCCGCGCATGCACACCGATGATGGGCGCGCAGTGCCCAACTTCTTGATGCAGGCCTTGAAAGGTGAACCCCTTACGGTTTATGGGGATGGCCAACAGACGCGCAGCTTTTGTTATGTTGACGACTTGGTCGAAGGTATTTACCGCTTGCTGCTCTCTGATGAGCATCATCCAATAAATATTGGCAACCCGGATGAAATAACCATCCTCGAATTCGCCGAAACCATCAATGAGATTGTGGGCAATCATGATGTCATCTTTTATCCTGAACAGCGGGGTAATGGAGACCCACAACGCCGTCAACCGGATATCAGCCGCGCTCAAACAGTGCTTGGCTGGGAGCCGAAAATCAGCTTGAGGGAAGGCATCCAAAAGACAATCCCTTATTTCAAGGAGAAATTATCCCTGGTATGACCATGACAGATTTCATCACCGACTCCCACGAGCGGACGCGCTTTCTCAAGTTCGCTGTGGTGGGCAGCATTGGCGCGCTGGTTGATTTTGCGGTATTCAATATTCTGATCAGATTTCTTCTCGTCAGCCCCGTCCTTGCCAGCGTAATCTCTTTCACGGTTGCTGTTTTGAATAATTTCATCTGGAACCGCTATTGGACGTATCCAGATTCGCGTTCCAAGCCCTTATCTAACCAGCTAACCTCATTTGGCATTATCAATCTGATTGGCGTGGCTATCCGTACGCCGGTATTTGCTCTCTTGGATGGCCCCCTCCAAAGGCTTTATGAGCATCTGCCATCTTTGAAGATATTCTCCTTCATGACGCCTGAATTCTTAGGGCATAATACAGCTCTGGCGATAGCCATCATCCTGGTGATGTTCTGGAATTATTTCGTAAACCGCTATTGGACTTATAACGATATTGAGTGAATAGTTTGACAATATCAACTTGGTGAAGATAAGTCCGAAATTTAGAGTGCTGACGGAGTATTTACTCCGTCAGCACCCTAAATTTCGGTATAATACTCATATGACTGAGACTCGCCGCCTGATTCCAATATACACAACATCCGGTGATGTCAGGGCTTATCTCGTTTATCCCTACCTCTACAATGAAACCGGTGAGTGGGTTGGATGGGTGACCCCTGAGCGTGAAATCTATTCTGTGTTAGGCCATTATATTGGCTGGCTGACCGACGACCCCCGCATTCTTCGCAAGCGATCATATGATTTTTCCAAACCCCGCCGCGAATCGCCGCCGCCCCAGGGACGCATTCGTGTGCCCGCGACTGTGCCGCTGGCCCCAATGATGTCTGAATTGACTTTCACGACCATCGATGTGCTGGAAGAGGAACCCCACCGCCTGAGCACTGTGGATTTCGACGAGCTGCGCGAAGATATGGATTAGATATATCCCGAAAAAGGGTGTGCACACCCACACACACCCTTTTTCGGGCCTTCTTGTATTTTGGTTTGTTATGGATAAAGCTCCTAAAAGTAAAACTGTCAGTGAATCGCGCGTCAATCTAGCCCAATTGATGCAGCCCGAACATGCCAACAACCATGGCAATGTGCATGGCGGTTGGATCATGAAATTAGTTGACGAAGCCGGCGCGCTGGCCTGTATGCGTCACGCCCAACGGCGGGTTGTCACCGTGGCGGTCGATCAGATGATGTTCCGCCAGCCCATTCAGATTGGCGACCTGGTGACTCTCACGGCCGAAGTCAGTTGTGCTGGACGTACTTCAATGGAAGCGCGCGTCGAAGTGGTCGCCGAGAACCCGGTCACCGGCGAGTGCGTGCATACCAATACCGCCTATTGCGTTTACGTGGCTTTGGACGACGAAGGCAATCCAACCACGGTTCCGCCTCTGATTCCCGAAACCGAGGTCCATCGCCAACGCATGGAAAGAGCCAAACAGCGCCAGGCCTTTCGTCTGGCGCACAAAGAAGACCAATAACGAATGATTACGAATATCACGAGTTACACGAATTTTTCATGGCTTTATTTGTGCAATTCGGCCTATTCGTGCATATTCGTGTTTTCTCATGCTTCAAATTTGTCAAGCTAGGTTCTTAGTATTTTGAACCATACCGAAATATGACTGATAACGATCAAACACCCCCAAGCGATGATCTGAGCCAAACTGAAGGCGCCCCGCCGGTGCGTTCTCTGCGCGAGCTGATCGACCGTGTCACCGGCCGCAGCCTGGAAGCCGCCATGCCCCAGGAAGATGCGGGCATCGCCGATGTGGTGCCCTTTCCATTTTTGGCATTAGTCGGTCAACAGGAGATGAAGCTGGCTTTGCTCCTGGCGATGATCAACCCTTATATGGGGGGGGTGTTGCTGATCGGCCCGCGCGGCACAGGAAAAACCACCGCTGTACGCAGTTTGCCGGAACTTCTGCCGCAAACCCCGCGCAGCTTGTGTTATTACGGCTGCCTGCCTGAGGACATCGAAGCCGGGGGGATCGACGCCGTCTGCCCCGATTGCGCTAAAAAATATGCCGAGGATCAACCCCTGGCGTTGTTGGATCAGGTTCGCCTGGTCGAGCTGCCCCTCAACGCCCGCCTCGATGACGTGGTAGGCGGCCTGGATGAGCGCGCCGCTTTGCAGGGTCACGTGCGTCTGCGCCGGGGCATCATGGCCCAGGCTGACCGCAACTTGTTGTATGTCGATGAAGTCAATTTGCTCAGCGATGATGTCGTCGATGCCATTTTAGATGCGGCTGCGCAAGGCTATTATCTGGTGCGGCGCGGCCCCATGGCGGCGACGTATCGGGCGCGTTTTGTGCTGGTCGATTCGATGAACCCCGAGGAGGGGCGCTTGCGTCCCCAAATCCTGGACCGATTTGGCTTGCGGGTGGTTGTGAGCGGCCTGCAAGATCGTGATGAGCGCCTGGAAGCCTATCACCGCGCCCGGGCTTATCTGACCAACCCTCGCCAGGTTTCCGTGGAATTCTCCGATAGCACAACCCTGGCCCAGGAGGATATTCAGGCTGCCCGCGATTTGCTGCCCCAGGTGGAAATCCCCGATAAAGTGTCTCAGCAGGGGCTGACCCTGGTAGAGCGCCTGAAGATTGACTCCTTGCGCGCTGAGATCACCCTCTTCGAGGCAGCCCGCGCCCATGCGGTGGCTGATGCCCGCCTGAAAGTCACCTCCGAAGACCTGCATGCTGTGGCGCCGATGGCCCTGCGTCTGCGGCGATCAGATTTCATCGATGACTATTTCGCCCAGCGCGAGTTCGAAGAGCAGGAACTGGCCAACATGCTGGATGAGATCATTCCCCACAAGAAATCCAAAAAGAAATAAGGAGATACCTTGAGCACCCTTACCCATCGTCAACGCCTTGAGATTTGTCTGTCCGGTGAGAAGCCGGATCGCCCGCCGGTTGCTTTGTGGCGGCATTTTCCTGTGGATGACCAGACTCCTGAGGGGTTAGCTTCAGCTACGCTGAATTTTCAACGCCTTTATGATTTCGACTTTGTCAAAGTGACCCCGGCATCTTCCTTCTGTATTAAGGATTGGGGCAGCCGCGATGATTGGCGCGGCGCCACAGAGGGGACGCGCGCCTACACCCATCGCGTGATCCAGCAGCCCGAAGATTGGACTCGCCTCCAGGCACTGGACCCCGCGCGAGGGAGTCTGGGCGACCAGTTGAAGTGTTTGAGCCTCCTCGAGGCAGAACTAAGCCCAAACACGCCCATTATCCAGACCATCTTCAGCCCGATGGCCCAGGCCAAGAACCTGGTTGGCGGGGAGCAGCTGCTGGTGCATCTGCGCCGCGCCCCCGATGCGGTGCATGAGGGCTTGAAGATCATCGCCGAAACTACGCAGCGCTTTGTCGAAGCCGCTCTCGATACCGGTATCGCCGGGGTTTTTTACGCCATTCAACATGCTCAATATGGCTTGCTTTCTGAAGGTGAGTTTGCGGAGTTCTGCAGGCCTTATGACCTGCAGGTGCTGGCGGCTGCTAAGCCGGCCTGGTTCAATATGCTGCATCTGCATGGCCAGGATGTGATGTTCGATCAGGTGCTGGATTTTCCAGTGCAGGTGATCAACTGGCACGACCGCGAGACAGAACCCTCCCTGGCGGAGGCTTTGACGCGTTTCCCCGGTGTGCTTTGTGGCGGTTTGCGCCGCAATGAGACCATGGTGCTGGGCACGCCTGAGTCTGTCACCGCTGAGGCCGCTGATGCCATTCAGGCTACCGGCGGGCAGCGTTTCATCTTGGGCACCGGCTGCGTCACCCCGACCATCGCGCCGCATGGCAATATTTTGGCCGCGCGGCAGAGCGTGGGGTTAGACGGATGACCGGCGACAGATGACCGCAGATTTCTGATACGAACAAATAAGCGGTCTACCGTCCTCCGTCGCCCGTCAGAATAATAGGTGTAGCCATTGAGTAATCTGCGCGTTATCGCTGGATCAGCCAGGGGGCAAAACTTGCGCGCCGTCCCTGGCGGCATCACCCGGCCCATCACCGACCGCGTCAAGGAGTCGTTGTTTAACATCCTCGGTGTCGATATTCAGGACGCTGTGCTGCTGGACCTCTTCGCGGGCACCGGAGCCGTAGGAATCGAAGCCCTCAGCCGCGGGGCCAAATGGGTGCGTTTCGTCGACCGGCATCATCAGGCCGTCAAGACAGTGCGCACGAATTTGGAGAGCACGAAGTTAACCGACCGGGCTGAGGTGCTCAACATGGATGCTTTTGCGGCCCTCGATCAAGATGTCGATCAGGTATTTGACTACATCTACATCGCGCCGCCGCAATACAAAGGTATGTGGGTAAAGGCCTTGCAGAAAGTGGATGCGCGTTCGGAGTGGCTGGCCGAATACGCCTGGGTGATCGTGCAGATCGACCCTTTGGAGTTCAAGCCAGTCGAGTTGAAGAATCTACAGGAATTCGACCAGCGTCGTTATGGCAGTACATTATTGGTATTCTATGTTATGCCTGAGGAAGAAGATTTCCCCGGAATTGGGGGTG
>JADHXE010000303.1 GCA_016783125.1 Anaerolineales bacterium
GCAGGGTTGCGGAGCAACCCTGCACACCCCTTATTTTCGGACTTTTCCATCGCCAGTGCGTAAGTCATAATTAGTAACTTGTTGACCCCTCCGAGGAGTTTTTAATGGTAGACAAGGGCAAAAAACAGATCAGTCGCCGGGATTTCCTGCGTATTGCCGGCCTATCGGCTTCGACTATTGCTGCGGGGAATCTCGCTTCAACATCGAATGTCGCGCTCATGCCAAAGGTAATGGCTATGAGTAAACCAGCCGCGGGTAAGTCGCGTCCCTGGTGGGTGCGGATAGTGGACGAGCCAACCTTAGAAATAAACTGGGAGAACATGCAGCGTTTCGATGCTCGCCAAACAGTTCGGGGGCAGGGGTTAGCGAAATATATCGGGCAGGCCGAGAGCGATCGCATATATCAAATTTCAGCTGAAATTGAAAAACAACGCATTGAAAATGACGTCCCAGGCTATACATTGAAAGATCAGGCCTTGAGTGCAGCGCAATCCACCTATGCACAAGGCACAAGATACTTCCTTGGCCCCCAGGGGACACAAACGCCGGAAGAGAGAGGCGTTCCCAAATGGATAGGAACGGCAGAAGATGCGGCGCGCATTTTGAGGGTGGCGATGCGCCATTTTGGCGCAGCAACGGTTGGTTTTGTGGAACTCAATCAACGCACACGCAAGCTAATCTACTCACACGATCCAGATGGGAAGGAAATCGTCTTTGAGAACGTAGAAGAAGCCTACGAAACCGGCGATAAGCGTGTCATCCCCGATAAAGCCAAATGGGTGATCGTTTTCACCGTTCAAATGTCTTCAGAGGCTGTAAAACGGGCGCCCACGGTGATCGCCGAACAGACGTCCAGTTTATCTTATAGCCGGGCATTAGATATTCAAAATAAAACCCAAGAATTTCTGCGTGGCCTGGGGTATCAATGCCTGGGTGAAGCCAGCAGCAACGCCTTGGGTATTTCTCCGGCATTGGCAGTGATGGCAGGTTTGGGGGAACTCTCGCGGCACAACCGCTTGATAACGCCTGAATTTGGTCCCATGGTGCGGGTATTTAAAATGGTCACTGATCTCCGAGTCCAGCCAGATAAACCCATCGATGCTGGGATTATGGAATTTTGTCGGCAGTGTAAAAAGTGCGCTGAAGCGTGCCCGGCAAGCGCACTCAGCTTTGATGATGATCCAACATGGGATGTGCAAGGAGGCTGGAATAACCCCGGGCATAAAGCCTATTTCGAGGACTCGACCAAATGCAAAACATTTATGCGAGAACAAGCTGGAACTAACTGTGGGATCTGTTTTGCGGTTTGTCCCTTTGCCAAGAAAAACAAAGCCTGGATCCATGATTGGGTAAAGGCGGGCATAGCATCTTTTCCAATGCTCGATGGTACGATTCGAAGCATGGACGACGCTTTCAGCTACGGCGCACAGAAAGACCCGGAAACCTGGTGGCGTTTAGATATGCCCGAATATGGTATCGATACCGAGCAAACAATTACTGATGAATAACCAAGAAGAGGAATATTTCGCCATCAAGGTCGTACGCAGGCCATGGTACCAATGGATATTATGGGGATTGTGGCTCACCCTGGAAATCGTATTTTCCCAAGCAGCTATCGCCAGCGCTAAAGAGTTCGAACCACGCGCCGCTATGGTCTTCTGGCTGCTGTTTGGTGTACTGCTCTTAGGGGGGATTATCATATGGATCATCCGCCGACAGAGGCTGATCTAAACGATAAAAAAATCCAGTTTTGCCAAATCCAGATCCTAACCCGGATAAACCGGAACTGATGTGCTGGAATTCAACTCCAGCACATCGAAGGGTTTCTGCGCGTCTAAATTCAAAAGGACAGTGGAAGTAATCCCGGAAATAGAGGTGTGCGGGGGAGTGTCGCCCCCCGCACACCCCTATTTCCGGAACTTTTCCACTCGTTTGAGATACACCTAATTCAAAAGGATGGTGCTGGTATTGGCGCCATCCTTTTTGTGTCGGAAATAACCCTACAAATCAAAGGGGTTTTCCTGCTACATGGAATAATCCCCTTTTGATAATATGTCATTGTAATCAAACGAGTGCATTCCAAATGCGTTGGAGAGCTTTTTCGTATTGCTTATCGACGAATACGCAATACGTAATACGCAGCAAGGCGCTCAACTGAAATAAAACACACCCTAATCAACCATCATAGCCCCTGAGCAAGTGCAGACGTGTACGCGCAAAGGAAACCTTATGAAGCGTTTTTTTAGAAGATTTCGCCAATTTTTCTTTCCAGCGCCGGAAGCCTCCCGCTGGATGAAATTACTTCCTTACACAATATTGATCGTTCTCTTCCTTTCCCTGGTAATCTCTGGGGCGTATGTCTGGGATTACACCAACTCGTCCGAGTTTTGCGGCTCAGCCTGTCATGGGATCCACCCCGCGGAAAATATTACCTACCTATCTTCCCCCCACGCCGAAGTCAAATGCGTGGAATGCCACATCGGGCGCGCTTTTATTGGTAATCAGATCACCCGAAAAGCCGGGGATATTCGCCATGTCACGGCTGCGGTCCTAAAGAACTATGAATATCCCTTACATGTCAAAACACTGCGACCGGCCCGCGAAGTCTGTGAGCGCTGCCACAACCCCGATAAATTTTCGGATGACAGCCAGCGGGTGATTTACCACTATGGTTCAGATATTGAAAATACGCTCAATAGAACATATATGGTGATGAAGACCGGAGGCGGCACAGTGCGTGAGGGCCAGGGGGATGGCATCCACTGGCATATCAAAAATAAAGTCCTCTATTACGCCACCGATGAAAGCGAACAGAACATTCCCTATATCAAGGTTTTTGATGAAGAGTATAGTGCTGTCTACGAATATGTAGACATCAGCACTGACTTCAGCCCCTTTTCGATAGATGAAACGGATCTCAAAGAGATGGACTGCATCACCTGCCACAACCGCATCTCCCATTCGATCCTGGTTCCCGAGGATTCTGTCGACAGCGCCATTTCCCGGGGTTTGATTTCCAGTGAGATACCCGAAATACAGCGCAAAGCCGTCGAAGTTTTGAGCGCTTCATACGAATCAAAAGAAAAAGCGTTGAGAGATATTGATCTCTTACGGAATTTCTATCGCGATACTTATGCAGATTTCCAGCAAGAGCATATAGAAGATATTGATCAGGCCATCCTTGTTATCAAGGATATATATCAGCAGAGCGTCTTCCCAGACCAGATGATGGACTGGGATACCCATTCAGATAATCTCGGACACATGAACGATCCGGGTTGTTTCCGCTGCCATGATGGCAAACACCTGGATCTTGCCGGGTACGCCATCCGCCTGGAGTGCAATCTGTGTCACGCCATCCCGGTGATCACCGGACCGGAAGATCTCGAAACGCAGATCCTCATCAGCCATGAAGAACAGCCTCGCAGTCATCGCAACCCCAACTGGATCGCCCTGCACAGATTTGTCTATGATGAGAATGATGAAAACGAGTATTGCAGTGATTGTCACGATGTGAGTAATTTTGGTGAAGCTAACAATACATCTTTTTGCTCGAATTCAGCCTGCCACCACCAGACCTGGGAGAGCGTCGATCTAGATGTGCTGGATAATGGCGTAATCTTCGAAAAGATCGTCCAGCAATTATCTCACTATCCAGATACTCTGGAGCCAGTGGAAGCCTGGGGTGATGAGCCAAGCTTGGATGAAATTCACAGAGAGCAGGAAGAGATGCTGTGTGAGGATTGCCACGTGGACTTTCCACCCCTGGGTCCGCCGCCTAATGAAATCTGCATTGAATGTCATGGCGAGAGCATCAAAGGTGTAGAAGAGCTGACCGCCATGTATGAACCCAACCCGCATGACTCGCATTATGGAGAAGACTATCCGTGTTCTTCCTGTCATCCAAACTTTGGTTTTGTAGAACCGATTGATTCTTGTGCATTTTGCCATGCTATGGAAGAACTTCAACTGATTGAAGGAACATCTTCCCAATAGAAGGAGAAAAATATGTTTGGTCTTGGCCCAACTGAGTTGATTATCATTCTCGTCATCGTTATCGTCCTGTTCGGCGTTGGTCGCGTAAGCAAGATCGGCGGCGAACTGGGATCGGCGATTCGAGAATTCCGTGCCGGAGTCTCGAGCGATAAAGAAGGCGAAGAAGAAACCAAAGAGACTGCAAGCTGAGGTGACAGTCACTTCGCAAGTGACTGTCACCTGGATACTTTAAATTATTATGACCACTGAAAATCAAGCCAACTCTGAAAAAGGCATCAGCCAACGCCGCCAGAAATTTTGGGCACACATGGAGGAGCTTCGCCAGCGTTTGTTAAAAGCGGTTATCGTGCTGATGTTTGCTACAGGTGCCAGCCTGGTATTCGTCAAGCGCGGCCTGGAATTATTGCTGCTGCCCATGGGAGAAAATCGGCCAGTAGCCTTGCACCCCACCGAGTCGATTGTGGTCTACTTCCGCATCGCTTTGATGATGGGTTTGGTGTTGGCGATGCCGGTGGTGGTTTACAAGGTGCTGGCATTTTTCGTGCCAGCGCTGACGCGCAGCGAACGCCGGGTACTTTTATCCTCCGTATTCGGAATCGGTATCTTCTTTGCCCTTGGCGTAGCTTTTGCGGGCGGTGTCATGCTGCCCCTGGCGATTGGCTATTTACAGGGCTTCATGGATGAATTGGTCCAACCTACATATTCTATTGATGGCTATATTTCGTTTGTCACCACAGTCATGATCAGCAGCGGCGTAATATTCGAAACGCCATTGCTGTTGGCTTTGCTGGCCCGCATGGGGCTGGTTACATCCAGACAGTTAAGCAAGGGCAGGCGGATTGCCCTGGTGGCCATCGCTGTAATTGCCGCGCTCATCACACCAACGCCCGATATGTTCAATATGTTGTTGGTAATGGCTCCCCTACTCGTGTTATATGAACTTGGAATTGTGCTGGCCTGGTTTGCGGGGCGAGCCCGACAAAGAGCCCTGGCTGAGGTTGGAGTTTGAGGTGCTGAGATGAAATTCTTTAGCTTAGGTGCGGGCGAGCTTTTATTAATCTTGGTATTTGCAATTTTGGCGGTTGGCCCAAAAGAAACCGTTCGCTTAGCTGGGCAAGCCCGAGATGTGCTTGGTACTGTCCAGAAGGCTTTCAACGAATTATCCTCTGAAGTGACTCGTATGGCATCGGATGTCGTCAGTTCAATTGAAGAAACTGATACGAAGAAATGATGTCATAAGGACAGCACTATTAGGCCTTATTTAAACAAGAACCATTATCTAATGAGAAATCTGGAGGAGAAAGGATGAAAAAAAACTTACTAACCACATTTTTGCTGATAGCTGCTGTTTCACTTGTAGCTTGTGGTGGGGGCGGGGATAGCGACGAGATTATCATGGATGAGCCTATGCCTAGAGGCGGTGAAGATGCCTTTTTGGTTGAGCTTGAATTCAACGCAGAGGAAATCGTCCCTGACAAAATCACCATCCCGGCTGGAGAAAAGATCCTCTTTGTTGTTTACAACAGCGATACCGAAGAAGGTGACAT
>JADHXE010000304.1 GCA_016783125.1 Anaerolineales bacterium
TGTGTACACCCCGCCCGCACCCCCCAATTTCGGCTATCCTCGCTAAGTGGACATTGTCAAAGTAGTCGCATGTTACTTTAAAAAAACAACAACCGCGCCAGCGAGTGGAGCGGTTGTTGTTGCTTTCGGAAGCTGCTTATTTTTCAGCTAAAATTCATCGTCGTCATCTAACCAATCGTCATCAAAATCGTCTTCTTCCCACTCTTCGAAGCCCTCGAGTTCTTCTTCCCAATCATCTTCTACTTCAAAGGGGTTATCTAATTGGGTGAACGTCAGACAGCCTTCATCGGGATCCATATTGATCAATGGCGCGCTGCAATAACCTTTCTCAAGGTATACACACCCCACATAGAGACAGCGAATCTTTGGCATCTTCTAAATTCTCCTAAAAATCAAGACTCAATGTTACTGCTGCGCCTATGGAACGGATAGTCCATCCCGGCTCAGTCGTCAGTCGTTACGACTCAATTTCGTCGTCACGCAATAAGCGTACCACAGAAATACCCAGTAATGCAACTAGTAGAATGGCTGAAATTACACAATAAGGACAGATGGCATGAAGGATGGCTACTTCGACATAAGTCAGATAAGCAGAATACAAAACCCCGGCAAGGCTGAGGCCAAAAACAATCACCGAAGAGTTCTCACGCCAGAATTCAGCCCGAGGTTCGATAACCAAAAAGAATACCATCGCTAAATAAGCACCCGCTCCTAAAATGGCAATCGGAATACCGGCAATCTCTGCATAGGGGCTGTTGTTGACGGCCTCGCAATCGCCGATATTGGCACAAGCAGCCGTACCATTAGTAAGTTTAAGCCAGGATAAATAAATCGAATCGGCGAAGCCGATCAAAGCCAAAGCGATTGAAATCCAGCGCAATTTCTGAATACTTGTAATCCGACGAGATCCCAGATCAGTTTTCGATACCTTTAATTGTGATGATGTCTGTGATGATGTCATAAATCTAATCCTTCAAAAAACCAAGCTTCTAATTCGGCTCCAGCCGGCAACGAAGTTACACCCGCTGGAATGATTAATAAAGCATTTGCATTTACCAATGAGCGCAAGTTGCCCGAACCCTGATGACCAGTCAATCGGGCCACCCAACGGCCATCTTCGTGTGCAGCGCTAATCCGCAAATAACTCTCTCTCCCGTCTGACTTGATCGGCTCTAACAAACTAATCTTTCTTGTCAGGCGAGGCTCTTCAGGCAGCCCAACCATTTTTCTTAGGGCCGGCTTCACAAAAACCTGGAAGCCCACATAGGCGGAGACTGGGTTCCCCGGTAAACCAAAACATGGCACCCCAGCATAACTTCCAAAGGCCAGCGGCTTGCCCGGGCGTATATTCACCCGCAACAAGGTCAACTCGCCTTCGCGTTCGAGAACAGTCCGAACGAAGTCAAAAGCGCCCACGCTCACTCCGCCAGTTGACAGCAACACATCAACATCCTGGGCGATTGCATCCTGCAAACTCTGGCGCACCGCTTCCAGCGTGTCGGGGACGATGCCTAACCGTACCACCTGGCCCCCGCTTTGAGCAACCAATGCTTCCAACACATAAGAATTCGATTCGTAGATTTTGCCAGCTTCAAGGGGCGCGCCTAATGGCAATAATTCATCCCCTGGGGACATCAATCCAATTCGGGGACGCCGGTAAACGGGGACATTCGACATCCCCAGCATGGCCAACACCCCAACATCCTGGGGGCGCAGACGCCGGTTAGGGCTGAGTACTGGTTCCCCAAGGCGCACATCCTGCCCCCGGGGGCGGACGTTTTCGCCATCAGGTATTGCTACATAAACTCGTACCTGTTCGGGCGCGGATGATCCTGGGTCGCACAAGCCGAAATCAGTATCTTCCACGCGCACAACAGCATCAGTACCACCCGGTAAAGCCGCACCGGTCATGATGCGGGCAGCCTGCCCTGCTTCAATAGAAACCTGTGGCACGGCCCCAGCCGGGATATCTTCAACCACGGTCAACGTGACCGGGTGGTCTTGATCGGCCCCCTTTACATCCCCGGATCGCAATGCAAAGCCATCCATACTGGAATTGTCGAAAACCGGCAGATCGATCTGCGAATGGATCGCTTCAGCCAGAACACGACCGGCCGCCTCGGGCAAGGGAATTTGTTCGATATCAACAGGCGAGAAGGCAGCCATAAGCTGCTTGCGCGCCTGCGGTATGGGAGTGAGATCAGATGCTTTTGCCATTTTCAAGCCGAAATTATACCACCCAAAACTGATCAGCCTGGTCGTACGCGTCTGGCATCAACCACGTTGGCTAACTGCTCCACACGATCCAGGATGCGGCTCAGATGGCCAATATCGCGAACTTCCAGAATAAGGTCAAAGACAGCCATATTGCGGCGATTGATATCTACATGGACCCTGTTCATGCCAACCCCCTCTTCAGTTAACAAGGTTGATACATCCCGCATCAAGCCATCGCGGTCATATGCCTTGATACGAACCGGAACCGGGAAAGTCTGTTTGGAATCCCCCCAAGAAACTTTGACAAGCCGTTCCTTTTCTGTGACATTGAGAATATTAGGGCACTCCTGGCGGTGGATCGTTGCCCCGCGCCCGCGCGTGATATAACCCACAATCTCATCGCCTGGAGCAGGATTACAGCAACGCGCCACCCTTGTCAGCAAGCCCTTCAGCCCGCGGACGGTTACACCATCGGTTGTTTTTTGTTCGTCGTAATCGGGCACTGGCGGAACCGGGAACTCGAAATCATCATCGTCATCTTCTTCGATGAGAATCAACTCATTGGACACTCTCGCCAAAGGCAAGTCGCCACAACCGATGGCCTCAGCCATATCTTCCACGGTTTTGAATTTCAGTGAGCGAGCCAACTGTTCCAGGTTTTCATCGACCAGCCCCAACTGACGTAACTCCCGTTCCAACAGGTCACGCCCATGCTTGATATTCTGGTCGCGCGCCTGTTGTTTGAACCACCTGCGGATCTTGGCGCGCGCCCGTTGCGTTTTGACCAGCCCCAAATGAGGATTCAGCCAATCCCTGCTGGGGCCGCCGCGTTTGGCAGTCAAGATGGAAACTTGATCGCCGGTCTGCAATTCGTGATCCAGAGAAACTAGCTTGCCCCCGACCTTAGCCCCTCGGCAGCGATGCCCTACCTCGGTGTGTACGAGATAAGCGAAGTCGATTGGCGTAGCCCCTTGTAGGAGATCGATGATATCGCCTTTGGGTGTGAAGACATAAACTCGATCACCAAACACTTCCGACTTCATGCCATCGACGAACTCTTGAGCATCATCGACATCCTGGCGCCAATCCATCAATTGACGCAAGTACATGATGCGTCGCTCGAAATCGGGATCGTGCGCTTCGCCCTCCTTATAGCGCCAATGGGCGGCGATGCCATACTCCGAGTTCTGGTGCATCTCTCGGGTACGGATTTGCACTTCCAAGGTACGGCCGTCATCATAAACTACGGCCGTATGCAGAGAGCGGTAAAAATTTTCTTTTGGCGCGGCGATATAATCATCAAAAGTACCGGGGATAGGCCGCCAATGGGCATGAATTAATCCAAGGGCCGCATAACAATCCGCTTTCTCGGGAACGAGGATGCGCACGCCGCGAATATCAGATACTTCCTCGAAAGGCACACCCTTACGGATCATTTTCCGATAAATCGAATAGATATGCTTAGGCCGCCCCGAAATGAAAACATCTTTTGTTCCCGCTTGCTCGATAATTTCTCTAAGCCGCTCTATTATCTTCTCAAGTTTCTTCTCGCGCTCTGAGCGTCTTTCATCCAGCTTTCCCGCAATCTCCAAATATTTTTCATTATCAGTATAACGAAATGAGAGGTCTTCCAATTCCCACTTGATCTGCCAGATTCCCAATCGGCTTGCCAGAGGAGCGAAAATATCCATGGTCTCCTGGGCAATACGCGCTTGCTTGTGAGGCGGCACATAATTAAGCGTCTTCATATTGTGCAAGCGGTCAGCAAGTTTGATCAAAACAACTAAGGGATCGTCAGCCATGGCAAGAAATGTCTTACGCAAGCTGGCTGACGCCAGTACAGAACCCTGCTCCTGGCCGCCGGTCGATGTTAAGTCATCATCGCCATCCTCTTCAACCAGGTCTCCTCCTCGAGAGACTCTTGGAAGAGAGGTTAATTTTGTGACGGCATCAACCAACTTGGCGATATCTTCGCCAAAGTCTGTTTCAATATCCTTGATGGTTACTTTTGTATCTTCAACCGTATCATGCAAAAGTCCCGCCGCGATAACGTTCGGCGGGACATACATATCCGCTAAGATTTTGGCGACGGCCACACAATGGGTCACGTATGGCTCGCCAGAAGCGCGCTTTTGTCGCCTGTGCGCTTTGGCTGCAACCCGGTACGCCCGCTGGATAAGTTCGCGGTCAACGGGGGAATAAGTATCCGGTAAAATCTCAAGCAGCTCGTCAATTTTCATAGCTCAAACCTGGCCAAAGTATAATCAGGCCAGGTGATTGAGACAAGGGCATTGGCTATAAATGACAAGAACAGGATATGGAATTGGGTGCAATTCAAGTGAGTTGGAGATCGTTTCCCGAATTTCGTATTGCGAATTGCGTATTGTTTATCGGCTAATACGCAATTTGCAGAATCGCCTGGCGATGAATCGCCGGGCTACAGAACAGCGCCCCATGAATGGGGCTTTATTCGGCATGGCTCATTTTGAACCAAAAACACCCTTCGTCGAGCTCAGGACATGCCTTTACAATTAGCGTCACAGGTTTGCTTCGCTGGCCGTAGGCCCGCCTGCCCAAAGGGCCGCATAGCGTGGCGTGCGTGCCGTTGGCATCACGAATGATTACGAATATCACAAATTACACGAATTTTTCATAGCTTTATTTGTGCAATTCGGCCTATTCGTGCATATTCGTGTTTTCTCGGGCTTCAAATTTATCAAGCTAGATTCTCAATCGGAAGTCTCCCCGATTCTTTGAGATGATACGGTCAGTCAATCGAAAACCAGACTCCCCCAATCCAGATTTTGGGTTGTTTTGTGTAAGCCGTGATCATCATCTGCGGCCCGAAAATTCAGGTCGGTAAAAACCCGTCCAGCTAATTGGCGGACGATATCAATGGGGACGACCCGATCATCCAGACCATGGTAGATTACAGTGGGCACATTGATAGACTCAGTTGGTAATTGAGCAAATTCAGGCCATACAAATGCAGGCGCAAGCAAAATGAGTCTCCGTACGCTTCCTGAAAACTGGCTGGCAAATAAAGCCGCCATCAAGCCACCAAAGCTGGAACCGATGATTGTCCAGGGTTCGTCCAAAGAAATGATAGAGCGCAAATGCTCCATGCGCTGCGCTAACGGTCCAACAAAATCAGGGATAAAAATATCGGGAAACAAATCACGCAACAGCTTTGCTTTCACCCCCTGGCTGCTTCCTTCCAGGCCGTGAATAAAGAGCAATTTAATATCTGCCATACAAAACCTCGCCTCGTAAGACTTTTATGGCTCTTTGGGACTTCGCGTGGTAATGTCCAGATTTGGGGG
>JADHXE010000305.1 GCA_016783125.1 Anaerolineales bacterium
CCCATCCCCCCTCCCCCTCTCCGCGCGCGGAGCGGGGGGGGGGGGTGCCCGGCAGGGCGGGGGGGGGGGGGGGGGGTCGTAAGCAGCCCTGCAGCGGCTAATTCATCGGTGAAAATGGCGTCGGCGGCGCGCAGGCGTTCCAGACGTTCCCAGGTGACTTCGCCTAAGCAGCGCACTGCCAGACCAGGGCCGGGGAAGGGTTGCCGCCAGACTAACTCAGGAGGCAAGCCTAAAGCCTCGCCCACTGCCCGAACTTCGTCTTTGAATAGGTAACGCAGCGGCTCGACCAGTTCAAAATCCATATCCTCGGGCAGGCCGCCTACATTGTGATGGGATTTGATGCGCTGCGCCTGGGAGCGGTCTGGGCCGCTGGATTCAACCACGTCTGGGTAGATGGTGCCTTGGACTAAAAATTTGGGCGATTCCAATTTTTTGGCCTGGGCCTCGAAGATGCGGATGAAGCGCTCGCCGATGATGCGGCGTTTGCTCTCCGGTTCGGTGACGCCGCTGAGCGCGTCCATGAATTCTTCTACTGCGTTGACGGGGTGCAGCCGCACGCCCAGGTTTTCTCGAAAAGTCCTGACCACTTTTTCAGGCTCGCCTTTGCGCAGCAGGCCGTTGTCCACGAAGACGGCGTCTAGCTGGTCGCCGACGGCCCGGTGAACCAGGGCTGTGGCTACGCTGGAATCTACACCGCCGCTGACGGCAGACAGCACGCGCTGGTCCCCTACCTGCTCACGGATGCGTTGAACGCTTTCCGTGATGATGGAGGCTGGAGTCCAATCGGGGCGGGTTTTGCAGATATCTACTACGAAACGGCGCAGCATCTCTGACCCCTGGGGTGTGTGGTGCACCTCGGGATGGAACTGTACACCAAAGTATGCGCGCTCCAGATCCCCCATGGCAGCGATAGGAGAATTGGGCGATTCTGCGAGTGTTGAAAATCCTTGGGGAAGAGATTCGATACGGTCGCCATGGGACATCCAGGCGCGGAATTCCCCAGGGGGTAGTAACGGATTGGGTGCCAGAGTCAGCACATGAGCGGGTCCGTACTCCTGTTCTTTGGCAGGAGCCACTCGACCCCCAAGCGCATCGGTCAGGGCTTGCATTCCATAACAGACGCCTATGATGGGATATCCAGTTTCAAAAACGTATTTTGGGATTTTGGGGGCATCTGGCGCGTAGACCGATGCGGGTCCGCCTGAGAGTATGAAGCCTTTGGGTTGGAGCGCCAGCACATCTTCTGCTGAGGTATTCCAGGGGAAGAGTTCGCAGTAGACATGCTGCTCGCGCACCCGCCGGGCGATCAGTTGTGAGTATTGCGAACCAAAATCGAGGATGACAATCGAATCGTGCATGGTTTCGTGGATCGCGAAGCGAGGAGCGGGGGGCGGGGAGCGCAAGGGCTTTCGCTTCACGCTCCACGCTCTCCGCTACACGAAGAGAATCTCATCCCCTTCCATGGATTTGACCGCAGCCAGGGAGAGGATGGGCACACCCAGAACCTCCAGGATTTCGCGGCCGCTCTCGAAAGATTTTTCGATCAGGGTGCCGATACCGACTACGATAGCGCCAGCGCTTTCTGCCAGGCGAACTAATCCCATGATGGTGGCGCCGCTGGCCAGGAAATCGTCGATGATCAGCACGCGCTCGCCACCTGCCAGGAATTCTGGGGAGACGATCAGCTCGACGGTGCGTCCCTTGGTGTGTGAGGGGGCCAGGGTGAGCAATACCTGGTCGGGCATGGTGATGGGTTTGCGCTTGCGGGCGTATACGACGGGTAAACCCATATGCAGTCCGGTATAGACGGCTGGAGCGATGCCGGAAATTTCAGCGGTGAGGATCTTGGTGGCGCCGACATCTTCGAAGAGCCGGGCGAATTCTAAACCGGCTTCGTTCATCAGGGCTGGATCGACCTGGTGGTTTACAAAGCTATCGACTTTGAGAATACCGTCCCCCAGGTTTACCCCTTCTTTTAGAATGCGATCTTTGAGTGCTTGCATGTAGACTCCTGGATGATGGAAGTTGGATTTTGGATACGCCTTCTGCGTATTGGAGATTAGATATTGGATATTGGAAGTTGGATGTTAGAAGTTTGGTACTGATCACTGAATACTGTTCACTGCTCACTGTCTACTGATAAGGAGATTGTACAATGAGCTTACTAATTGGGGTAGATATGTTGTGATAAAATCCAGCGAGATAATTATAAGCTGGCTTTAGCTCACTGTTTTGTAACTGCTCAGCCTACCCTCCCGCAGGTTGACAAAACGAGTGAAATCGTGTGTCTACACCGATGACTAAATCGTTACTATGGAAAATTACCATCAAACCTGCGGGAGGGTGAGCAGGTACGCTTTTTTAGGATTGGTATTGCGTTTGGATCTAATTCTTGCATCGAACTCGCCGCGGCGAAAATATTTATTGGGACTCCTGGGCTGGGATTTCCGCGTGGTTCCCGCCGATGTGGATGAGGCTACCATTCCGGGCGAAACGCCACCCGATTACGTGCTGCGTCTTGCGGAATCTAAAGCCCGCGCGGTTGGTGAACCATCCGGCAGTGACATGCTGATCATCTCAGCAGATACCACCGTAGTTGATGGCGAAGATATCTTAGGAAAACCCAGCGACGCTGAAGATGCTGATCAAATGCTGCGCCGCTTGCGCGGGCGTACTCACCAGGTGTATACTGGTGTTGCGGTTCATCGCCCTGCGGATATTCTATTGACCGATCTAGGGGCAACCGATGTCCCAATGCGGGATTATACTGACGAGGAAATGAAAGCCTATATCGCCAGCGGTAATCCGTTGGACAAAGCCGGGGCATACGCCATCCAACATGCTGGCTTTGACCCTGTCGATGGGCTGCAAGGATGTTATGCTAACGTGGTCGGTTTGCCCTTATGCCACCTGGCACGTACCCTTAGCAAAATAGGCCTGGAGCCTGATGTGAATGTGCCAGAAGTATGTCAAAATGCTTTGGGATATCAGTGCCCGGTTTATAATTTAATCTTGTAGCTACTCAGCCATACGGGGAAGCTCCCGAAAAAAGGGTGTGCGCAGGCGCAAAGCGGCAGCCCCCTGCGCACACCCTTTTTTCGGGCAAGTCCGTTTTGTTGAACCGTTACCTAATCTGACGAGAAAAGCTATGAAAATTCGTCTTTTGATCTTTGTATTATTGTTTCTTGCCATTGCGGGATGCCGCCCGGCCACACCTGAAACGACTGAGGTGGCAGCACCTGAAGCCGTTGACACACCATCCCCGACTGTGACAGTGCTGCCGATGGTCGAGCCTCAAGTTACGCCTGCCCCAAACGTAGAAACATCTGTTATTGCCTACCTGGATGCCTGGAAGGCGGATGATTATGCCAGCATGTATGCCTTGCTGACCTCTGTCAGCCAGGATGCCATCACGCTCGAAGATTTCACTGACCGTTATCGCACTGTGGCCGCAGAAATTGCCCTCGCTAATTTAGATTACGAAATCTTATCGTCCCTCGTGCGGAATGCAGAGAGCGCCCAGGTGAGTTTTCGCATCTTGATGGAAAGTGTGCTGATCGATGAAGTTCAGCGCGATACCGTGATGAACCTCAGCATGGAAAACGACGCCTGGCGAGTTCAATGGGCTGATGAGTTGATCTTGCCGGAACTGGCTGGCGGCAATACGCTGTGGATGGAACGCCACGTTCCCTCGCGCGCCAATATCTATGATCGGGATGGTGACCCTATCGTTGCCTATGCTCAGGCTGTATCGGTGGGCATTGTTCCAGGGCATCTTGATCCTGAACACGAAGCTGATTTTCTTGAAGACCTTCAATGGATTACAGGGTTGCATCCCAATACCATCGCGGCAAGCTACGAGGATTTTCCTTTGGGGGTCGATTGGTATCTGCCTCTGGGCGAAGTGCTGCGCGAACGAGTTGAACGATATTACAATGTCGAGAATGGATACGATGATGGCGTTTTGTATATGTATCCTTTCGAATCGCGTTTCTATTTCGATATGGGTATTGCTCCCCAGACTGTTGGGTATGTCTCGCTCATACAGGCAGATGAAGAAGAAGAGTTCCTCCGCAAGGGCTTTCGGCGGGATGAGATGGTCGGACGACAGGGCATAGAGAAATGGGGTGAACCTTATCTGACGGGTGATCGCGGCGGCACCCTGTATGTGATTGGGCCAGATAGCCAGGTGGTCACACAGCTTGCCGATGTCGAGGCGCAGCCTGCTCAATCCATTTACACCACGCTGGATACCGATTTACAACAAGCCGCCCAACTCACCTTAACGAAATATGCGGGAGCGGTTGTGGTGATGGAGATCGATACTGGCCGCGTGCTGGCAATGGCTTCATCGCCCTGGTTTGACCCCAACGCCTTCGAACCCACCAACTATAACTTCAGCTACCAGCTCGAAGATATCTATTCGCCCTTCAGCGGGCAGCCGCTGCTCAACCGCGCCACGCAGGGACAATATCCTTTAGGCTCCGTTTTTAAGATCATCACCATGGCTGCCGGCATGGAAAGCGGGCTTTTCTCCGCCGAATCAACCTATGATTGCCAATACTCATTTACTGAAATAGTCAGTATTGCGCCGAGATACGATTGGACCTGGACACATTGTCAGGATGAGTTAGCCACCCAAGGTGAATGTGAGACCCTGCCCAGCGGCGTGCTGACTTTACCTGAAGGATTGATGCGTTCATGCAACCCCTTCTTCTGGCATATTGGCCTGGATTTATATCGCCAGGGTTTGACAGATGCTGTCTCAGGGATGGCGCGCGCTTTTGGGCTGGGCAGCCCGACTGGAATTGAAGGTGTTGAGGAGGAAGATGGCAATATTCCTGATCCCGGGGATGAAGTTGCCGCGATCAACAATGCTATTGGGCAAGGTGATACGTTGGTAACACCGATACAAGTTGCCCAATTTATCACCGCGATTGGCAGCGGTGGCACAATCTATCAGCCGCAAATCATCGAGAGCATTGGCGTACAAGGTGAAGAACCGGTCTTTGAATTCGAACCCATAGTCAAGGGCACTCTGCCGATCAGCCAAGAAACATTAGAGGCCATCCAATGGTCTATGCAAAATGTTGTCGGCAATCGGCGTGGAACAGCGTATCATATTCTGGGCGCTTATAGCTCCAATATTGTCCCCATGTCCGGCAAAACGGGCACAGCCGAATCTGGTCTTGCGAATTCTCATGCCTGGTTTGCGGGCTATACCCGTCGAAATCGGGCCGACAAACCTGATATTGCCATTGTGGTCATCGCTGAGTACTCCGGCGAAGGTTCTGACATCGCCGCGCCTATCTTCCGGGCGATTGTTCAGCAATACTTTGAAGGCCGGCGCAACTATCTGCTGCCCTGGGAGTCTTCTGTTGGTGTGCTGTCAACGCCTGAACCGCCGGAAGAGGAACCTACACCCGAACCCTAAATCTAACTACCTTGACAATGTCACATTTCAAGCAAGATACTCGAAATTTTGGGGGTGCGAGGGGGGCGCAAAGCGACCCCGCTCGCACCCCCAAAATTTCGGCAC
>JADHXE010000306.1 GCA_016783125.1 Anaerolineales bacterium
CCAGCCTTCCTGGCGCTGCCGTTGGGCCTCTTCCTGATCTGGTATCTCTCCCGCATCGCCGCTGGCGCCAAGCCTCACTGGGGCGCGCTAAAAATCACCGCCATGCTCGTCTACGGCTTCACGGTTTACCTGTTGACATTTTCATTTTGGACTCATTAACAATTGTCAATTGTCAATTGACAATTATATTTTTTCATCCCCATGCCTGAATTTTTGACCTTACTTCCCCCGGCGGATGCTCTGCAGAAGCTCCTCGACCACCTTCGGCTTGCCCCTGTTCCCGATCAGGTGGATACGCAACGCGCTTTGGGGCGGGTACTGGTTTCCCCGGTGATCGCCCCACATCCCTTGCCCGAATTCCCGCGCACTACTGTAGATGGCTACGCTGTCCGCGCCGCCAACACCTTCGGCGCCAGCGAGAGTCTGCCTGTCTACCTCGAATTGATTGGTGAAGTACCCATGGGCGCCGCCCCCAAGATGTCTCTGACCTCGGGAAAGTGCGTCTTGATCCATACCGGCGGGATGCTTCCAGAGGGTTCTGACGCCGTGGTGATGTTGGAATACACCCAGCCCGCCCGTCCGCAGGAGATCGAAATCTTAAGCGCCGTGGCAGTTGGCGAAAACGTGATCGAAATTGGCGAAGATGTAAAAGATGGGCAGGAAGTCATCCCCCCTGGCACGCGTCTGCGCCCGGCTGAGATTGGCGGCCTGATGGCTTTGGGATTCACCTCGGTCGCGGTGGCCCGCAGGCCAAAGGTTGGCATCATTTCCAGCGGCGACGAAGTCATTCATCCAGGCGAAAAGCCAGCCCCCGGCCAGGTGCGCGATATCAACGCCTATACTTTGAGCGCAGCCGTAGAAGGCGTTGGCGGCGAGCCGGTCTTCTATGGCATCATCCTTGACACACATCAAGAGATGCGCGCCGCTGCCGAGCGCGCTAAGGCTGAATGTGACGTGGTTGTGGTCACAGCGGGATCATCGGCCAGCAGCCGCGATTTGACTTCGCAAATCCTCGATGAGTTGGGAGAACCTGGCGTTCTGGTGCATGGGGTCAACACCCGTCCTGGCAAACCGACCATCCTGGCCGTCTGCGATGGCGTGCCCATGATCGGACTTCCGGGCAATCCGGTCAGTGCGTTGGTCAATACGCATTTATTTGTCATCCCGGTGGTCAAGGCGCTGATGGGGGAGCGCACAACCCGGCCCCAGCCTTCCCTCCCGGCGAAACTCACCATCAATCTCCCCTCCCAGGCCGGACGCGAGGATTGGGTTCCCGTGACCTTGGAATCAACCCCCGAAGGCTACATCGCCGAGCCGATATTTGGCAAAAGCAATCTGATCTTCACACTGTCACGCGCCGATGGTTTACTAAAGATCCCTGCCGATGCGACGGGCTTGTCAGTGGGTGAGTTGATCGAAGTTTATTTGATGTGAAGGAAACCGAAGACGGCAGTCGGCAGATGATATGACCTTTGAACTTTTCCTCTTTCCTGGCGAATACATTGTTTGTCAACTCCCGCCGGACGCGCCTGTTCCTGCCTGGGGGCAGGGCGAAAATCTCCTGGCCTTCATTCGCACCCCCGACGAACTCACCGTGGTTTGTGAGGAGGTAAATATTCCCACTGACGTGCGCGCAGAACCAGGCTGGCGCGTCCTCAAGGTTGCTGGTCCGCTGGAGTTTTCCATGGTCGGTGTGCTGGCTTCTCTGTCCGGCGTTCTGGCTCAGGCTGGCGCGAGCATCTTCGCCCTCTCCACCTTCGATACCGATTATCTACTCGTCAAGGCAGCCCAACTCGAGGCTGCCATCCAGGCGCTGGAGAACGCGGGCCATACTGTCGATCATCTATGAAGAAACTTATCCTGGCTTTTGGGGTGTTGCTGCTCTTGATGTCGGCTTGTACCTTGCAGGCCCCCTCCTCAAATATGGGGGACGCGCAGACTCCCTTTGGGGTGAATCCAACCCTTGAGGGTACAGCTACCCTCACAGAGGTCGCGCCTACAGCCACTTCAACCGTGTCACCCACTTCAACGCTGACTGCTAGCGCATCGTCCACGCCGACGCCTGATTTCTCGCCCACACCCACTTTAGTTTACAATCCCGCCGGGGAAGTAGTCGCCCCAATTTTGCTCTATTTCCACATTGCCGATGGCGATTCGGCCAGCCGATATTATGTTTCACCGGAAAACTTTCGGGCACAGATGGCCTATCTGCGCGATCAGAACTATACCACCATCACCATATCAGAATTGACCGTCGTTTTGATCAACGGGGGAGAGCTGCCCGCCCGGCCCGTGGTGATCACCTTCGACGATGGGGACGCCAGCATCTATGAGAATGCTTTTCCCATAATGCAGGAGATGGGCTTTGTGGGCGTGGTTTATCTGACGGGCAATCGCTTGTATTCGGATGGATTTCTTACGCCAGAGCAATTGGCTGAGATGACCGCCGCGGGATGGCAGGTGGGCAGCCAGGGCATGACGCATCAAGACCTGACCACGCAGCATGAAAATTTGCGCTACGAGCTGCTGCAATCGCGGCTTGACTTCGAAGATGCCCTGGGGGTCAGAGTGACGACTTTCGCCTATCCCTACGGGACGATGGATGGCGCTATCGCCGATAAATTACAGGAATTTGGTTATTACAGCGCCGTGGGCTTGGGCGAATCTTCGAAGCACACCTGGGGGTCGCTTTATTATCTCAGCCGCATCGAGGTTCAGGGAATCTTTTCTATAGACGATTTTACAGATCTCTTGCCGTGATTTTTGTCACTTCATTACTAACTGTACTGAATAATTGCGTGGGGTGAATTTTTACATAGTTCAAAGCAAAATAGTGGTTGTCTGCATTTGGTAGGTAACCAAGTATTGGGAACGGGCTTATTTTTTTATGGAAAATTTTCTTGAATTACTAGGGATCCACTATCAACCCAATATCGTGACCACAATCGGACTGCTCATCGCGCTCACCTTTTTGGGGAGTAAATTATTCCAGAGGCTGGGTTTGCCGCAGGTTGTGGGTTTTATCGTGATGGGTGTACTTTTAGGGACTTCTTTCTTGAATCTGGTTCCTATGGAATTGACAAAAGAACTTACCTTCATTAGTGAAATAGCGCTGGGTTTGATTGGTTTTGATATGGGCAGCCATCTGCAGGTAGACGAGTTAAGAAAAAAAGGCCGCTCGATCTTGATGATCCTGTTATTTGAGTCCCTGGGGACATTTATCCTGGTAACTGGGGGTATATACTTGGTCACCAATTCTCTACACACAGCCCTGCTTCTCGGGGCTATTTCTTCGGCAACAGCGCCCGCAGCAACTGTAGATGTCTTGGCCGAATATGATGCCAAAGGTCCGTTGACAACCAGCCTGATCGCGGTTGTTGGGCTTGATGATGCCTTCTCTCTGCTGTTGTACTGTTTAGCAGCCGCCTATGCAGAGAGCGTGATGACTGGCACGGGCATCCCGTCCCTGGTTCAAATTGCCGAACTTCCTGTAATTGAAATTGGCGGCTCGCTGATCATCGGAATTGTTGCGGGCTTCTTGCTCAATATCATTTTGAAGCGAATGAAGAGTCTGCACGACTCCATGGCGGTTTCGATTGGTTTCGTTCTTATTTGCGTTGGTCTCTCAGAAGCCCTGGGATTCTCTTTGATCTTGACGACCATGGTGATGGGCTTCATTGTGATCAACTTCGATGGGGAGAATGGTAGATGCATTCGCTTCACCATTGAGCAGGCTGGCCCGGTGATCTATGTGCTTTTCTTCGCCCTGGTTGGGGCGCGCTTCCAGATCAGTTTATTACCCACGATGGGGTTTTTGGGTGTAGCATATGTGCTCTTGCGCAGCTTTAGTAAATATGCCGGGGCGTGGATTGGTGGAGCCGTTGGTAAGGCGGAACCGCAAGTCAAGAAATACCTTGGATTGGGTTTGCTTTCTCAGGCTGGAGTGGCCATCGGTCTGGCAATTGCCTCGAGCAATCGTTTTTCTGCCCTTGGGGCGGAAGGGGAAGCCTTGGGGGCGCTAATCATCAGCGTGATAACTGCGACCACGTTTATCGTTCAGCTTTTCGGTCCGATTGGTGTTAAGTTTGCCATTACCCGCGCCGGGGAAGTCGGCCAGGCCAATACTGGTTCCGACGGTTGGCAATCTGATGGCAGGCCCGATACCTGATAGTTTAGACGAAATATCGCCGCTGCAACCAGAAAGCCACATTGACCAGGCTGATGAGCACGGGGACTTCAACCAGGGGACCGATCACGGCAGCGAAGGCCACGCCTGAGTCGATGCCGAAGACTGCTACGGCTACAGCGATGGCCAGCTCGAAGTTATTGCTGGCCGCGGTGAAGGAAAGGGTGGTGGTTTTTTCGTAACCGGCATTGATCCTGTGCCCCATCCAGAAGCTCACCAGGAACATAATCACAAAGTAGATCACCAGCGGGATGGCAATGCGCAGCACATCCAGGGGGATTTGGACGATCAGATCACCTTTTAGGCTGAACATTACCACGATGGTGAATAGCAGGGCGATCAAGGTGACAGGGCTGATCTTGGGGATGAACTGCTTGTGATACCATGCCTTCCCTTTGGCTTTGACCAGGGCGAAACGTGTCAACATACCAGCCAGAAATGGAATCCCCAGGTAGATAAAAACGCTCTTGGCGATCTCGCCGATGGTGATATCGACGGCGCCGCCCTGAAGCCCAAAGAAGGGTGGCAATTTCGTGATGAAGATCCAGGCATACAGGCTGTAGAAGAGTACCTGGAAGATGCTGTTGAATGCTACCAATCCAGCAGCATATTCGGGATCGCCTTTGGCCAGATCGTTCCAGACGATTACCATAGCGATGCAGCGCGCCAAACCGATCAGGATCAGGCCGACCATATAATCGGGGTATCCGCGCAAGAAGATGATTGCTAACACGAACATCAGGATCGGACCGATGACCCAGTTTTGAAGCAGCGATACGCCCAGGATTTTCCAGTTGCGGAAGACATCGCCCAATTCTTCATAGCGCACTTTAGCCAGGGGTGGGTACATCATCAAGATCAGTCCAACGGCAATGGGGATATTGGTGGTGCCGACAGAGACGGCTGAGTTGAAAACCGCAACGGCTTTGGGGAAGAAATAACCAATCCCTACGCCGATGGCCATGGACAGGAAAATCCATAGAGTCAGGAAGCGGTCGAGGAATGAGAGTCGTTTGGGTTGATGTTTTGCTTGTGTCATAAAAGTATCCTTGGTGACTTATGCTCATAAGAAGCTAAACTTCTCCAAGAAGTTTAGCTTCTGTTTTTGTAATGCTCCGCATCATGACCGCCGGGGCCGGGACGTAGAACGTCCGCAGAGGCGTTCCCCCGCAGAGCAGGGGAACGAGATGAAGCAGAGCATGAGGAACGAGTTGACGAGCTGAAAGTTATAGTGCTGCCAGGACAATCCCAAAGAGGTAACCTGCCAGGGTGCTGAAGACTGAAACCAATCCAACATATACGGCGGTTTTGTTTTTCCCCATGATCTTT
>JADHXE010000307.1 GCA_016783125.1 Anaerolineales bacterium
AAGGAAGCGGCTGTTGAATTGAAGAGGCGGTTTTCTGCTCGCAGAGTTGTGTTATTTGGTTCTCTCGCTCATAGCGCCTGGTTTATGCCCGATTCGGATGTTGATTTGGCCGTTGAAGGTTTAGATAGTGGTTCTCACTGGAAGGCGTGGGGGCTAGTGGAAGATATCATTGCTACCCACCCCGTAGGCCTCATTGACATCCAGACAGCAGGAGAATCATTGCAACAAGCGACAGAACGGGACGGGATAGCGTTATGAGGTCGCCTTTTCAAGAGATTACTGACCGTATTCGCGGTGAGATTAAGGATTTGGAACGGCTAATCCAAAAAGCCCAACATACATGGTCGCATATCTACACATTGCCGGATGATCAAGATGTATGTCCAAACCTTCACGGATTTTATTATGGATTGGAGAGATGATATGGCTAAAACAGCGCTAGATTTGACTCCAGAAGAATGGAAAATTTATCAACCTGCTGATGTCATTGCTCAACGCAAATGGGATGTAGATGAGCAATTAGACGCGCGCTGGAAACGCGCTCAGCGACTGGCTCATGCTGCAGCAACGTTATTACGCGATGAGTTCAGTGCAACAAAAGTACTCCTGTTTGGTTCTCTCCTGCATCGTTCCTGGTTTACTCCCTGGTCAGATATTGACCTGGCAGTTTGGGGTGTTCCCCAAGAACGTTTCTTTGCCGCCGTGGCTGCTGTGACAGCTTTGAGCAAAGAATTCAAGATTGACCTGGTTGATCCAGAGATGTGTCGCATCTCGTTACTCGATGCGATAACTCGGGATGGCATTGAAATATGAACGCACCCTTGGTTCGCCTGGCGACACGTATTCGCGATGAACTCGAAGAACTTGAAGTCGTTCTCAAGCGAGTAGAAGATGGATGGGGAAAATATACTCGTTCAACAGATGATCACTATTTGGATGGCGTAGCTCTGAATTTGCACGGATTCTACAATGGGTTGGAACGAGTATTCGAGCTAATCGCTACGATAATCGATGGAACCAAACCTGATGGGGAATACTGGCATCAGGCACTGTTACAGCAGATGAGCGAAGAAAAGCCATCAATAAGACCTGCTGTACTCTCTGATTTGTCCTATCAGAAGTTGGATGAATACCGAGGCTTCCGCCACGTAGTGCGCAATGTCTACACATACAAATTCGACCCAACGAAAGTGAAGAAACTGGTTGACGAAGCTCCAGGGCTATATCGGCGAGTCCATGCTGAACTGCGAGCTTTCGCAGATTTTTTGGAGCAGCAGATTGATGAGTGATCATGATACGATATGTTGCGTGTGCGGCCATGAGCTTGATATGCACATTAATGAAGAAGGCGGTTGGCGGTGTCACTCTTTGGCCGGTGATGGTTATCAGTGCGAATGCTGGCTGAGAAAAAGGCGCAATAAAAGCATCCAGGATTATTCCTTGGGCAAGAGAACCCGAGAACATATCGCGGAGTTGAAAGAAATTCTGGATAAACCAGCCGATCTGTAACAATATTAAGAAATGGTCGAACACACAATCCTAAAAGTGATACAGAATTATTTGGATACTGTACGTCATGCTGGCATTTATGTCAGTCGGGCGATTCTTTTCGGTTCCCATGCTCGTGGTGAAGCCCATCCTGACAGCGATATTGACATCCTGGTGATTGCGCCAGAGTTTGATGAACCCTATAATAAAGATCTGGTAGACTTTTTGTGGGAGTTACGTGCCAGGTCGGATAGCCGCATCGAACCCATCCCTGTAGGTGAACGTCAGTGGCAAGACGGCTTGCCGGATGCCAGCGCCGTCATTGAGATCGCCAGACGGGAAGGGGAAGAAATAGCATTGCCAATCGCTGCTTGAGCTTTGCTCTGGGCTGAAATTCCCATATTCCGGGGCTAAAACTAAGCATACCCGCCGTTCCCCCCAAGGCTTTTCCTTGCCTTGGGGGGCTTTTTCGTAATGTGTCGAGTTCTATCGTCACTTCTCTGGCCGGCATGAGTCACTCCACCAACAATTGAATACAACCTGCAGGTAAGTACCTCCCAGTATGATGTGCCTGGGCAGGAATACTTGCAGAAGAAAAACGGGCGCAGTTTTGGGTATCTCCCAAGGCTGCGCCCGTTTTTGATTCCCCGTTCATTTCCGTAATTTCATCGAAAGGAGAAAAACTGTGAACACCCGAAAGATCTTCACCCTATTGGTTCTGACCGTTCTCCTGGTAGCCACCCTGGTTGCCTGCGGCGCAGATGGAAGCAGTAATGTCGAGGCAACTACCTGCCCAGATGTTGTCTGCGTCCTGGCTAGGATATTGGACAGCAACCGGGACAACTCGGTTTCTCTAACCGAGTCACTTGGCGCAGGCAATCCATAAGTCAAAATCAATTCAGTAAACGGAGGTAATACCATGTACTCCCCCATCACGCCCAAAGAAAAAGCGACGGCAGCCACCGTCGCAATTCATTGCGCCTTTCAGCGCTTCAAACACTATCAAGATAGTAGCACAAATATTCTAGTTGTGCAAGGGCAAACCATCGAAAATCACCACAATTCCATAAACTTGATAGCTTCTATGGGAATAACGGGGGTTACGAACACGAAAGGGGGTAAACGACGCTGAATATTCCACCATCTCAAATAATCGATATACACCTACAAAGCACGGGGGTGGGTTCCCCACCTGGGCTGCACCGATGTATGATCATGGGCCTTCCAGGGGTGAAATGCGTCAACTCGCAATCATTAGCAAAATAAACGGAGGCTACCATGCGTACCATGGCGTACTTACTCTTTCTATTGGGGATCGCAGCCAGCGAACCTGCCCAACTGCTCACCTGGGTGGGGATCGAAATCGGATCCGTCATTCCGGTCCATCCCCTGATCCCGGCGGTGCAATTGTTCGGAGCAGCAGTGCAAGCGTTGGTCGGTGGTTAGTCGTGGAGCGTAAAGCGGGGAGCGGAGAGCGATGTTGTTCGCTCCACTCTCCACGCTGCACGCTCCACGAAACCGGGACACTTTCCCGACACCCGCCAGATCAATTCAATAAAATCCAACCAAGACGTGCTGCCATCCCTCCGGGGTGGGCAGCAGAAAGGAGTGTTGCTATGTCCGAAACACTCGACATCTTAGGGGGCCTCATCGAGATGCTCGGTCCCCCGGTCAAGGTCGACCACCGCCGGGGCTGGGCGACCTGGTGGTGTCCCTTCCATCCCGACGCCGAAAAAGCCGGCAGTTCCAAGAAGCCCAACTTCGGCATTCACATCGAAGAAGGGCATTGGAAATGCCTGCGGTGCGGCGCCAGCGGTGGCAGTCTGAAATCTCTCAGCTTCAAGCTGGGGCCTGCCCTGAGCAGTTCGACTAAGCTCACTGTAAACTCTGTCGAAGGGGCTGATTGGCGGCCTGATCCGGCGACGTATTCCACTGAGATTGTCAGGGAAGAAGACCCCACCGTGCCGTACCTGGCCGAAGCCATGTCAGCGGCCCGGGGTGCAATGATGCGTTCCCCGGCCTGGGAATATCTCGCTAATGAGCGAGGCGTCCAGCCGCGAACATCCCTGGTCTACGGGCTGGGATATGGCGTTGCGCGCCCCAAGGTGCGTCGGAAGACGCTGAAGATGGCCCAGGACAGCCGTCTGGCCACTGACAACGGCTGGTGGCTGTGGGCTGAAGGCATTGCCTACGCTGAACCCCCAACCAGGCCCATGGCCATTCAGGTGCGCCATCTACGCGAAAAAGCTCCCATGAAGTATCAAACTTGGGGACGACTGATTCAGCCGATGGGCGCCTGGCGCTGCAAATCACACACCAAAATGGTGGTTGTAGTGGAAGGCATGATGGACATGCTCATCATGGCTCAGGCCCTGAACCACCGGCGAATGGAAGAAGTCCGGGCAGTGTACACCGCCGGGGCAACGCCGTCATACACCATGCTGGAGTGGTTCACCAAACATCCGGAGTACGAATATCTACTCATTCCAGATCCCGATGATGCCGGCTACGACTGGATCGAGCCGGTCTCCGAAGCCATCCGCAAGGGCGAGGGCAGATGTGAAGTGCGCTTTCCCCCGGATGAACTGGACCCTGACGAAGCGGTCTTAGCAGGGTGGTGGCCATCAGAACTGACATAAAGGAGGCATGGGAAATATGCAACCCTATAACAAATGCAAGTGGTGTTACGGCATGGGGTGTTTGTACTGCCACGAAGAGCGCCGAAAAGACCAAGAATACCCAAAGCTGTTATTCACAGCTGATCCAAGTGATCCTGAGGATATGCGCCAATTAGGCGAGACGTTCGGGCGTGAGGCTCTGGAGCATGCCTTCACCAAGGGGGATGGCATTGCTGAGATAGAACGCAATGCTGCACTGGCGTCCCTTATGCAAATGATGAGAAAAGCAAAACAGGAGCAGCCAAAATGACTAATCTACAAATCAAGCTGGTCTTTGAAGACTGGCAAAAAAGAGACGGGGAGAGTGTCTACGACACCGAAAAAGGCCTTGAATTGAGCTTGGGGGACTTTCATTCTGGGACCACATTCAATGCAACTATCCAGGTGGATTTAGACGACAGCCTGGATTTGATTGCGGCGGTGAACCAGGAGGGCTACACACCGGTTTTCTCAGTTTTCTCAGTTACCGTACCTGGTGAAGAGACAGTCCCCCAAGTCGAGAGTGGAACGATATTGCACACACGCGATGGCCGGAAGATTGGCAATGCCATTGTGACCGGCCTCGAAGCACATGATGAGCTAGGCAAAGTGGCCCACATTGAAACCGATTACGGCAACACCGCCATATTGACGATGACGGAACTGGACAAGCTCTTTTATATCGGTGAATTCCAATCGCTTGAAGAATGGCAAGCTGAAAAGCAAGTTGACCCACAACATCGAGACCGATTTCGATACTATGGAACATTCGCAGATCACATTTGGACGGAGGAATGAAATATGATTCGCAAAACTATCAAACAAGTCAAACGCTTTATCAAACAGGCGGCCACTTTTTTGGGTAAAGCCCTGCTGCTGATTGTATCTATCGGCGGCGCGGCAGCGTTTGTGTGGTGGATCGAAAAAAGTACCTACAATGTCATTGTAAAGCACACCAACAGCACCACCTGGGGCTGGGTTGCCGCAGTTGTGCTATTGGTAATGCTATTCGGAATGGGGATGGGTCACGCTGACACCGAGGCTGACAGCGACAAGGAAGTTACCAGCATGTAATTTCATAAGCTGCTCATGAGTCGACGCAAGTTGACTCGTGGGCAGACATGGGCTTATATGCCCATTTTCTTCCTCCTTTGGTTTGGACCCCAGTCCACCATGATTGGGGTCCAGCGCAAGGCTTCTCACCGGCGGTGGTGGGCGGCCTTGTGTTGGCTCAACCCCCCAGGGCAATATTGCCTCTGGGGGGCTTTTTCGTTTCAATAGCGCGTAGTGTCCTGAAGACGCTCCTCCCGCCGGAGCGGGTCAGTCCGGTAACCAGTCAATAGCCCCT
>JADHXE010000308.1 GCA_016783125.1 Anaerolineales bacterium
ACCCCTATTTCCGGAACTTTTCCGCTCGTTTGAAACACGCCCGTTTGATTTTAGGCCGTTTATTTGCCAGATGGGCTCGGATGGAGTTTTTGTACCCTACGATCGTTTTATGGTTTATTTCCCCTTCGACCGGAGGCCATTCCAACGAATACCTTGAGAATGCTTTAATTAGTGTAATATAATGATATAGTCTTTTTGAGAATAAGATAAGGATACAGGTATGTCAGACACTGTTCTAGCTTCAAGAGTTCTAGATCAGATCGTGAGTAGGCTTGTAGAGGGACTACATCCTGAACGTATTTACTTGTTTGGTTCACAAGTTCATGGGCAGGCAACTGAAGATAGTGATTTTGATCTTCTCGTTGTTGTACCGGAATCGAACCTGCCCCGACACCAGCGTGAAGCCCATTCCTATGATTTGTTATGGGGAATACCCACACCTGTAGATGTGATTGTGCTCACTAAAGAAGAGTTCAACCGCACTAGCCAGGTCAAAACATCTCTTGCTTCCACCGTTCAGGCGAAAGGTGAGGTACTGTACAATGGTGGCTGAAGCAAAAATCGAAGAAACACGAGCGTGGCTGCAAAAAGCATTCCAGGATTTACAATCAGCAAGATGGTTACTTTCCAGCCCAGACGCCCTTTACAACACAGTGGGATTTCATTGCCAACAAGCTGCTGAAAAAAACGCTCAAGGCGTTTCTCACCTGGCACGATGAACCCTTTGAAAAAACCCATTCCCTTGTAGCGCTGGTGAGCAAGTGTCTCCCCTTCCTATGCACAATTCCTCCATTCGTATCGAACACATCCTGATCTTTGCACTCTATTTCGCCTTGCTTTTCTCATTGTGGCAGACTTTCAAAAACAATATCAAGAAACTTCGCAAGCAAGCCAAGAGCTATCTTCCCAGAAAATGGAAACCCAGATATCCTAAAGACTGCCCAGGCTGCCAGTCTGGTATCGAATTGGCTTTGTTGAGGCCAAAACCGGATGTCATTCCCTATTCCCAGCGCAAAAGTTCTCGCGGTCGCTCCAAACATCTCGCCACCCAAGGCCACGCTTGCCCCAATCCCTTGTGCGATTACTTCGGGATCATCAATCACCTGCTGCACGCCATTGTAGGCGATGGAAAACGCGGTATTCACAATCAACGAACTTGAGGTAAATAAACAGAAAAGGAGTGTCTCATGGAACACATACAACGCTCAATCTTGGTGGGGTTTTTAGTTCTTGTCTTATCGGCTTGCTCAGTACCGCAAAATGAAACACTACACCCAGAACCTACGGAACCCCCAGCGCAAGAAACCGAAACCGCTGAACCAACACCAGTACCCTTTACCGCAACGCCTGAACCGCTACCTATCAACGAAGAACTGATACCAAGCGGATTTTTGTGGGCAGATCCGGCGACTGATATGGTCATCCTTGCCGATAAAAATGGGGAGAAGTTGCAGGAGCTACAAATTCCCAATTACTCTGTTGGACAGATCGGCGCACCCCTTATTCATACAAGCGGAAATGTATCAGGCGACCTTGATTCCGCGCTATTATTCTTTTCTTCCAGACTATCGCATGTCACCAGCTACGATGGGCAGAAGCTAAATCCATTGTTCGTTTTACCCACAGACATCAATCCGGATTTTACCAACACAGTGGTATCCCCGGGAAGCTTGGTGATGGCCGTAGGGGTGATAGACGCGGATAGCCGCAATGCCTTTCGCGAGGCGCATTTCGCGGCTCCCACCGAGAGCGCTGATGAGGCCACGAGCGAGCCGCTCACCATCCAAAGCTGGATTTATGCCTTTTCACCAGAGAAATCCTATGTTTTTGAAGCGGCTCTTTCGAGAGCGGAAGACAACTATGTCTTACGGCCCTTAGCTGTGACCCATGAAGCTAATGAAATGACAGGCATCTGGTATACGCTTCAATCTGAAGGGGTAATGGGGGGTGGTCCCGTCTTTTTCACGGGATATCGAGGGCTGTTTTACCTTGACACGACCACCAATCAAAGCCAGGGGCTACTCACCGATATCAAGGGTGGGCGGCTGGTAATTTCTCCGGACACGACCCTGGTCGTGATTGCTGATTTTTCAGATGAGGACAACCCGGCGATCAACGTGACCAATTTAGCCACTGGCGTCCTACAAAATAGTATCGCTGCGATGCCAAATACAGTTGGCTTCATTATCAGTGATACAGGCAGCGTTCATATTTCACCTTCTAATCATAATATTGCCTGGGCGAGTGTGATCATGGACGACTCAGAAATTTCCACGGCCATTCAGGTTACTTCACTGATCGATAAGGCAACATATCGCATCGATGAACAAGCGTTGAAAGCAAAATTCACCAATCAAGATTATCACTCTTTCAACGTAGTTGGCTGGCTGGATGATGAAACCATGTTGATTGAAACCAAATATGCAGGAGGCGTCGATTTATACAGCATGAGCTTCGATGGCAGCGAGATAGATTACCTGGTTGCGGGGTATTTTGCAGGATTTGTCTATCCCTAAAATCCAAACGTAGACCCCCATAGGTTTAGCTCTAATTCTGCTTGGAATGCTGCGTAGAAATTTGTAGAACCTAAAACCCTATCCTATAACTTTCCCCTCTACAGCATCATCCCGGGGGCAGGCTTAAAACTCTTTGGCCGCTTCGCAAATACAGGGGCGTTTAATAATCCGCTCAAATCATCAAGCAGCGATTACGTCGTTTCACCCTTGTGCAGCGATGCTAACACTTGCTCGCACAATTTTGCTGATATCCAGATGTCAGGCCGGGCTGCAATCTCTTGGATCAACAATTCGACCTGCCCCAGGGTTAAAAAACCGCTTCGATGGGCTTGAACAAGCACCCCCAGTGTGCCGCGCAGGCGAAGTTTCAAGCGACGAGCTTCATTCCGTGCAACTTCATCATCCAACAGCACTAAAGGATCCGTTAGCGATTGCGCTAACGCCAGCACTTCGGTTTCGCCTGGATCGAGGTTGGCTTGTGGTGTGTAAGCAGCCAGCACAGTCGGCAGTACGGTAACAATGGGCCACTGCTGACGTTGCAAAAACAGACGCACCGTCTGCGCATCTGATGCGCCACGCGCCAACCCTGCTGTTACCACTTCTTCGTAGACAGCGCGCGGAATTTGCACCTCCCCATATAATTCATCCAAAAGTTCCAGGCGATTCAATTTCCCCAGCACGACCAAAGGACCGGCATCGCATAGAACATCGGACATGGCAATTAACTTAACTCTTCCGCAAGTGTTTCAGTGGTGAAGGGAGGCTCCATACCGCGCGCGTAAGCGTACCGCGCCAATTCGGACTGTGATACACCCGCTTGGCGAGCAGCTGCTCCAAAGGATAGTCCCCCTTGCGAATAACGTGCCAGCGCGCGTTCGATTTTGAGATCACGCAGGCCACGTTCTAATACTTCGACGAAAAATTCCTGGCCGGCGGAATCTAATTCCTGTGCAAGTGAAGCAGGAATTGTGAGGGTCATCGTCTTGTTTATCATGGTTCGTCTCCGGGTTTACGGCTCACGATCATTATACTATCTAATCCAGCTAATGGATCGCCCCGCCGCTGCCCCTAACTTCCCCTTCCACCGCATCCTCCCAGGGGTACGCTTCGAACTCCTTCGCCGCTTCACGGATGGCGGGATCATCGGAATAGCGGCCGCGATTTTCCTCGGGGAGCAGCTCGGCGATCTTTTCCATGATTGTGTGTCCGATTTGATCAAGCTGCTCGCGGCGCTGGCGGCCGCGGCCTTTGACTTCGAAAGGACCAAAGGGCTGGCCAATATTTATTTTCACCACGGGGCGATTGATCAAACGCAAGGGGAACAGGTTCTCCAACCCAACGATCCCTACAGGTAAAATCGGCGCGTCACCGCGCGTGGTCAGGTATGCTGTCCCCGGCCGCGGCGGACGCAATATCTGCGCCCAGGCACCTCCTTCTGGGAAGATGCATAACACGCCGCCGCTTTTCAACCAACCCTCCGCCGAGCGCAAGGCATCCCGCGAGCCTGTACCGCGATGAACCCAGAAAGCGCCCCACATCTTAGGAAAATAGGTAGCCCATTTGGGCGCAAAACCCGCCACTGCCCCCGCGATGAAATTCGTTTTCCAAGGCGTGATGCGGATCAGCACCACCGGGTCAGCGAAGCTAAAGTGGTTGGCAGCCAGAACAAAGGGGCCGCGGGGCATACGCTCTTTGCCAACAATTTCTAATTTGGTAAATATGCCCAAGGCGATGTAAATTAGTGACTTTAAAATGAAACGAATTGGGCCGCGCTTGGGGAATTTGTATTGTGGCATATTTGCGTTCATCGAAGACTTCGGAAGTCTTACCAGGTGGTTTTACCAACGGATTTTTGGACAAAACGAGCTGATTTTGCACATCAAGACCATCTTGGAGACTTCCGAAGTCTGAATCGCTGACAATCTGTGTTAATTGATCACACCACCGCCATTGACCCTTCCCTCTGGGGCGTCATCCCAAGGATAATCTTCGACTTCCTTGGCAGCGGCGCGCGCCGCGGGATCGCTGGAGTACTTTCCGCGCAACTCATCGGGCAGTAAGTCGGCTAGCTTGCGCATAATGGTATCGCCAATCTCATTTAGCTGCTGACGCCGCTCCCGACCGCGGCCAGTGACCTTGAAGGGGCCGAAGGGTTCGCCGATCTTGATTACGGGCTTGGCCCGATTGTGCAACCGCCAGGGGAAAACATCGTTGAAGCCATACAAACCCACCGGCAGCAATTTCGCCCCTGAACGCGCCGCCAGATAGGCCGTCCCTGGCCGGGCAGGGCGCAGCACGGTGGCCCAACTGCCTCCCTCGGGGAAAATACCTAAAATACCGTCCTGCGCCAGGATCGCCTCCGCGGCGCGCAGGGCTTCCGTAGACCCGGTGCCGCGATAGAGTTTATAGAACCCCCACATTGCAGTGATAAATTTCGTCCAAGTGGGAGCGAAAGGAGGGAATGCCGCGCCGATGAAATCAATCGGCCAGGGGGAGAATCGCACAAAGGCTACCGGATCGAGGAAATTAAAGTGATTGCCGACGACTAACAGGGGGCCGTTCTGGGGGAGGTTTTCCGGACTCAAAATCTCCACGTCAGCGACCGCGGCCAAAGCCACCTTCGATAATTGGTGCATCACAAAGCGGATGGCCCGTCGGCGGGGGTATTTGTATGCGGGCATGAATTCCCTCCACATCTGGACGAGTCGGCCCAAAAAGTAACGGGGGGGAGTAGGGAGTAAGAAGTAATGGAAAATACACCTACTCCCTACTCCTTACTCCCTGGTACTTCCCGAATAAGCATAATTTCTTGCCCAAAAAGCAAGGTTTCAATCAGCAATTCCCGGAATAGGGGCAGTTGAGCTAAGGTGGAGCAGGAGAAAAGGGCAAATTGCAGAGATAAGCGTATTTGAACTGAATGCAAGTTCAAAAAAACAGGCTAATCTTTGGTAGAGAGACGCGGCTAACCAA
>JADHXE010000048.1 GCA_016783125.1 Anaerolineales bacterium
GCTCATACCATTGATCGCGGGGGATGCCGCGCACCTCAGCAAAGAAACGCAGGTTCTCTAACACAGTCAATTCCTCGTATAACGAGAAACGCTGCGAGAGATAGCCGATCTGCTCACGGGCGCGGTCGGGATTGCGGATCATCGAGTGCCCGCCCACCATGATTTCCCCGGCATCGGGGGTCAACACGCCGCATAACAAGCGCATCGTGGTGGTTTTGCCCGCCCCATCAGGGCCGACCAGTCCATAAATCTCCCCGGCGCGCACTTGCAGGCTGAGATCATCCACGGCAGTTGTGTCGCCGAAGGTTTTGGTCAGGTTTTTGGCCTTGATCAGGTTTTCCATTAGAAGTGTTTCCTGTTGACTGGTAACTGATCACTGGTAACTGATCACTGTTTACTGATCACTGTTTACTGTTCACCGAACACTACGTCTGCTGGCATGCCCGGCTTGAGCCTGCCTTCCGGGCTCTCGACCGATAACTTGACAGCGAATACCGTAGTGCGGCGCCCTTCTGCGGTTTGCACATTGCGAGGAGTGAATTCCGCTTCGTCGGCGATGCGCACAACTAGCGCATCAAAAATCTCTCCTGGGAAAGAGTCTACGGTCACATCAGCTATCTGACCGAGCATAATTTCACCGTAACGATCTTCCGGAACGTAGACCGTGATTGTCAAATTATCCAAACGAGCCAAAGTCAGCAGGGGCACGCCGGGCTGCACCACTTCTCCTGGTTCCACTGAGCGGTACAAAACCCTGCCGTCCATGGGTGCAGAAAGGACCAACTTATCCAATTGGGCGCGAATTACCGCCACCGCGGACTGAGCAGTATCAATCTGAGCCTGAGCAACCGCCAGTTCCTCAGCACTTGCTCCTGATTGCGCCAGCGTTAATTGCGATTGGGCATTTTTCAAACGCGCTTCAGCCAGGGCAAGCGCGTCGGGATCAGGTCCATCGGCCATTTTTTCGTACTGCCGTTGGGCATCCGCCAAATGGGCTTGGGCTGCCTCCAAATCAGCTTCAGCCTGAGCCAGATCGATCTCGTCCGTCTCGCCAGTCAAATTATTGAGATAACGGACCACATTATCATATTCAGCCTGGGCCTGAGCTTTTATACTTAAATACGCCGCCCGGGGGAGATCGTCCTCAGGTTTGTTTTCGTAAGGCTCATAATCTTCGATGGCCTTGTCCAACTTGTCTTTTGCCAAAATGACATTGGCCTCGGCCTGTTCGATATCCGTCTGCAGGGAAGCTTTATGTAAATTATCAACCCGCCGCTGCGTATCACGCACAGCATCGCGGGCATCGGCGATAGCCTGGAGGGCCGCAGCCCTGGCAAGATCCAGGTTCTCATACAGATCGTCCAAGGCTTGCTGGACATTGACCAATTCCAATTCAGCTGTAGAAATAGAAGCCTGGCGTTTTTCGAGAGACAGACTAGCGGCGATCAGATCGTAGTTGGCCTGGGCATGTTTCTGTGCAGCTTCAGCCTGATCGAGCTGAGCCAGCAGCAGAGCGTCGTTGAAGCGCACCAGGGTATCCCCGGCCTCGACCTGGCCACCTTCATCTACAAATATTTCCTCAATCCGGCCGCCAATTTCTGGCGCGATGATCACTTCGATAACTTCCACCGTGCCCGAAGCTTGTAGTGCATCATCCTGTTCAACGATGACCCAATTGAAGTAATAAACCGTAGCCGCCACAATAACCAAGATCAGAACTAATGGTATGATACGCATTATTTTTCCGTGCATGAGTGCCTCCAATATCAGTTACCAGTTTTCAGTAACCAGTGATCAGTCCAAACGTTTGCGGAAGCGGACGGCTGCAGCTGACATCAACACAATCCCGAAAATAACCAGGGCAACGATCTCATTCTGCAGGGCCGCCACACTGGTGCCCTTCAACAATAGAGAACGAATAATCACCAAATAATATCGCAAGGGCAAAACATAAGATATCCATTGCAAAACCAGCGGCATGGCTTCAAGCGGGAAGAAAAATCCCGACAGGAAAAGCGTGGGCAGCAGCAACATCCAGACCGTCAGCATGGCTTCCTGCTGGGTGTTGGCGATGGTCGAGGCCAGCAATCCAATGCTCAAACTGGTAACCAGGAAGAGGGCTGAGAGCAGCATGATCAACCACAGATCGCTGCGCACCGGAACGTCAAACCACCACGAGCCGATCACCAGAACTTCAACAGCGTTGGTCAGCGCCAGGATCACGTAAGGCAGCAGCTTGCCGACGATCAGTTCCCAGGGACGTATGGGGGTAACGATCAACTGCTCCATAGTGCCGCGCTCACGCTCGCGTACAATCGTTGTGGCGGTGAGGATCGATGTGATGGCAAATAAGATCATGCCGATGATCGCCGGGATCATGAAGTAAGCATCTATCAGGTCGGGGTTGTACCAGACTTGCGTGCGGATCTCCAGCGGCATCTCGCTCGAGACGGGAATCCCAGCCCGGCTCATGCGCTGCTGCTGGATCTCGGTGGCGTGCTGCCAGCCGATCTGCTGGGCTGCGGCCAGGGCGGTCGAGGCTGCCGTGGGGTCAGAGCCATCGAAGACAAAGATTACCTTGGCGCTGCCATCCCCCCCAATTTCGGTACTGTAATTAGGCGGAATGATCAGCCCCAGGCGGGCGTCACCGGCTTCGATCAAATCTCGAATTTGGGCTTCCGAATCGACATCGAAGGCGATATCGAAATAGTCGGCGGCGCGGTAGGCATCCAGCAATGCCCGCGCCGCCGGCCCGCGGTCCTGGTCGAATACCGCCAGCGGCAGGTTGCGGATGTCGTTGGAAGCGGCATAGCCCAACAAGAACAACTGCATGATGGGGATAACCAGGATCAACATCAAGGTGCGCGGGTCGCGCCAGATCTGGATGAATTCTTTGCGGATGATGGCAACCAAACGAGTATTGAGCATAATTAAATATCCTAAATCAGGCCATATTCTTAGCCTGGTTGATAAAGAAGTGCATGCGGTTGAAGAAGTTCACCTCGCTGACACCCGCGTCGGCATCCAGGAAGAGCAGGTTGAGTTGGGGGTATAACTCCTTCATTCGCTTTTGTACACCTTTGGCAATCACATGGTTGGCGATACATCCAAAGGGCTGCAGGCAAAGTATGTTATTGATACCATCTCTCACAAAGGAAGCGATCTCGCCAGCGATCAGCCAATTCTCCCCATATTGGTGATTCAGGCTAACGATCTCCTGAGCTTTCCTGGCTATATCTTGAATATCGTGGTGGGGGTGATAGAAGCGATACTTTTGCATAATCCCATCGACCTTATCCAAGAAATTCCGGATCAGTTTCTTCCCCAAAAAGGATAGCAGCCAAAGGAGATTGGGTTGCATGAGATTGGTCCTCACGCTGGTGTCAACGCCGACCAGCCCCCCAGAAAAGAATTCCAAAAAGGGGGGCATCGCTACCTCAATACCTTGCTCCATCAACCACTGGGCCGCGTAATTGTTAGAAAATTCGTTGTACTTGACATAAATCTCTCCAACGATGCCCACCTTGGGGTACTCCTGATCTCTGATGCCGAGCGCATTGAAGTCAGCCACAGCCCGGTCGAGGGTTTCGAGCAGCGCGGTTCTTTCGAGGGGTATTGCCCCTTCCATGAAGGGATTCAGATATTTATTTACAACATCCTGAGCTGCTCCTTTTCGCCTCTCTCGAATTGCAGTGGAGTAATACATATCCGAAAGCGCATCCGTGAGCATCATCCCGATGACGGCCTTATACATATATTCCTTGATATCGAATTCAAACCCCGGTTGATCGTTGAGTACCTGCAAGTTGATAGATAAGGCCACCACAGGGATATCCTCAAAACCAGCGGCCACCAGGGCTTTCTTGACCATGGAAGGATAACTGGACGCCCGGCACTGGCCTCCCGTTTGAGAAAAGCCAATCGCCGTTTTAGCAAGGTCATATTTCCCGGATTGCAGAGCCTTGACCAAATCGCCAATCGTGATGATCCCCGGATAACAGATTTCGTTGTTGGTGTATTTCAGCCCAACATCGACGGAGGCACGATCCGCGGGCGGCAGCGATACAATTTTGTAGCCCATATCGATGAATGGCCGCACAATCGGCGGTGAGCAAAATGGCGAAAAATCCGGGACGATAAGCGTCCGGCCGCGATCCTCCTGTTGGAAAACTCGGGTCGTCTTTCTGGGCTTATAGACGCGCGCCTCGGATTTTTCCTGCTGCTGGATGGATTCCATCATCGACCGCAGTCTCAGTTTGGTAGAACCAGAACTCTCGATTTCATCAATGCGAATCACGGTTGGGCTTTTGCCATATTCGCCGAGAATAGTGCTCACTTCTTCTAGGACGAAGGGATCAGGCCCGCAGCCAAAGGAGTTCAACTGCACCACTTCTACATGATCCTGCCCCCCGGCCCAACGGGCGGCGTGATAATAGCGGTTGATATATTCCCACTGGGTCATCACATGACGGTTATCTAGAGTCTGGTCTGGCTCCAGGGGAATGGAATCCTCTGTAATGACATCCATCCCAAAACCCGTCAGAATGTCCGGAATTTTATGGTTGATTAGCGGATCGATATGATACGGGCGTCCCAACAACAAGATCACCGAACGACCATCAACTTTGGCATCTGCCAGGATATCCGCGGCCAGGGATTGCACCTGGGCCTTGAATTGCCTCTGAGACTCCAGGGCTTTGGCGTACGCCCGGCGGATGACCCTCGCGGGAACGCCCAGGCCGGCGAGGTAGCTAATACAGGCCTTTCTGAGAAGTTTCTTGTCATCCAGGTTGATCGGCGGCATATCCAGTGAAATATTGTGCTTCCGTTGGGGATCGATCACACTGCGGATCACGTCTGCATAACCGGAGACTACCGGGCAGTTATAGCTGTTGGCTGCATCGCTGAAATTATTCTCTTCGTAGAAAACCATCGGGAAGAAGATACGATCCACACCCGCCTCGACGAGATCGATGATATGCCCGCTGACCAGCTTGGCCGGAAAACACAGGTTTTCCGACATGATGTGAGCAGTCCCTTTTTGGAATAAATCGTTATTCGAGGGCACCGAAAGCTGGACTTTGATACCGCATTTTACAAACAAGGTGTTCCAAAATGGGAAGTTCTCAAACAAATTGAGTACCCGAGGGATGCCGATGGTCAATTTGGGCGTTGTATCAGGAGTCGTCTCGCGGTCGAATAATAAGCCATACTTGATGGCCGGCAGATTGATCCCCTGCCGTTCCGCCTTCCCGCTGTTGGTGAACATTTTCTCACAGCGGTTGCCGGAGTAGAAGATGTTCCCATTCGGGAATTTCATTCTTGTCACAGCGCATTTATTTTCACAACCCTGGCAGCGGATCAGCCGCCTGGCATAATCGCCAACCGTCTCCAGGTTCTCCAGGCCCACAAAACGACTGCTCTCATGTCCGTTGCTGCGATAACTGTCTCGGGCCGTCAGCGCGGCGCCATAAGCCCCCATCAATTCTGCCATATCGGGGCAGGTGACTCGCCTGCCTAAAAGGTGCTCCATTGCCTTTTGGACAGCCGGATTACGGAAAGTGCCACCTTGAACCACAATGTGCTCACCGAGTTGATCAGTATTAGTAACTTTGAGCACCTTATGAAGCGCGTTCTTGATCACCGAGTACGCTAATCCGGCAGAGATGTCATTGATTTCGGCACCCTCCCGTAAAGCCTGTTTGACGCGTGAATTCATGAAGACGGTGCAGCGCGTCCCCAGATCGCAGGGTGCCTCTGCCTGACATGCCAACTGAGCAAAATCGGCCACGTTGTAACCCATCGAACTGGCAAATGACTCCATAAAGGAGCCACAGCCCGAAGAACAGGCCTCGTTGATCTCGATACTTTGGATAAAGCCATCCTTGACGAAGATGGCTTTCATATCCTGGCCGCCGATATCTAAAATGAAAGATACCTCCTCATCGAAGGCTGTAGCAGCCTTGAAATGAGCCAGCGTCTCTACAATCCCATCATCGAATCCATAAGCAGCCCGGATCAGATCTTCGCCATATCCCGTCACGATACTCCTGGCGATATCGGGGGGTTTGCCGTGCTCTGCAAATTGCTGGCGGATTTCTTGCAGTCCTGCCAGGGTGGCCTGGATGGCATTGCCACCGTTATTGCAGTAATAATCGAATGCCACGCTGCCCTTAGAATCGATCAATACCAGTTTTGTGGTTGTCGAACCGGAATCCACTCCCAAGAAGAGTTTGTCGCCATTCAGATTCCCGATATCGATGCGTTCGATTTTCTGCTGGGTACGGGTGGATTCCCATCCACGGAGTTCAAGCTCATCTTCGAACAACGCTGGCAGCCTGTTTTGGCCTGCGGTGAAATGATCCTGGGTGCTGTTCAGTTGCTTGATGAGGCTGGTGAGTGTGAAAGTCTGACTCGCCGAACTGTTTGCCAGGGCTGCTCCAATGGCAGGGAGAAGTTCTGCGTTTTCCTTGTCAAGAACATCACAAGGTTCCACCTGCAAAACCTGCATAAAGGCATTCTTCAAGGCTGGTAAAAACGTCAAGGGGCCGCCACTGAACAGGATCAACGGGGATGGTTCGTAACCCCGCGAGAGGGTGGCCAAGGTCTGCAATACCACCGCGTGGAATACCGATGCAGCCACATCTTCCTTGGGGATGTCGCGGCTGAGCAGATTTTGCAAATCGGTCTTAGCAAAGACCCCGCAGCGCGAAGCCATAGGATAGATCATGGTGTGCTGGCTGGCCAGATCGTTCAATTCTGACACCGGCACGTTCAACAAAGTCCCCATCTCGTCGATGAATGCCCCAGTCCCCCCGGCGCAGGAGCCATTCATGCGGATGTCTGGCCTGCCCTCAGCATTGAAGAAAATCATCTTGGCATCTTCACCCCCAATGTCAATCAGCGTCTTCACATCCGGGTAAAGCTGGCTGACGACCTCGGCGGAAGCCACAACTTCCTGAATAAACGGCAGGCTGAACTTTTCGCTGATGCCCAATCCAGCAGAGCCGGTCACCAGCAACTTAACCTCGACATCGCCGTGTGACTGAGAAGCCTCTTCAAGAATGGAACCCAGGGTTGCCAGGGTATCCGCATGATGCCGGCAATACGCAGAAAATAACAGATCGTCATTCTGGTTCAACAACACCACTTTGGCAGTGGTCGAACCAATGTCAATCCCCATTCGAAGTTGTGTGTTACCTTCTCGCTTCATGATCAGTTAGATCGAAACTCTACAAAGCAGAAAATACCTTTGGCTCTTTGGTACTTGGCGTGGAGCTTCCCAGATTTGGGAGTGAACGGGGTGTTCCACACCCCGTTCACTCCCAAATCTGGACCTTACCACGCGAAATCCCAGAGACCCATACCTTTTTGGCTTTCTCGAATATCAACGTGTAATAGAAAAAGTTGCCGATCTTCACTTTCAAGCGGAATTCCAGGGCCTGTACTTTGCGCGTGAGCGTAGCTGCCCGAGGATAATCTGGATCCAAGAGAATCTCACTAAAGACCAGCTTCCCGGCGGTTTTCAGCACCCGATGAAATTCCGCCAAAGCCCGGGGAATATCTGGGATTTCGTTGATCACAGTGATCATATAAACCAAATCAAAGCTGGCATCCTCGAAGGGCAGCTCATAGACATCGGCCACGCGGGCATCGATATTGGTGACACCTTCAGCTTCGATTCTGCGCTGAACGCGTTCGATCATCTTGGGCTCGATGTCGATAGTTACCAATTCCCCCTTAGTACCGAGACGATGAGCAGTTGCCAGGGTATAAGTGCCATTACCAGGGCCGATTTCCAACACCCGCATCCCTGGTTCGATCTTATGTCGGATGGCTGTCTTATCCGGGGGTTGAAATTTTCGTCGAACTGGATTGTCGATCAAGTTCGCCATCCATTGAGGCATGGGAAATTTATTGAAATGTCGCACAATCCGGATGATGGTGTGAAGTACGATGAGCGTAGCAGGGATGGCAAGCAGGATGTAGAGAATTCGCAGAAACATGATCTCATTCCTTTTCGAGGATGCCGTGTAGGAAGATATCCACATAATACGCCATGGCATTCTCCGAGAATTCAGGCGGGGCTACTCTGCCCAGGACCACATCCGCCAGATGGTAGGAGATGAAGAACCCCATGAAAGCGCGCATCAACATCGGGGCAGGCACGGAACGCAGCTTGCCGTCCTTGCTGGCCATGAGCTCGACAACTTGTAAACCGCGCGGGAATAACGCTTCGAATAACTCATGGGCATGGGCGCTCTTGAACTCGACGATTTCGATGAACATCAGGTTGAGGAAATCCGGGCGACGGTTGATGGCCGATAACATCTGGGTGGCAGCATCGCGCACGAACTCTTCCAGGGTTTCGCCTTGGGCGGATTCGATGGCCGGGATCATCTCGCCATAAGGGTGATTATCTAAAAAGATAGCCCGGAAAATATCTTCTTTGCTCGAAAAATGATTGTAAATGCCCCCCAGGGCAATGCCAGCTTCTTGGGCAATCTGCCGCATAGAAGTGCCGTGATAACCCTGCGTGATAATCAAGTCATGCGCCGCCTCAACGATAGCGGCGCGGGTGAGTTCTCCTTTGGGGGTGGTTTCCGGGGTCATGAGGCTCCTATGTGCGCAAAATGAACGAACGTTCGTTTTTATATCATATCAAATTCCCCCCGTTGAGTCAAGCGCGCGCAGTATCATCTCGATATTCTGGGGTGCCACGCCAGAGGCGGGCCTACGGCCAGGCATGCAGATTCTCCCCTACTTTTTGAGAAGATACATACAGCGCGCAAATAAAAACTTCGGAAGTCTTAAAGACTTCCGAAGTTTGCTTCCATTCGAAGTGAGTTTAGGCTTTATGCTGCGAAAAGCTGATCTGTCCTGGCGGCCATGATGAAATCGTTGCGATGCAGGCCTTTGGCCACGTGCGTCCACCATGCCATTGTGACGTGCCCCCGCTCGATAAAAAGCTCACCCCCACGGCAGGGAATGCGCTTCAACTCAGCCAGCGAGCGCATAGGCTCTCTACCCTATAGCTGGGTGATCTGCCGTAAAAAGCTGAAGACCGAGACACCCAGCTTTGCTCCCTCTCCAGGAGTCATCTTGAGACCAGCTTCTTCATCGGCGCGTTGAATGAGCAGATAGGCTGTGCCCAAGCCAGTCAGAGCGCCAATGACAGCTCCAATGATTAAAATTCTTGTTTTCCAATTATCAGATGGGATTTGTTCATTTGTGGTTGTCATGGTTCTTAAAATCCTTCATCAGGAATATCATTTTGCGTTTTTCGGGAAGTAAGTTCGCTCTTGAAGGTGCGCCAGCCGGCGCCAGCACTTTTCATGCGCAAGGCTGGTTCCACCGCTTTGTCAGCCGCCTTTTTAACGCCAGCCTGGATGTGACAGAAAAATCCTTGCAGGGTGAAGAATTTCGGGGGCAAAAACCTCAGGAAACGAGCCATCCCATAAATCAGGCCGCCCAACACAGCCAAAAGGATGAAGGCCATCACTATGGTGGGGATGATCAAAAATATCAAAGATGCATCGGCAGCCTGGCTGACGTTCCCTCCTCCTGAGGCTACCATTACTGTACAAACAGCCAATCCCAGGATAGCAATTACGCCAAGGATCAGCGGGAAAGCGATCTGCCAGAAAGTTTCCTTGCGATGAGTTTGCTTCGTGAGCGGATTTCGTGACGGTTCTTGTTCCTGCATAACGGTTGTATTGTAGCACAACTTACTCACGAAACTCTAGATGCCTGGGATAATAATCTTTCGTTTTCATCGAGAAACACGTTCTCTAATGACCAACCCTACAATGACACGTACAATAAACCCTAACAAAAGCATAGAGAGCCCACTCATCCAATCAAAAACAAAAGCAAGCGCCGCCAACAAATAAAACGGTATGGGGGATAAACTCCATATTTTGTCTGATTCCCGGTATGTTTGAACAACTTTTACAGACATCAAGAGTGGAATTAGTATTAGAACTATTGTGGCAATAATGTCAAACATGTAGATTTCCTCCGTATCTCTATGGTTAGTTTTGTTACCGGACACTTTCTACGAACCGTTTTTAAAAAGTGTCTGGTAGTGAATTGATGGTTGGCAACACAACCTGATTTGCTAAAGCCGCTACGAACCTACTGAGATAGCAGGTCAGCGCCAACCGTTGTCAAGCGAAGGAATTCAGATAATTTACAGCATCAGCTAAATTACCAAACATCTTGCCGCCATTAGCTTCAACCATACGACCAACGTTGCGCAGGGATTTTAGCTGGCTTTCCGTGAACACATCTCCGCCATCGCCCATCAGGTAGCAATAGACGGTTTTCTCAGGCTGCTTATTACTATCATCAACAACTTCTGCAATGGCATAAGCGCCCGCCATTTTTGGGGTTATCACATATAGAACGAAATCAGCTGTTGCACGCTCATGCAATTCTTGCTGATACGCTTCTTCATTCCAGTCATCAACAACGGGATCGAAATAGTTTATCTCCAAGAAAGGTTTTAGTTCTTCACGCCACAATGAACCATTGCATGTTCCACCAAGAAACACCTTTTTGTTACTCATTTACCAACTCCATTTCTGGCTTTCGCCTAATAAAAGTATTGAGTTCTTACTAAGTAAACGTCTAAAAATTAGTTCCGCAAAACCTTCCAGATTTTTGCAAAATGCTCTGAGCGGAACAAGTGAGCCGAAACCTGGAAAGTCTAATAAATCGGGAAGTTATTTTTGGACGCTCACTAACCAAAATTATTTCGCATCAACCCATCAATGACCGCACCGATCCAGAATAAATTGAAGTATGTGATGAATAAATCGCTGACCAAAGGAACTGGTACTTCTTCTGTTTTGGAATAACGTGCCTCCGTTACGATGTGAATTGCTTGTCCAACGAACAAAAACATTCCAATTATCGCCCAAGCCAACATCCACGCGGCCAGCCCTGGAACTAGATATATCAGAAACCACACCAACAGATACACAATAGTAAGTGGGAAAAACAAAGAACTAATCCATCCTAAACGGATTCCCAGGAGGTAACCCCAGGCTAATGAGGAGATAAGCCCCAGGGATAATACAATCCACGGGAACCAATTCCCATCCCCAAGATCAAACCAATTCAACAAAGCTCCCGCTGATAGAGCCAACCCCAGTAAAAGAATGAAATTCAAGCGCGGAACCAGCTTAAATATCTGTAATGTGATCAAAAGAACCAAAGCACCGGCTGCTGGCAGCAACCACCATTCTGAGGGGATATATTCACCCAAGTGATAACCAAGTGCGGCTATCAAAGCGACCAATATGAAGATCGGGCCACAACGAATAGTGAATTTCAGAAAAGACATATCATTTCCTTTGGGGAATGCTCTGCTTGGTATCCCCTGAAAATTCTCCCTGATCAATCCCCAACAACCCAACAAACAAAACAGTCACCTGTCGACGAATGCGAACGTAGATATTCAGGTCGCGATCATTTGCGTGATGCTCGTATGGATAGGTCACTTCCAATTCGGTTACATCGGGGTTAGATAATCCCAGGTTGTTGTTATCTGCATAAGCCTGAACCTGAGAAGCTACCGATGTTTGCATGCCCGGTGAAACTAACGTAGCCCGGTGGCGATCAGTCAGCCAGGCGTAGAAATCGCTCGGTAAGGGTGTCGGCGTGCATGTGGGCGGAGGTTTGAATCCCTCGGGGGTAAGCAAATTGTTTTCTGGGATCGGTGTGCACAGGTTTATAGCTGCCGCAGTTTGTGCCTGGACAACCTGAGTGACCATCTGATCGCCAACCACCCCCAGTCCAGCCCTGGCAGCAGCATCCGCAGCTCGGTTCAATTCATGTCTTTCGACCATCAAGCGCGCCCCATCGATGATCACGGCCAGGAAAAACAGGACCACCAATAACAAGATGGCAACTACAATCAGGATCTGGCCGCGCTGCTTCAACCTCATGGGTTTTGATACTCCATCATGGTTACGGCTTTCCCCGTCACAGGGAAATTGATATTGGGAAAAGCGAGTTGAACGCGATAAGAAACGGTCACGGCTAAGGCTTCACCACGCGGCGCGGGAAAGGGTTGATTACGGGGGGCTTCGTTCTGTTCGGGGTCAATATCGATCTCGAGATTGTCCAGGTTCAATCCATAGGAAGCCTGGTGAACTGCTCCGATGATCTCCTCATCTCCCTGTTCAGGGTTGACAATCGTAGCCCCAGCACGAGCGCCTTCCCAGGCGGCATTGGTAACCATAACCTGCGCGTGCATGATGACGCCAAAATCGATCAGCGATACCATGAGCAGCAACAAGATCGGCAATACTAATGCGAACTCGACGAGAGTCTGAGCGGGAGTTTCTTTGTTGAACCGCGAATGCTTTGCACGCCCGTGGCGACACGCCAAGCTCGCCAAGAAAAACGAAAAATAAGCATAACCTTTGCGGTCTTTGCGGCTTTGCGGTGAAATTTTGCTCCTGCTTTTGGTCAGCAACATAATAAGGGAACTAGCGGCGCATGAAGAAATTGATGATCGGCGGGGCCAGATAAATCAACAATAAGCTTGGCAAGAAGAAGAAAACCAGCGCAGGGATGATGCGAATCGGCGCGGTCTGGGCGGCGGCCTGGGCGCGCTGACGGCGGGTAAGGCGCATCATATTGGCCTGTATGCGCAGCGTGCGCGCCAGGGAAGTGCCTAACTGCTCGGTCAGTTTTACAGCCTCGACAAAGTTCTGAATCTCAGGTGAAGGAGAGCGACTGACAAATTCATCCAATGCTTCGGCGCGTGAGAAGCCTAACTCGATCTGTACCAACACGCGCCGCAGCTCTTCCCCCAACGGACCCGGATACCCGGCGCTAACCCGCTGCAAAGCCGGGGTAAACCCCAGGCCGGCCTGCACGGTAAAAGTAAGCAAATCCAGAAAATCCGGCAGGCTCTTGGCAATTACACGAGCGCGCCGACGCATTCGCCAGTGCAGATATAGATAGGGACTTCCGGCAATACCCAACATCACCATGAGAGCAGCGACCAGGCTCACACCGCGCCACTCTTTTGTGACCATAATCAAGAGGCCGACCCCAATACCAAAGAGTACCATCAGCCACCAAATCGCCCGATATTCCCCAACATCGAGGTGAAAGCCAGCCCAAAGCAGTTCTTTTGGCTGCACCCAGGCATCGAGAAACGGCGGCGGACGAACTGCCCCCAAAGCAGCGCGGAAGATTTGTTTCCAAGATTTGCGTTCCTTTTCTCGGCGCAAGTTAAAAACCCCCTGCATTCGAATTCTTGCAGGATGATCGAAGAGAGCATCCAACGACAAGAGTAAAACGAATACAAACCCGCCTAAGGTTAATGCAAGAGAAATGACCATGAGGTACCTAACTCGGACGAGCCGAAACCAAAAAGATTCACCGCGAAGACGCGAAGAAAAACAATTTAAAAACCTTAGCGGTCTTCGCGTCTTCGCGGTTCAAGTATCCTTGCATAAAAAGCACTTGTAGCATACTAATACTCAATCCGAACCAGGCGCGCTACGATAGCCGCGCCAATTAATTCAAGTGACCCGGCAGCGATCAATACCAGGTTTCCGAGCGTAGTCTGAAAAAGCACATCGATATATCCTGGGAACATCGAGAGCACACCAATGGATACCGGCACCAACAATGCAATCACAATAGCCGAGAGGCGGCCTTGGGCTGTAAGCGTGCGCACTTCGTTTTCTAACTCCACCCGCCCCCGCACAAAAGAAGCCATTTCACGCATCATGGCGGGCATATCTCCCCCAACCTGACGCTGCAAGGTCAGACCTTCTACCAAGAGACGGACATCTTCGCTGGGGCGGCGTTGGTATAACTCACTCAGAGCATCATCAACCGAAAAGCCCAAGGCGATTTGGGACGAAACCCGGGCCATCTCTGAAGCGCTCGGTTCGAAAAGATTTGGAATGACAAAGTTTATCCCCTGGGGTAACGAGAAACCAGCCTGGAGGGAGTCCGCCAGCCGGTCGAGCACATCGGGAAATTGATCGCTAAAACGCCTGCGTTGGAGTCTGGCCCGCGAGTAGGTCAATACAACCAAAGCAATCAAAGCTAGAAATGCTGCAAAGCCCCCCAATAACACACTGCGGGTGGATAAGTATCCAACCAGATAACCACCCAAAATTGTGAACAACACAGCCGCTAAAAAAATTGCCGGATGAGCGCCAAAACCGGCATCACCCCAATAACTCATCAGCGCCCGTCCCAAAGACGTACGAAAAATTGGCGCAAGTATTCGGTTCGACAGGTTGTCATCAGAACGACGCAAGCGCTGCCACCAGGGTCGCGGCTTTGGCAAGGCGTCACTTTTGGCCAGTCGCTCCCGCCAAAAGCGGGCATATCCGCGGCTTTGTCCTATTTCAATGAAGGGAACGAGTAACACAAATAGCGCCAGCCCCCCAACAAGCCCGCTAATCAAAGGGTAATGCTCGCGGGCCATATCAAACAAAGCCTGACGGAAAAGCCAGGCCGAGGCAAGCAACAGGAAATAAACCAGCAGCCCAATCAAACGAGACATGAACTTCCTCAGGCCCCCCTGACCCCCCAATGCTGGGGGGCTAGGGGGGCAGACTCGTTACTCATCCAATTCAGCCTGGAGGGAAACACCCGCTTTACGAACGGTTTCCAGGCATTGGGGTTGGTATCCAGCAGCCTGATACGCTCCCAGGGCGCGTCCTTCAGCATCCACACCCCGGCGCTCGAAGCGGAAAATCTCTTGAACTTTGACTTGAAGCTCTCCCCAGCTTGAACCCTCTTCACGAACAACTTCAGCAATGGAAACTACTTTACGCCTGCCCCCTGGCAATCGTTCTTGCTGCAAGATCACATCAATGGCGCCGGCAATCTGCTCGCGGACGGCCGGTTGGGGAAGTTCCAGGTTAGCCATCAAGATCATCGACTCCAGGCGGTGAATGGCATCTTCGGGGGAATTGGCGTGCACGGTGGTGAGCGAGCCGGGGTGGCCGGTGTTCATGGCTTGCAGCATATCGAAGGCCTCGGGGCCGCGCACCTCACCGACGATGATGCGGTCGGGTCTCATGCGCAAGGCATTGCGCACCAGGGTACGGATATTGACTTCACCAGAGCCTTCGATATTCGGCGGGCGCGCTTCCAGGGATACCAGGTTCTTGGCGGTCAACTGTAATTCGGCTGTGTCCTCGATGGTGATGAGACGCTCGCCCCGGGGGATGCAGCGCGCCATGGCGTTGAGGGTGGATGTTTTCCCCGAGCCTGTTCCACCCGAGATGAGCAGATTCAACCTGGCCCGCACGCAAGCCTGCAGAAAACGCGCCATGCGATCATCTAATGTACCCAAAGAAACCAGGCGTTTCAGTGTGAATGGTGTGGCTGAAAATCGGCGGATGGTCAGTGATGGAGCCCGCAACGCCAGCGGCGGGATAATGGCATTGACGCGCGAACCGTCGGGCAGACGGGCATCCACATAGGGGACGGATTCATCCACCCGGCGGCCCAACGGCGCCACGATGCGCTCGATGACGTGTAAGATGTGGCGGGCATCGCGAAAGGAGGCCTGGACCTGCTCTAGACGGCCATCCCGTTCGATGAAGATTTCATCCGGCGCATTGACCATAATTTCGGTGACTTCAGGATCGTGCAGATAAGGCTCAATAGGCCCCAGGCCAAGGATGCGGTTGACCACCGTTGTAACAAGACCATCCTGAGTCTTACGGGTTAGAATCTCGCCCTCATCCTGGAGCAGTTTCCACACCAGACGGGCGAGCGTATCACGCTGAACCGTTTGCACCACATATCTACCCGATCCGTTTCCTTGCGCTTGAATTCGCTCGCTGGTCAGGCGGTGTAGATGATCTTCGAGGGCAGAGAGATTGCCGTTATGCATAACGCGGCCTCCTACCGCAATAAAAACTATCACCGCGAAGACGCGAAGGTCGCGAAGTTTTTCTATCTTTCTTTCTCTCTTTGCGCACTTCGTGAACATCAAAATATAAGTTCCTTCAAGAAGTTCAACTTCTCTGAGAAGTTGAACTTCTAAAACGGGAAGTTATTTTTGGACAATTACTTCGCATCTTCGCGGTTCAAAAATTCTCGTAATGCGCGCGAGCTTTGTTGGGTAATTCTATACTCTCATTTTGTCAGACTAATCCGAAAGGTGATCGTTATACTCCCATTGTCCCGAACGTTTGGCAACCTTGAGTACCGTTTTCGACAACCCGCGCAACGCTCGCCCCAGGCCCCTTCTTTGCCTGAGCGCGCAGGGTTGCCCGTAGCTGATATTGGCCCAGACCGCGCTTTGATCTACCGGTAGGATAGCGTAGAGTCGTTGCTCGAGATGGCTTTCGATTTCCTTGGGGCTGACCGGCGCGCCGCGTTCATATTGGTTGAGTACCAACCCAACCGGCTTTTCATTCTTGGATAGGGAGTTGGTATAACGCTGGGTGGCCCGCAAGGCAGGCGCATCGGGCGTAAGCAAGATCAGGCGAATATCAACCAGATGAAAGGCAGCTACATTGATAATTCCCATACCTGTGGGGACATCTAACAGAGTCAGGGCATATTCCTGGCGAAAGGCGGTCAACAGCGCTTCTAGAGAGTCCCTGGTCAGATTGGCTTGAGCGTCAGGAACCTCTGGACAGGCCAGTAGATGCAGCCCAGACTCATGTTTGGTGATCGCCAGATTCAAGTGTTGGGGTGTGAGTTCGCCCACCACCGGTAATAAATCAGACCAGCTTCGCTCAGGCTCCAAATCCAGGAGCAGATCGGCTGCCCCCAAACCAGCGTTGAGATCAATCAGCGCCGTGGGGAGACGATGCCCGGCGGCGAAGACCGCCCCTAAATTGGCCGCCACCAAACTCTTACCGACGCCGCCTTTGGCTGAGAAGACTCCAATCACGATCCCCATTCCCTAACTCCCCGCCGGGCGCAGCAGCACCAATAACTGGAATTCATTGGCATGGGCGTATAAGAGCGATAAGGCCTCCTGATCATCGACTGCCAGCACATATGAACCGCCATCGTGCTCATGGGGCAGAGCCACTACCAGCACTTCGGTAGCGATATAGCCGGCGTCATCGACCGGGTTTCCGGGCTGCACGGCGGCGATCTCCAGGCTGTCACCCTCGGCCAGATCAGGCGGGGCGGCGACGAACCACTCCGCTGGGATGCTGACGCACCAATACCCCGCCGGGCAGCGCTGCGCCATCGGTCCGCCGGTATCGCCCATCAGCTTGCCCGGCAGGATCACTTCCCCGGCCACCAGAGGATAGAGCGTCACCCGGCCCACGACCTGCTCGACGAAACTGTAATGCAAAGGCGGCACAGCTTCCCCAGGTACATTCCGCACCACCAGCATATCAGGAGTGATGGCCGTGCCCAAAGGGATATCCTGGTTGGCGAATACGGTCATGGTGAGCACACCTGGTTGGGATTCCCGCTGTTGGGCGAAAAATTGAAAGACAAGTACCCCAAACAACACCGCTAACAGAAAGGCGATCAGTAGGTAGAACTGGGTACGCCGGCGTACGGCGGCTTGCCAGTCGGGGGTGGTGAGGGGGGATCGGGGGGGGGGCATAAGCGATTATTTACGGATTATCCCCTCGCCAACGCCAATAAGGATTCAATCCCCCGTCAACGATTTTGATCTCTTCGCCGGTTTCAACGTTGACCTTGAAGATCGCATAATCTTCCAGGCCATGGCAATTCGTCTCAGGCCTCACTGGCAGAACACATTTGTGATACACCACCCATTCCCCATCCGCTGACCAAGACGGCAGAGGCGGCCAATGAAAATCTGCATCAGTATAGGCTGCTTCCCCTCCTTCAGGATCTCTATACTCAACGAGTCGCCGTTCGTTTGTTCCATCTACTCTGACGATGTATATGCCATCCTCTCCTGTATATGCCAAACATTGTCCATCCGGTGACCAAGCAGGTGTGACGCCCAACCCCACTATTGCATCGTCTCCACTCGCAAAGTTGTGAACAACCACGACAACAGATTGATGTTCCTCTGACCACGTCCCAAAGGCCAGCGACTGACCATCTGGCGAAATGGCTCCAGGTCCAGGGTAGTGTTGTAGGGTGTTCTCATCGTAAATCGTGCTTGGGATTTCATTCAAATCTTCCCGGCAAAATTCGAGATCAAACAAAGCCAGCCGCCCAAGTGGACTTACCAAGTGGACTACCGCGTGGGTTTGATCTGCCGCTAGGAGTACTCGATCTAATCCAAGCCAACCATCACATTCAATACCTCCCTGACCCGCACGCATCACAATTAATTCCCCTGCGTGGCCTAACGTCGCTGGATCACGAAAGATAAGCGTTGAAGCATCGCTGGTAATAACAGGGTACACTGGTATTGCATGTCCTCCCCACCAAGTTTTTGGAGGTCCATAAACAGGGAGATACACCAACCCTGAGCCATCTGCATTTACAAAACCCAACGTGGCATGTTCAAGGGTTGTAAAAGCATCTCTTAATTGAAAAACAATATCCCTCTCTGGAAAATCTCCACGATACATCTTAGGTCTATTGGAACATGTAGCAAGCGCCGCGGCGACACATGCAAGGAGTGCCAGTAACAATAAACAGAGGAAGCAGCCTCGTAATCTCATATTTCTACCCTTACTTATCAACCTTAACTGTCACCATTGTATAACGCTGCCAAAGAGGGAAGCGTCGTCCCCACCACTCTTCAAGCTCAGTAGTGGTCATTTTTCGAAACTCTGGTGGATTACTAGGATTAAACGGCAATGGATGACCAGGATCAAGTATCATCCACTTGTCTTTAGATGCATCGTACCCTGCCACTACCATTGCATGAGGGGGATCACCTTCTGCAAGTGGATAAATCGGTTTGTTTTCCCACACACCAAAAATAATTGTGGGGTAACCATTCTGCAAATTGGATATCAGGTCATTGACTGTATTCCTACCTGTCGATTCTGCTGTCCATGTCTTCGGATAACCATACCGCTGTAGCTCAAGAGCAAATATGTTCAAAGCATGAACGACACCCCCGGGGGGCATTACACCTTCAGCATCTGTAAAGCCGGCTGGAATCCGGAACCGGAATGGATGCGAATCAAGCAGGATTGCCAATTCACCATGTTGTGCTGGGTTTCCCGAGTACCCCAGGATATTCAACACCTGATTGACAACCATGGCCATCGATGTCGTATTGCAATCATTAGGGGTTGATTCTGTCCCATCGAGTTGGTGTTGATGAGGACTCAAGAGTTGAGCTTTTGTAATACCGTCCAGCCATAGTTGACCAGACAAATTCTTTGGTGGGGACATGGATGTGCGTGAACCATACCAAACATCTACCACTGGTTCAACAACCTTCTTTTGCCACCAGTTGCGGTTCAATAGATCCAAAGGTCGGTTCGGATTTAACACCCAATTTGTGTAGGCTTGACGAACGGGCTGTAGAAGTTTCTGATCGACATAATTCTGGACTGGGTTGATCACCCTCTGACGCCACCAGTTGGGATTCAATAAATCAAGTGGGCGGTTAGGATTGGATGCCCAATTGCCATAGGCCTGAGAACCATTATCAAACATGTCGCGAATCGGCTGGCCGATAGTTTGATTGAATGTGTTCGTGGCATTTCCCGCACTTACCAATATCTCCTTGACATTCTCATTTTTCCTTCCAGCTTTGATTAGTTTGGCCTGCAACCACTCTGTAGGGCTTGACCAGAATGACGGGGATGAAACTTGTTGCTGGCGAGTAACCTCAGCCATATCTTGCTGTTTCCAATCAGCCAATCGCTGTTGCTGGGATCTATTTCGCTGATTACGCAACAACTCAACTTGCGTAGCCGTCTCCGCTTCTCGGCGGATATTGACCTGCTGATCTGCTACGGCCACATCTTGCTGTCTCCAATCGGCAAGGCTTTGTGTCGGCGGAGCATTACGCCGATAGCGCAACAGTTCAACCTGACTGGCACTATTAGCTTCCTGCTGGGCCTTCGCTTTCTTCGCTGCTTCTTCTGCCGCCTTGAGACGCGCTTCTCTCTCCGCCTTGAGTTTGGCTTCCAGCGATGCTTTGCGACGTGCGTCTGCTTCCGCTTCTCGTCTGGCTTTCAATAGAGCTGCCTGTCTCGCCATCTGTTCCTTACGCTGAACTTCCAAAGCTGCCTTTCGACGCGCTTCTTGCTCCGCCTTATATTTGGCTGCCAAAGCCGCCATGCGCTTAGCTTCGGCGGCTCTATGTTTCGCTTCAGCTTCTCGCTTGGCTTTCAACATTGCCGCCTGTCTCGCCATCTGCTCCTTGCGTTGCGCTTTGGCCTGTGCTCTAGCGCGCGCTTGCGCGGCCGCTCGACTACGCGCTGCCGCCCGTCGTCGCGTGGCTGATCCCCTTGACCTCGACCTCACTACACGCCTGCGCTTCGGTGGTCTCCTCGGTACACGGCGCGGGCGACGGGCTCGCACTCTCCGCCGCGGTCGTCTTCTGCGCCGTCTCGGTCTCCTGCGTCTTCTGCGACGCCCACCAATACCCACCCGCTCGGGATCCGCCAATACATCCTGCATCGCCGTGACTTTAGCGACCACATCTCTCCGCCAGGGCTGCTGCGACGCCATCACCGTCAATGCTGACAAAGCGCTGAACATACCCATCACTGGCAGCATCGGATCTGCTTCAGTAGCTAAGGCTTCTCGCTGTGTCACCATGCCCGCATAGCCCTGCCAGCTCCATTCCACCAGGAACTCACCCACCGGCACAGTCATTTTGCCTTCAACAGGGTCGTTGTAGCTGACCCATTGGCCATCCTCGGATATGCCCGTCACCGTCACAAAGTGACCCGGTTCCCCTTCGCCATTTGTGCCCAAGGACACCACCACCGGGCGGCCTTGATCCAATTGCTCTCGCACCTGCCCCAACGTCCAATCGTGGAAGCTGTATGAACCTGCATAGCCTTGCTGCCGGGCGAGGTAGGCGAGTTCTTCTACACCCGTGCCCCATTCATACAGCAAGCCCCCATCGCTGAGAGCTGTCAGCAGTTCTTCCGACTTTGGCGCAGCTTCCTGACCTTCGCCCAAAGCCAGGTAATCCATCGCCATCCCCAAGGCCTGCACACCACATGAGACATCGACGGTTTCCTGGTAGCGCATCGGCACACCCAGGGAGCTTGCCATCTCAGGAATCTCATTGCCTGAATTCAGGGCAATATCCATCAATGGCGGCGCTTCAGATGATACCGGCACGCCCACCGCTTGTTGCTGTACACTCCCCGAAGCCTCGATCTCACTCAACTGCCCTTCTTCAGGCTCTGGATCAGGATTCACCCCGGTGATACCCGGCGCGATGATACGGCCCCCCGGCTCAGGTGTCGGCGGTACTTCATCCGCTGCGTAAGCCACTACCGGCACTGTCAACATGAAGACTAACGCCATCAACACAATCAAGTAACGAGTTTTCTCGAACATACAACCCTCCTATCATAAGCTGAGAGAATCCGATGCACGCCACAACGATATTCGGTGATTTTAGTACCCATGCCAAGTAGCATTTCGTAGCTCCCGAGTACTGTTCTTGCTCACTACTATTATATTGGTATTTGCAATTAAGTCAATTCTATATTGCAATCTTTATATGTTTTTTAGGGAGGTTTTTAGAGGATGAAAAACTTCAAAACCAGCATGGGCAGGTTGGTATTGTGCACCCTGTCACTTGGATCACTGATTTCGCTGACACGGAGTGGCTGATGACGCTGAGCGCTCAGTTTCAGCGCACTCATACCCGTCAGCGTTTCAGCGATCCCAAGGTAGAACTGCGTGCGGCGGCAAGAGCCTGTCCTGAGTAAAGCGAAGGAGCGGCTTGCCAGTCAGGGGTGGTGAGGGGGGCGCGTTTTGGCATGGATAATTTTAGTCAGAATACTCATCATTCAATATCCAACTGTCACCTTCCCGTTGATATCCGTATTCTTGGGCATTTTCGATCATCCATTGCATTTGCTGGATAGCAATTGACGGGTCGGCATTCCAATCGTCCACCTTTCCACTCAATTCCGCGTCAGGGCGGATATTTATAAAATCAATACGTGGAATTCTCATCTCCATCTTCATTTTCAAAGCTTCAATATAAATTATGGCCGGATCAATTCCTGCCTGATCAAGAATTTTTATGACTTCTGGGCCTGCATCAATAAAAAAGCCACCATAGTCCAGAGCATTCTGAATGCATTCATCCGGCCTACCCAATACAAGTCTATCTCCAGAACTACGTATAGATTCCGTTGCAATTGTTCGTATTAAGGCAGCTACTTCTTTTCTTTTTTTGTTATCCATAGTCAGCACATCCTTTAACATTATAGAATTTTCACAGTCTTCTTGCGGCCCAACAGCAAATCTTGGTATAGCGCCAGAATGTGCGCCGCACTTCGGCTATGCCGCAAGGCGGCTTGCCAGTCAGGGGTGGTGATCCGTAGGAGGAACGAGGGGGCATGGTTAGTTTTTAATTCTGTCGTTTGGATCGCTGGTTTCGCTGACGAGGGGTGGCTGATGGCGCTGAATGCACAACATCAGCGCGCTCATGCTCTCAGTGTTTCAGTGATTCCAGCAGTCGGGGGTGGTGATCCATAGGAGGAGCGGGGGGCATGGTAAGTATGCTATTACTCTTCGCTGTCTTCAGTCAAACAGCTTTTTCCTAAGTATGTAAACCTTTGTGCGTCAGTTCCGTCCAGTTTAATAGCACACATCCAATAACAAGACAAGGTTTCAGAATCCTGACAACTAAACACAACCATCTCATCAGTAACTAGCAGGCTGTCGGAGAAGTAAGGATGTCACTGCGAAAGGGCGCAAAATATATCGAAAAAAGCAGCTAATGGCCCTACCAATGATCTAAAACAAGCCGTGGTGAGGCAAATATAGGGCAAATAGCGCAGAAATAGTAG
>JADHXE010000309.1 GCA_016783125.1 Anaerolineales bacterium
CGCCCCCTGCGCACACCCTTTTTTCGGGGAAATCTGTTCTGTGGCTAAATAGTAGTAAAGTGAATTGCAGTAAGGAACATTTTCTATGACAGACAAAACTACCGACAACCTGCTCCTCAAGCCCTCCCGCCCCGTGGGGATCGTTGGTTATGGGGCTTATGTGCCCCGCTACCGCCTGCCCGCTAAGGAGATCTCGCGCATTTGGACTGGCGGTACCGGCGGAACCCCGATTCAAGAGAAATCCGTTCCAGGCCCCGATGAAGATACCGCCACCATGTCCATCGAGGCGGCGCGCAACGCTTTAGCCCGGGCGGGGATCGACCCTGAAGGGATCAGGGCTGTCTGGGTGGGATCAGAGTCCCATCCCTATGCCGTCAAGCCCACCTCCACGATTGTGGCTGAAGCTTTGGGTATCGTCCCTTTCACCCAGGCCGGTGACTGGGAGTTCGCCTGCAAGGCGGGCACCGAAGCCATGGTAGCAGCCATGGGTTTCGTCGGCTCCGAGATGGCGGAGTATGCTTTGGCCATCGGGATGGACACCGCCCAGGGCCGCCCCGGCGACGCTCTGGAATACACCGCCTCGGCTGGCGGCGCGGCATTTTTGATCGGGCCTGCCGAAGAATCTGTGGCCGTGATCGAGAGCACGCTTTCTTATGTCACCGACACGCCCGATTTCTGGCGGCGGGAATACCAAAAATACCCCGAACACGGTCAGCGCTTTACCGGCGAACCGGCCTATTTCAAGCACATTATGTCTGCGGGCCAGGCCTATTTAGATGCCACCGGCACTTCGGCAGAAGATTATCAATACGCCGTTTTCCATCAGCCCAATACAAAATTCCCCAGTCGGGTAGCAGGACAATTGGGCTTCAGCAAAGAGCAGATCGCTACGGGTCTGTTGGTGCCGATGATCGGCAATACCTATTCCGGAGCGGCCATCATCGGCCTGACGGCTATCCTCGATGTGGCTCAACCCGGAGATCGCGTGTTGATGGTTTCCTTTGGCTCCGGTGCCGGATCAGATGCTTTCGGCATCCGCATCACCGAACGTCTGCTCGAGCGGCGCAACCTGGCCCCAAAGACTCAAACCTACATCACCCGTCGCACGGAGATTGACTACGCCGCCTACACCCGTATGCGCGGAAAATTGGTGATGAAGTAGATTCGTGGAGCGGGAAGCGTGGAGCGGAGAGCGCTTCCCGCTCCACGCTTCCCGCTTCACGATAATAAATGTATGGAATGGACAAAATGACTGACGTTGTTATCGCAGGAATTGGACAAACCTCGGTCGGGGAACATTGGCATATATCCTTGCGAGAACTGGCCTATCAGGCCATCGAAGCTGCCCGTAAGGATGCTGGTGGATTATTGCCGCAGGCTCTATTTGTTGGCAATATGCTGGCTCCCACGGTCTCAGGGCAGGCGCACTTGGGTGTCTTGATCGCTGATTTTGCCGATCTACGTGGCATCGAGGCCTACACCGTCGAAGCCGCGGGGGCCTCAGGTGGGGCAGCATTGCGGGCTGGGTATCTGGCAATTAAATCGGGTTTTGTAGATGTGGCCTTAGTGTTAGGCATCGAGAAGCTCACGGACAAAGTCGGCCCCGAGGTGGATAGCGCCATCGCCACCAGCCTCGATAGCGATTACGAGGCCGTTCAAGGGGCGACCCCGTTGACTCAGGCGGCTATGTTGATGAGACGTTATTTCCATGAGTACGATGTGCCTCAAAGCGCGTTTGCTGGATTCCCGGTCACGGCTCATGCCAATGGCGCTGGTAACCCTCATGCCATGTTCCGCAAGGCCATCAAGCCAGCGCTCTATGAGCGGGTTGGTATGGTGTGTGATCCCCTGAATATCTTCGACGCAGCCCCCGATGCCGATGGCGCCGCGGCTGTATTGCTGACTCGCTCTGATCTGCTGCCTCCCGATACACCCCATTCTCCGATAAGGGTCGCTGGATCAAGCGTTGCTACAGATACGTTGTCGCTGCACGACCGCCCCGATCCGCTGGATTTTCGGTCGGCGCGCCTCTCTGTGGAGCGGGCCTGCTATCAGGCGGGGATCGCTATCGATCAGGTGGATTTCTTCGAGTTGTATGATGCCTACTCGATTTATGCGGTGCTCTCTTTGGAGGCGGCTGGATTGGCAGAACGCGGCCAGGGGTGGGTACTGGCCGAGGAGGACCAGATCAGCCTCAAAGGTCATATCCCAATCTCCACCCTGGGGGGCTTGAAAGCGCGCGGCAATCCCTGGGGCGCTACCGGTGTCTATCAAGTTGTCGAGGCTGTTCTGCAATTGCGCGGCGATGCAGGCGATAATCAAATCCCCGAAGCGAAAAATGCTCTCGTACAGTGCTTAGGTGGTCCAGCCTCCACTGCTGTTACCCATGTGCTGATGGCACAGTGACTATCAATTGATATGGGTGCGTTTCAAATGAGTTGAAAACCCTCCCGCAGGTTTTGCCGAGGTGTACAAACCGCACCCATTTACAGCAGGGGAACCGCTCTACGTTACCCCATTTGACAACCTGCGGGAGGGTGATTGGAGCATCTCCAACTGGAATGAAATGCACCCAATTGATATTTCCTGGTAGTTTTACCTTCGCTCTGATAGCCGTTCTCGGGTCGTTCGATGACGGCTATCAGAACCAGAATCGGGCAGAACTGAATTTGATAGTTCCTGATAGTTTTGCTGGCTATACTACAATCCGAGAGAACATCATATCTCAAGGAGTATGAAATGGAAATTCCACGTCATTGGCGATTGAAGAAACAACGTTATGCTCTGGTGGGCGAGGTTTGCCCGCATTGTGATGCAAAGATTTTCCCGCCTCGTGATGTCTGCCCTGAGTGCGGTGATGAGGCTAAGACCCAATATGAATTCAGCGGGCGCGGAGAAGTGTATTCCTATACGACACTGCATAATGCCCCTGCCGGATATCAGGCATATGCTCCCTACACGGTTGCCCTGGTCAAGCTGGATGAAGGCCCCATGATCACGGCCCAACTGACAGACATCGGCGATCAACCAGTTGAGATTGGAATGCCGGTTGAAATGGTGACCCGCAAATTGCGCTCAGAAGGTGATGATGATCGCGGCATGTTGGTGTATGGCTACAAATTCCGCCCCATGGAGCTTCACCAGCTAGCCGCAGCCGACTAAACTAACTGACAATAAAAATAGAGACGGCGCTCCTCTCTTTGTGAGCGCCGTTTTGTTTTAAAATCGTAACTGAATAACCATTTTTTTCGGGATCTTCCTCGCCTGGTTGAGTAACTGCTAAAATCTGTTGGAATCGTCTTCCCCTCAAAAAGAAAGTTCATTTATAATACTGAAAACTATGCAGAAGTGTAGTGGTCAAGATGGTGTTGAATACAAAATTGATAACTGTCATTGCGAACCCCGTAGGGGTAAAGCAATCTCATCCTATTCAAGATGGAGATTGCTTCAGCGGTAAAGCTGCTTCGCAATGACAACTGTGCAAGCTGAAATAGGAGAACTACATGTCAATCGACCCCGCCGCCTTGGATGAATACCGTGAAGTATTAGGTGAAGAATTCACCCCTTTTTTTGTTGACCTAATTGACACATTTTTTACAGGTGGCCCTGAATTTATCCAAACGATGAAAGATGCCTTAGCCAGCGAAGATGCAGAAACCTTTACCAGATCTGCACATACACTAAAATCAAATTGCAAGACCTTTGGCGCGTATGAGTTTGCTGATATAGCCTTTGAACTTGAAAAGCTGGGCAATGAGGAAAACCTGGAGGATGCTAAGGAGAAATTGATTGCGCTGGAGGAAGCCTATCAGCAGCTCGTTGTTGATCTGGAAGAATTGCGTGACAGTCTATAAGCATGAAAAATGATCCCAAAAAGGTAGCGGGCTGGCAAGGCCAGCCCGCTACCTTTTTGGGATATTATTGTCGCCGCTTGCGCATTCGTTTGGCGAGACGTTTCCAGGCTTCGGTGGGTTCTTCGGGACGTAGTTTCTTATGATCATCCTGACTGACCCAAAAAGCTAAATCTTCGAAGATCACGCCCAAAGTAGATTCAGGCTCATCCAGTACGGGGGGAGTGCCATAGTTTATTGCTCGGACAAACTGCTCAGATGCAAAGGGGATCACGGTTTTAATCTCGCGGCTGAGAACGGCTTCAATATCAACGACTGACAAGCCCTGCCGCTCAAATACCCAATTCAGGATCAAGCGAGTTGAATCGAGCGAATATTCCAGGGGTTCGAATACTTCGAGAGCCATCGCGGTTGAACGTACAGAAGCCAATTCAGGTGCCAGGACGACTAAGATTTCATCGGCGATATCTAATCCAGCCAGCGTTGTCTCTGAAAAATTGTGAGGCAGATCGAGCACAATGTAGTCATAACTTTGTTGCAGGATTTCTAAGACGCGATTGACCTTGGCCGCTTGGATGAGTTCTCCATCTTCAACACGGCGTGGAGCTGACAGGACATGCACTCCACTGGGATGCGAACGCAAGGTTTGGGAGAGCACTTCTTGATCAATTTCTTCAGCCTCCATGTGAGCGAGATCGGCCCAGGTGTTGCGCAGGGGTAGATTGAGCATCAAAGCGGCCTGGCCTGCTGTGAGGGCCAGATCCACTAGTACTGACTCTTGCCCCCAAAGCTGCGCCAGGCCTGTAGCCAGGTTGACCGCTATCGTTGAGACACCAACGCCATCCCGTAAGGAGAACACCCCAATCATTTTGCCCTTCTTCTCCAAGGTTTGGCGCGGCTCTACCGGAACAGGTTTCCTTCGCAGCAGAACACTAACCCGGGCGACTAACTCATCCGGCTCATAGGGCTTGGAGAGATAATCATCTGCGCCTGCTTCGAAGCCTTTGATTTTGCTTTTGAGGTTGTCCAGGGCAGTCAGGAGTAGAATAGGGATTTGGGCGGTTTTTGGATTCTCGCGCAGACGCTGACAGGTTTCATAGCCATCCATATTAGGCATCATCACATCAGAGATCACCAGGTCGAAATCTTGCTCCTTGGCATAACTCAAGCCTTCTAAACCATCAGCCGCCATGGTGACTTTATAACCCGCAGATTCGATTACTTTTCGATGTAATTTCTGACTGACCAGATCATCTTCAATGATGAGAATGCGTGCTTCCATACTTCTAACACTCCTTACGATCACATATGTGCGCTAATATCATTAGGATGTGTTTCATTTGGGTGCGTTTCATTCCAGTGGAAGTAATCCCGGAAATAGGAGTGTGCGAGGGATCCCCCCTCGCACACCCCTATTTTTCGGGTTTCTTGTCTTCGTTAGCGAAAGCCCTAAGAATATGGGAATTCCCAGGGAGGCTGCCAGACTTGGGGGTGAGGG
>JADHXE010000310.1 GCA_016783125.1 Anaerolineales bacterium
GTTGGTTAGCCGCGTCTCTCTACCAAAGATTAGCCTGTTTTTTTGAACTTGCATTCAGTTCAAATACGCTTATCTCTGCAATTTGCCCTTTTCTCCTGCTCCACCTTAGCTCAACTGCCCCTATTCCGGGAATTGCTGGCAGAATGAGACCGTCCTGGGGGCATTAGCAGAAGCACCCCCAAGCCCAATCAGCGATTTAGCCTGGGATGCTTATCTGGCTCTATTAGCCCCTGCTGACCCGGCCTATCCTGAATTGCCTGAGCTGCGCGCTCAATATCTTGGCGTTATTGGCGATCTCCTGAGCGCTGCTCAATGGGACACAAACGCAGGCGATTTGGCTATGCGCAAACCGGAGCCGCTCATCGATTGCTCTATCGATACGGATTTCGACGGGCAACCTGAGTGCATTCTGGCCTCCGAGGATTTCTTTGCACTGATCGATCCCCAGGGCGCGCGACTAAGCTTGCTCTTCGCAGGCGATGAAAAGGGGACTCATCAAATCGTGGGGGGATCATCGCAGTTCTCTATCGGGTTGAGCGACCCGTCTGCCTGGGATTTCAGCCGCGGGCCTATGGCTGACCCCAACGTGATCCCGGGCGCGTTCGCGGGGCCATGGGAACCTTATGAGATAACTCAACTCACCAATGGGTTGCATTTCACTTCGCCTACAGTGCAAAAAGATTTCATCCTGACCGAGAACGGCCTGCGCATGGAATATCAAATCAATGCCCCCATTCAAGTACAAATCCCCCTTGCCGTAGCGCCGGAAACTCGCTTCACCCCAGGCTGGAGTGAGCGTTATTTCGGTGAAGACACACCCCAGGGGTGGGCCTGGGGGATCGAATCCGGCCCGCGGGTTTTAGTAGGTACTTCGGGAGTCATCACCACCCAAACCTTCGCGGATGATCTTCCCGCCCTTTCGGTTCCAGGAGACCCAAACTACGATTATCCACCGGGACATTTCATCCCCATTCCCCTGGGTGTCGTTACGATCCAGGCAGAGAAGGATTTTTGGGTTGAATTGAATATCCCCTAACCCGGACAAGCCGGAATAACGAGGAAAAACTATTCACCACGAAGGACACAAAGAAGAGCAATTTATTAATTTACGCCCTGCGACTCCCGTAATGTGCTGGCCAGAACCGCGGCGACCACAACCCCAACCGCGGTCAACTGAAAGACCAGCGGGAAGCCCCACAAATCCGCCAGATAGCCGCTCAAGAGGGTGCCGAGTGCGCCGCTGGAGAACATAAAACCAAGGATCAGCCCTGAGGCCAGCGCCATCCTGCCGGGAAACATGCGCTGAGCCAAAACAACCAGGATGCTGTGCGACGCGCCGGTAAACGATCCCGCCAGGGGTACAAAAAAATAGAGCCAGGGCGACCAACCTAGCATGGGAAAAACGAACAACGGCACGCTGGCCAGGGAAAGGGTCAGCATGGCGATCCGGCGCTTTCCATAGCGATCTGCCAGGCTGCCACCAACCACATTGCCCACGGCTGCGCCTCCCATAAAAAGCGCCGTCACCAGGCCATATGTGCTGGGGCTTTGGCCCAAATCGCTGAGATACTTGGGCATGAAGACATTCATATTCGACTCAGCCAACGAACGCAGGGCGGCCAACAGGGCGAAGGATAACAATCCGCCCAGGCCATATTTCAACGCCGGGGCCGCGGGTTTATCAGCATCCGAGGAGGGGGTCAGGCGCGATGGCGGCAACATGCCGCGTAGCTGCCGGGCCACAGCGATCCCCACCGGCCAAGCCAAGCTGGCCGTGATCAGCAATCCCAAAACGCCAAACCGCTCTAACAACAAACCGGCCAACATCGGGCCAAGAAAGAGGCCAAACTGCCCAAATACGAAGAAAGACGCTGTCGCTGTGGTCTCGCGTCCGGCAGCATGGGTACGCCCCCGTAAAGCCGCCAGCATGGTGCCTGCAGGATGAAAAGCCCCCGAACCCATACTCGCCAGGATCAACAGGTAAATGGCAGCATGTCCTGGCGTGACCATGGCCAATGAGTAAAAAAGCGCCATCCACAACACACCCCCGGATGCTACCCAGCGCGGCCCCAGGCGATCTGCCAGATAGCCAAATATGGGCTGGATCAGCGATGCGATGAGCGTATACGCCGTACTGATTACCCCCAGCATGGCATTACTCAAACCAAGCGGGCCGCTCCAGTAGGTCAACAAAATTGAACGATGGCCGTTGAGCACATCCACCATCAAGTGGCCCATGCCAACGGCAAGGAAAAGTACATCGAGGATAAGAGTCATTGAGAGTGTCTCCACAACACATTAGTCGCTGCTCAAACAGAAAGAAACTCGAATTCTGTGTCACTCCCCTGAAGGGGACACTATGTGCGAGTGTTTCTACGAAGCAGTCTCCTCCGTATGAGTGGGAGATTGCTTCAGCGATGCCAAGGCACGCAAAGCGAAGCTGCTTCGCAATGACAGGGTTATGTTTCTTAGCAGCGGTAGAGTTTCCGTGTTTGGATAATTTGATAAACTTCTGGAGGGAGGAAATAGCGAAATGGACGCCCATCCCGGATGGATTGCCGGATTTGAGAGGCCGCGATCTCAAGAAGGGGAGCTTCGACAAATTGTACTTTGGGCGTGATCTCCGGAATGAGCATCTCCAAATCTTCGAGTTCGATCTGGGCTTTGCGGCGGCGCACGACTCCCAACGAGTCACAAGCTGACACGAAATCCGCGGGGTTGTGCCAGCGTGGCAGATCGCGCAGAGAGTCACCCCCCATGAGGTAAACCAGTTCAGCATGTGGGTATTCTTCTCGCAACAAGCATACGGTGTCCACAGCGTAGTGAGGCGACGGGCGGTCGATATCGACGCGAGAGATCTCAAATTGGGGGTTATCAAAAATCGCCGCCTGGAGCATATCTAAACGGTGCCCCAAGGACGTGATCGGCTGTCCTAGTTTATGGGGCGGGTTAGAAGTCAATACCCACAAGATCAGATCGAGATCAAGCTGGTGGAGGGCTTCTTCAGCCAAGATCAGATGGGCGATATGGGGTGGATCGAAGGTGCCGCCGAAAATTCCTAGTCGCATAGTCTAATAGTCTCTAGTCTTATGGTCACTTATCATCAAAATTCTAGCCAGACTATCTGACTATCCGACTACTCCGCCCACTCCAGCTCGTACTCGCCGATGAATACTGAATCTCCCAGCTGTACCCCTGCCTTCATGAGCGCGTCTTCAATCCCCAGAGTCTGCAAGATGCGTTGAAAGCGGCGTCGAGACTGACCAAATTCCCAATAGGTCATCGCGGCGGCGCGCTCGATGGACTCCCCAGTCACGCGGTAACCCTCAGGGATGCGTTCCACAGCAAATTCGCGCGGATCGCTCTCTGGGCGGTAGACAGGCAGCTCATCAGTTGTCGGTTCGGGTTCAGGAGGTAGTTCGTCCAACAACTGTTGGGCACGGTAGAGAACCTGGCGTACACCCGTGCCAGCGACCGCAGAGATCGCATACGCTTCGTAGCCGCGCTTTTCGAGTTCGATCTGAAAATCAGGCCATTGCTCTTTTACTTCAAGCAAATCCATCTTATTGAAGACGACAACCTGGGGTTTCTCAGCCAATTTGGGGTCGAAGAGGGCTAACTCGCTATTGATCTGAGCGAAATCCAGCAGTGGGTCTAAAGCCAGGCCATCTAAGATATGGATCAATACTCGGGTTCGCTGGATATGCCGCAAGAACTCATGCCCCAAACCGACCCCCAGGTGAGCCCCCTCGATCAATCCGGGGATATCTGCCAGTACCAGGGTAGTCTCGACATCCAGTTCCACCACCCCCAGGTTAGGCTGCAAGGTTGTGAAGGGATACGGGGCGATCTTGGGTTTGGCGTTGGTCACTGCGGCCAGCAGGGTGGATTTTCCGGCATTGGGCACACCGACCAGGCCGACATCAGCGATGAGTTTCAACTCCAAACGTAGATCACGTTCTGTAGGCGGCTCCCCTTTTTCGGCAATGCGCGGGGCTTTATTCGTGGAGGTAGCAAAACGAGCATTGCCGCGTCCCCCGCGGCCCCCCTCGCAGACGATCAAAGTTTGCCCCGGATCAGTGAGATCACCTAAAAGCTCATCAGTAACGTCATCATAAATCAGGGTGCCAGGCGGCACCAGCAAAACCAGATGCTCCCCAGATTTACCGGTCTGGTTATTACCGCCGGCTCTGGCGCCATCCTGGGCGTTGTACAGGTTTCTGCGGCGGAAAGATGATAGCGTGTTTAGCGTCTGTGCGACCTGGAAAACCACGTTGCCGCCGCGGCCGCCATCGCCGCCGTCAGGCCCACCGAAGGGCACAAACTTTTCCCGACGAAAATGGACAATTCCAGCACCACCGCGGCCGGAGCGGATGTGAATTTTGATTTCGTCTATGAACATAATTATCTTTCGAGCAATTGCTCAATCATCGAAAATAAGTTCCCGAAAAAAGGGTGTACGGTGGCGTACGCCACCGTACACCCTTTTTTCGGGGCATCTCTCTCTTAGCCTAAGCAGCTACATTTTCGATTATACCATTGGGGATATTTTTGTTTTGCTTGTGCTATAATTGCCACACTTGTGAACCGCCCCACACTACTTAGATCAACCGGGCAGACAAAACGAACGAGGAGCACGAAAAATGACAAAGCATGACATCCCAGGCATTGTTATCGGACGATTACCCCTCTACCTAAGAGCCATCCAACGTATGGCCCAGGAAGGCCAAAGGGTAACATCCTCTCAAGAACTTGGAGAACGGCTTGGCGTTTCGGCAGCACAAATTCGCAAAGATCTCTCCCAATTCGGCGAATTCGGCAAGCAAGGAACCGGGTATAACATCAAATACCTCAGTGCTCAACTGCGCCGGATATTGAATCTCGATGGCGTATGGGATATGGCCATCGTCGGCGCGGGAGATGTCGGCAGCGCGCTGGCCCACTACCAGGGTTTCCGAGATCGCGGCTTCCAGGCCACAATGATCTTCGATAAGGATAGCGGAAAAATCGGCACCAAAATAGGCGCTTTGGCTGTGCAAGATATAGCCAATATGACTGAAATCATTCGCCAGGCAAATATCAAAGTAGCCATGGTAGCCACACCAGCCGACCATGCCCAAGAGGTCACCGATCAACTGGTCGAGGCGGGGGTAAAAGCAATCCTCAACTACGCGCCGATTCAAATCACCGTGCCCGATGATGTGCGCGTGGAGTATATCGACCCGGCCACGCACTTGCAGAAGATGTCGTATTATTTGGAATAGCCGAACGGATTATCAAAAAAAATAGGTG
>JADHXE010000049.1 GCA_016783125.1 Anaerolineales bacterium
GCGCAGGGTGCTCCGCACCCTGCGCACACCTTTTTCTCGGGACCTCTCTATCTGGAAAAGTAGTTACGCTATAATGGAGATATGACAAATTCAGATATCGAAAACCCCACTGCTGATGTAATCGAAGCCGCCGGAGGCTTGCTCTGGCGAGAGACTCCCCAGGGCCGCGAATTAGCCCTAATTCATCGAGCGGTCTACGATGATTGGAGCATTCCCAAAGGCAAACGTGACCCCGGAGAACGCTGGCAGGAAACCGCCTTGAGAGAAATCGAAGAGGAGACCGGCTGCAAAGCGAAACTGGTCAGCTTCGCCGGAAGTACGGCTTACACGGTCAAGGGCGCGGCTAAAATTGTGCTCTTCTGGAATACGGCCCTGATTGGAGATTGCGTTTTTACCCCCAATGATGAAGTCGATGAGTTGATCTGGCTTCCTGTAGAAGAAGCTTTAGGTAAATTGAGTTACGGAAATGAAAAGACCTTACTAAAAATGGTAGGCAGCTAAGAGAGATAACCGAAAAAAGGGTGTGGGTGTGTACACACCCACACCCTTTTTTCGGGGACCTTTTCTCGATATTATGCAGTTACGATGAAAAAATAAAAAAAAGACCTCACCAAGATGGTGAGGTCTCGTTTTGGAAAGGTACAATCTTACAGGGCAACTACTTCAGCAGCCTGAGGTCCTTTGTGACCTTCTTCCACGGTGAATTCGACTCGCTGGCCTTCTTCAAGGTTGCGGAAGCCATCACCCTGGATAGCAGAATAGTGGACAAAGACATCCTTGCCACCTTCGCGCTCAAGGAAACCATAACCTTTGCTTCCATTGAACCATTTAACCGTACCGACGACACGTTCAGACATTTTTTTACTCCTTATTGAACTACATCTGATATTACTTAAGGTGCTTGATCGTTCCATCGGAGGGTCAAAAAAACAGCGCAAGGACCCTGCCTTGAGCTGTTGTCTTTCTTCATTACATCCAACGAAAACTTTCTGGCATCCTACGAGGGGAAATATAGCATCGAAATCCCCTCCCGTCAAGGTAAATAGTTGATGATAAAATATGACATATGTTCTAGAATTAGATATATCGCACCACCAAGACACAAAGATCAAAGAAAACCCCTGTGTGGAATTAACTTATGCCACCAAATTCAATTCACCTGACGCCAGAGCAACTCGCCATCATCGAATCTCCCCTTGATGCCAAAATCTTCCTCGAAGGTCACGCCGGCACGGGCAAGACCACCGTCGGTGTGGAGCGGGTCTTATACCTGCTCGAGTCTGGCATCCCCGGCAACGAAATCTTGCTACTCGTCCCGCAGCGCACTCTAGCCACGCCCTATTACGAGGCCCTACGCAGCCCATCCACAACTGCGGGCGGGGCGGTGACCGTGCTGACTATCGGCGGTCTGGCCAAGCGTATGGTGGAGCTTTTCTGGCCGCTGATCCCCACCGAAGCCGGTTTCGCTAACCCTGATCGACCCCCAACCTTCCTCACCCTGGAGACCGCTCAATACTACATGGCCCACCTGGTGCGCCCGCTGCTGGATCAAGGCTACTTTGAATCGATCACCATCGAGCGCAACCGCCTCTACAGCCAGATCATCGACAACCTCAACAAAGCTGCCGTGGTCGGCTTTCCCCACACCGAAATCAGCCAGCGTCTCAAAAGCGCCTGGGCGGGCGACCCCGGACAGGCCCATGTTTACGAAGACGCCCAACACTGCGCGCACCTCTTCCGCGATTTTTGTCTGGAACACAACCTGCTGGATTTTTCCTTACAGCTAGAAGTTTTCTTCAACCACATTTGGCCTGCGCCCATCTGTCATGAATATCTTCAGGAGAGCTACCGCCATTTGATCGTTGACAATTTAGAGGAAGATGTCCCGGTCACGTTTGATCTGCTCCGAGAGTGTTTACCCGAATTAGAATCAGGGCTGCTCATTTTCGACCTCGAGGCTGGTTACCGCCGATTTATGGGTGCTGACCCCCAAACAACTTACAACCTAAAAAACCGCTGCGGCCAGCAGGCAACCTTATTCGAATCCTTCAGCGCTTCAGGAGAAGTCCAAAATTTCGGGTATGCCATCGCCCAAGCGCTGCTCCCCGAAGAAGAGCGTTCTTCTGAAGATATTAACAATTCATCATTCCCCATTCACCATTCCCCATTAGACTCCACCCGCTACTACCCCCAAATGCTGGACTGGATCGTCGAACAGATTGCCTTACTGGTCGAGGATGGCGTTCCGCCGGGGGAGATCGTCGTGCTATCCTCCTACCTCAGCGACGCTCTACGCTTCTCGCTGACCGAGCGCCTCGAGGAATTGAAAATCCCGGCCTACTCTCACCGGCCCTCACGCTCTCTGCGGGAGGAGCCTGCCACGCAAGCCCTGCTGACATTGGCCGCGCTGGCTCATCCTCAGTGGGGGTTGATCCCCTCTAAATTCGACCTGGCTTATGCTTTCATCCAATCCATCGCCGATTTAGACTTGGTGCGCGCTCAGTTGCTCACCGACATCGTCTATCAAGAACGCAGCGGCTCGCTTTCGCCATTCGACCAGATCAAACCTGAAACCCAAGAACGCATAACTTTCAAGTTGGGTGGCCGCTACGAAGCAATGCACGCCTGGCTGGAAGCCTACACCCAGGCCCCCCCTGATCAACTCGACCACTTCTTCAGCCGCATCTTTGGGGAAGTTTTATCTCAACCGGGATTTGGTTTCCATGCCGATTATGACGCCGGAGAAGTCACCGCCAATCTGATCGAATCCGTGCGCAAGTTCCGCTGGGCAGTTGGGGATAGCCTGGATGCCGAAAGCATCCCGCTGGGACAAGAATACCTTCGAATGGTTGATGATGGAGTCATCGCCGCGCAATATATCTTCAGTTGGCAGACCCAGCCTGAGGACGCCGTCTTCCTGGCTCCGGCGTACACCTTCCTGATGCGCAACCGCCCCGTCGAATACCAGTTCTGGTTGGATATCGGCTCACGGGGTTGGTATGAGCGCATCCGCCAGCCGCTGACGCATCCTTATGTGCTCAGCCGCCGCTGGGACCTCAATCGCCCCTGGACGGATTCCGATGAATACGATGCCAGCCGAGATTCACTGTACCGGCTCGTGCTGGGGTTGATCCGCCGCTGCCGCAGTGGTATTTACCTAGGGCTGAGTGAATTAGGAGAACAAGGCTATGAGCATAAGGGCTTGCTGATAAGAGCCATTGATCGCGCGTTGAGATCAGTGAACAGTGAGCAGTGAACCGTGGGCAGTGACGAACTTGGCTTTTATTTCGCTCACAAGTCCCGGCCCCCGGGGCGAACATCCCGCTCTAAGACTCGTCCCCGGGTCGCCCGATGACGGGCTTCGGAGCGCTTTGAGGACAGCAAACAGTGAACAGTAAACTGTTCACTGACGACTGACAACCAATGACTACCTTCACCCAACTCGGTTGGGCTACTACCCATAAATGTGGCGTTGCCAAATCAATGGCTACTGTTCACTGTATACTGTTTACTGAATACCGATGACTAACTTTATCCCCCGCCCCGCTCAACAAGCCGTCCTGGAATACCCCGGCGGCAGTATGGGTATCTCCGCCGTCCCAGGCAGCGGTAAAACCTGGACTCTGTCAGCCCTGGCCGCCCAGATCATCCTAGAAGACTTGCTGACTGAAAATCAAGAGATACTCATTGTCACGCTGACCAACTCGGCGGTGGATCATTTCGCCACCCGCATCGAGGGTTTCCTGCGAGACCAGGATAGACGGCCATTGCTGCCATACTACCGCGTACGCACTCTGCACGGCCTGGCTCATGACATCGTGCGCGAACGTCCTGAATTAGTGGGGCTAGATTCCAATTTCCAGATCATCGACGAGCGTGAGGCCAACGCCATACGCGACGATGTCGCCAACACATGGCTGCGTGCTAATCCCAACATCCTGGACGACTACTTCAACCCTGAACTCGATGAAAGCCGCCGCGATTGGGTGCGTCGAGATCAACTGCCTAATCTAGTGAAGGGTATTGCGATGAGTTTTATCCGCACCGCCAAGGATATGCAGTTGACCCCCGAGGCCTTGCGCCTCCAACTCGAAAACCTGCCCCTTCCGCTGCCCCTGGCGGAGATGGGCCTGTGGATGTTCACAGAATACCAACGCTCCCTGGCCTACCGCGGCGCGGTCGATTTCGACGATCTCATCCGCCTGGCGCTGGGTGCCCTGCACAGCGATGACGACCTGCTGACCCGCCTGCGTGAAATGTGGCCCTTCATCCTGGAAGACGAGGCCCAGGATAGCAGCCGCCTGCAAGAGGAGATTCTACGCCTACTTGCAGGAGCTACTGGTAACTGGGTGCGCGTCGGCGACCCCAACCAGGCCATCTATGAATCTTTCACCACGGCTGACCCCAAATATCTGCGGGAGTTCATGGCGCAGGCCGACTTCCCCCGTGAGCTGCCAAACTCTGGGCGATCCACGCAAAGTGTGATCGATTTAGCCAATTATCTGATCGACTGGACCCAAAGCGAGCATCCCGTTTTAGAGGTGCGCAACGCTTTAGATATACCGTATATCGAACCGACCCCTGGGGGTGATCCCCAGCCCAATCCGCCCGATGCTCCCGAAGCGATCCATCTGGTCGATACAAAGTTCTCTCCCGATGGCGAAATCCAAGCCGTGGCCGACTCCGTCGAACGCTGGCTCAAAGATCATCCCGATGAAACGGTGGCTGTCCTGGCCCCACGCAATACACGCGGCTTCGCCCTCAACGATGAACTGCGCCGCCGTAAAATCGAAACGGTCGACGGCCTGCTGCGCAGCTCTAGTTCAACGCGTTTCACCGCCGGCGCCCTGGGCAATATCCTGCAATATCTCGCCGACCCGGGATCAGCCCGCAAATTAGCCACGGTTTATCGAGTCTGGCGCCGGGCTGACCGGGCAGACTCTGACCTTTGGGAACAAGTCGAAGCCACGGCTAAAATCCTAAAAGGCTGCCACCACGTCGAGGATTTCCTGCAGCCAGGCCCGGAGCGCGATTGGCTGGACGATCTCCAGGAGGCAGAAATCCTCCCCGGGGAGTTGGACCAACTCGAAGAATTCCGGCGCGTCCTGCAATATTGGTTGAAAACCATCGAGCTGCCCATCGACCAGATGATCCTGACATTATCCCAAGAATTATTCACCAGGCCCAACGATTTAGCCATCTCCCACAAATTAGCCGTGCTGCTGCGACGCGTCCGCAATCTGCACCCGGAGTGGCATCTGCCTGAACTGACCGGCGAGCTGGCCGTGATCGCCAAGAACGAACGCCGCTTCCTGGGCTTCAGCGAAGATGACTCCGGTTTCGACCCGGATAAACACAAAGGCAAGGTGGTCATCGCCACGATCCATAAGGCCAAAGGCTTGGAGTGGGATCGGGTTTATTTGATGTCGGTCAATAATTATGATTTTCCATCGGGAATGGAATACGATAATTACATCCCGGAAAAATGGTTCATCCGGGACAGCCTGAACCTGGAGGCCGAAACTCTGGCTCAATTGGAAGCCGCTTTCTCTCGTGATGTTTACGAGTGGTATGCTGAAGGCACGCCCACTTATGAGGCCCGCATGGAGTACGTGCGTGAGCGTTTGCGTTTACTATATGTAGGCATCACCCGCGCCCGCAAAGAACTGGTCATCACCTGGAATACCGGGCGCAAGGGCAACCTGCAGCCGGCGATACCGCTGGTGGCTTTGCAATCGTTTTGGGAAAACAAGGATTAGGGAGTAGGAAGTAGGAAGTAGGAAGCCAAGGAATATGAGAGATAACTTGCAACACTCAACTTTCAACTTGCCAACGGGGTTCGTATTCAGCCAAAGCTCCCTGCAAGATTACGTTGACTGCCAGCGTCGGTTCCAACTGCGCTATATCCAGCAGCGCGCCTGGCCAGCGATAGAAGCCGAGCCTGCCATGGATACCGAGCTTTATATGCAGCGCGGCTCTCAGTTCCATCATATGGCGCATCAATATTGGCTGGGAATTCCTGCGGAGAAAATCGCCCGCCAGGTTGAGGGGGATGAGGTTCTGAGTCGGTGGTGGCAGAATTTTGTGGGATCAAAAGACTTCGGAAGTTTAGTGAAGCACTCCGATGATTCTGATGAAGAAAACTCCCGAAGTCTGAAACCCCTGCCCGAAATCAGCCTCTCGGCTCCTATCGGCGATCTCCGGATTATGGCTAAGTATGACTTGCTGATACTCCAGACCCTTAGGGTTTCCGAGGAAGACTTGGCGCATGATGATACGTCAGAAAACCCTAAGGGTCTAAACGCAACCATTTACGACTGGAAGACTTCGCGCAAGCAGCCCAATCGCGAGTGGCTGATCCATCGCCTGCAAACGCGTGTCTACCCGTATCTCTTAGCCCAGGCTGGCGCGCAGCTAAATGGGGGAGAACCCTTCAAGCCCGAACAGATCGAGATGATTTACTGGTACACCGATTTCCCCGACCAGCCAGCGCGCTTTCCCTACAGCCAGCAGCAATTCGATGAAGACGAAGCCTATCTGACTGGCCTGCTCGCAGAGATCAAAAGCATGGGCGAAGAAGATGCTCCCCTCGCCGAAGATGAACGCCGCTGCCGGTTCTGCGTCTATCGCTCGCTGTGCAACCGCGGCGTCGAGGCGGGTCCGCTGGAGGAGGCCGAGGGCGATTGGGAGGTCGAAGAGGGCTTCGAATTAGAACTCGACTTCGACGATATCGCTGAGATTGAATATTAACGCAGAGACGGGGATGCGGAGCAGCAAAGATTAGGTATAATCAAATCGCGAATACCCTGATCGAAAGAGGTAATCATGGATACAGTACAAGTTTCGTTCGAGTTACCCCAGCACATCTTCTCGGCACTCCGGCAAGATCCGACCGGCTTCGTGCAAGAAATGCGTCTGGCCGCAGCAGTAAAATGGTATGAAATGCAGCGCGTCAGCCAATCAAAGGCAGCCGAAATCGCTGGAATCTCACGAGCCGAATTTCTTAGTAATCTTGAACACTTCACCGTCACACCTTTCCAATATTCGGCGGATGAAATCACCCAGGAAGTCGATTGATGCCTGAATCCTGGGTTCTAAACGCGTCTCCAATCATCGTTCTGGCGCGTGTTGGCTATTCACACTGGTTCCATCAACTTGCAGAACAGGTCATCGTGCCACAAGCTGTGGCGACGGAAATCCAGGCTGGCCCGGTAGATGATCCAGCGCACCAGATCATCAATAGTGGGGATTTACAAGTTGAAGGCTCCCCGCCGCCGCCAGCTGAATTGTTGGCATGGGATCTGGGCATGGGGGAAACGGCAGTTTTATCATTTGTGCTGGCAAATCCGGAGATGACAGCGATATTAGATGATGCCGCGGCGCGTCGTTGCGCTCGTAGCTTTTCGCTGAACATCAAGGGGACTCTGGCGATAGTCATCTTAGCAAAACAGCAAGAGTTGATTAGTTCAGCAGCAGAAGTATTGATGTCATTACGTCAGTCAGGTTTCTACCTCGATAATCAGATCATAAAAGATGCGCTGGAACAAACAGTTGGGGAAACGTGGCCTCTTCAACAATGAGTCCGACTCAACTGATAACGCCGCAATCTCCGCGTCTCTGCTGCCCTACGTCTCCGCGTTGATAAGATGAAAACCTGGTTAGAACCCCTAGAAATCTCCATCCCGAACCCCCTTCAAGAGTCCATCGGCGGCCATCCCCTGGTCGCGCAGACTCTCACCCGCCGCGGCATCACCGACCCTGACTCCGCGCGCGCCTTCCTCGACCCCGACCACTACACCCCCACGCCAGCCAGCGAACTCCCCGGCCTGACTGAGGCAGCAGACCACGTCGAGCGCGCCATCCGTGCGGGCGAAACCATCCTGGTCTGGGGTGACTTCGATGTTGACGGACAGACATCCACCACGCTGCTGGTTGAAGCACTGCGCGAACTGGGGGCCGAAGTAACCTACTACATCCCCATCCGCGCCACAGAAGGTCACGGCATCAAAGTTGAAAAACTCGCAGAGATCCTAACTCCCAACCCCCTAACTCCTACCTTGCTCCTCACCTGCGACACCGGCATCTCAGAGCACGAAGCGATTGACTACGCCAAATCGCGCGGCCTGGCCGTCGTCATTACCGACCATCACGATCTACCACCAACACTGCCAGAAGCTGACGCCATCGTCAACTCCAAGCTGCTACCGGCGGGGCATCCACTCTCAACATTGCCCGGCGTGGGGGTGGCGTATAAGCTGGTGGAAGAACTGCTGGACCGGAGACCGAGGACGGAAGACCGGTCCCCCGTCTCCCGTCCCCCGTCCGAAAAACACCTCGATCTCGTCGCCCTGGGCATCGTCGCCGATGTGGCCCTGCAAACTGGTGACGCCCGCTATCTGCTCCAGCGCGGATTAGAGGCACTACGCCGAACCCAACGTCTGGGATTGCAGACCCTCTTCAAATCCGCCGAATTGATCCCCGACCAGCTCACCGAAGAATCTATCGGTTTTTCCATCGGGCCGCGGCTCAACGCTTTGGGGCGGCTCTCCGACGCTAACCCCATCGTCGAGTTCCTGACTACCGACGATGCGGGGCGGGCCAACATTATCACCACTCAGCTTGAAGGATTGAACAACAAACGCCGCCTGCTCACCGACCAGATCTATCAAGCCGCCCTAAGCCAGATCGAGAAAGAGCCTGAATTACTAAACTTCGCCGCCCTGGTGCTATCCCATCCCCAATGGCCTGCCGGGGTGATCGGCATCGTCGCCAGCCGCCTGGTGGAGCGTTTCAACAAACCCACCATTCTGCTCTCCGCGCCCGACGGAGAACCTGCCCGCGGCTCGGCCCGTTCGGTCGAGGGCATACACATCACCGAAGCTATCGCCGCTCAAAGTGAGATGCTGCTGGGCTTTGGCGGGCACCCTATGGCGGCGGGATTATCTATCAATCCGGAGCGCATCCCCGATTTCCGCCAGTCCCTCTCGCGCACTATCCGGGCGACGATCGCTGACGCGGATGCGTTCCCGGGGCCAAGCCTATCCATCGATGCCTACATCCCCCTCGCAGCCTTGTCGCTGGATTTCGTCGATGACCTGGAACGCCTGGGCCCCTTCGGCGCGGGCAACCCACCCCTGACCCTGGCCTGCCGCGATCTCAAGCTGGTCAGCCACACACCCATTGGCCGCGCCCAACAGCACTTGCGTCTGGTGGTCGAAGATCAGGATGGGGTCAACCAGGAATTCCTGTGGTGGCGCGGCGCAGAGAACGAATTGCCCAAATCGACCTTTGATCTGGCCTTCAAGGTTCGCACCAACACCTTCCGCGGCGCACAGCGTGTCCAGGCTGAATGGCTGGATTTCCGTCTAAGCGCAGGCACCACCCCCGAGGTAGTCCCCGAGGCTCCTTCTTTGGATGTAGTGGATTACCGCGGCGAGACACATCCCCTGGCTTTATTGGATAGGCTCAAAGCCCAGGGCGATATCCTGCTCTACACAGAGGGAGGTGCCAAACTCCGTTTGCGCGGACGCGGGCGCAACCACCTGGAGCTGGCGCCTGCCGAAAAGCTGATCCTGTGGACCCCGCCGGCCGGCCCCAGGGAATTGCAGACCGTTCTAGACACCGTCTCGCCCCAGGTGGTGTATCTCTTCGGCGTCGATCCTGGTCTGGACGAGCCAGGAGAATTCTTAGAGCGGCTGACCGGGTTAGTCAAACACACCCTGCGCGCCAAGGACGGCCTGGCTCACCTGCCCACGCTGGCCGCAGTCATGGCCCACCGTGAAGCGACTGTGCGAGTCGGCCTGGCCTGGTTGGAGGAGAAAGGGCACATCGTCGTGGAGCGGGTGGAGCGGGGAGCGGGGAGCGGGGAGATACAATTGAGGGCTGGCGGAGAACCAGGTCATGCGCTCAACGATGTCGCCATGACGCTCAAAGGACTGCTGGATGAGACCGCTGCCTATCGTTCATACTTCAACAAGGTTGATGCCAAAACACTGCTCAAAGGGAATTTTCCCCTGGTATAATCAGTAGACCGCAACGCAGGTGTAGAAAACGTCTGCTTTTTAGCGATAATTCTCGTTGTCACTGCGGTCTTCTGATTATGCCTGTGGAGGTCAAAAAATGAACTTGACGTCAACACTCGAAACAAGTGCGCGGCGATTGTTCCCCAACCAAAGCCCCGAACAAGTTTTCGCTGAACTGCTGTTAGAGCGTGCGCAAAAAAACTTGATCCGCTACCAGACCGCTGTCCGCCATTTTGAAACCAAACACAAACAAGATTTCGAATCTTTCCGGAAATTTATCCTCTCTACGGAACTCTCCTTCGAAATCGAGCAGGATTACTTCGATTGGGAATTGGCAGTCACCGGCATCGCGGATATGAAGGATGAAATCGAGCAACTAAAACGTTCTAACCGCCAATGACCCTCATCGCTGATTTACTTGCCGCTTTGCAAATTGAAATCGCCAGGCGGCCTTATTTTATCCGCCATGAAGTGCTCGAACAGAGCGCGAACCTGCTCAAAGCGCGCATCTACATTTCTGACACGCTGTTTATCCAGGTTTATCGCAATGATCGATTTGATACAACCAGTCTGGCGCTTATCTACAACAGCGCGCGCATCTATGCTCGCGATCAACTTGGGGGCAAATGGCATCGACATGAATACCAATCACTCGAATCACACGATACCAGCCCAGCAGGGCGGAAAACTGTGACCTTCGCTGAATTCCTCGATGAAGTCGAATCGCTTTTGGCGGAGTTAGGATTGCCGTAAGTAAATTCCCATCGATATGATATTAGGTGTGTTTCATTTCAGTTGGAGATGCTCTAATCACCCTCCCGCAGGTTGTCAGATGGGGCGGCGCAGAGCGATTATCCTGCTGTAAATGGGGGCGGTCCGTACATCTCGCTAAAACCTGCGGGAGGGTTTTCAACTCATTTGAAATGCACCAATATGCATGGGTGATAAGATAACCAGGAATCCACGAATATACTTCCTGCTTTCCTGGTTTCCTCATAGATCATGGAGCCACGATGCAAAAAGAACTCACTCAACCCGGCCCCTTGCTAACCGCCACCGGCGACTTAGCCCAAGTCGGCTGGGCCCGCCATCAGGTATTAGACTGCAACCTTGATTACGTCTCTTTTTATCGAAGGATAATCAAATTCTGGCAGTTCGCCCGCGTCAAACGCTGGGATTATTACGCGGTCTTCACCCCGTCGCGCTTCTTCTCCGCCACTATTGCCGACCTGGGCTATGCGGGCAATGTCTTCGTCTACACGCTGGATTTCGAGAGCGGTGACCTGCACGAAGAAGGGCTGGTGCTCCCCCTTGGTAAAGGCATCACCCTGCCGCGCAATTCCACCGAGGGCGACTGTCACTACGAAGGACAGGGGGTCAAACTACATTTTAGCAACACCCCCGAGGCGCGGGCAGTCAAAGTCGATTGGCCTGCCTTCCACGATGGGCGCGGCATAGCCGCCGAAATCAGCATGGACTGCCCGCCCGAGCACGAGTCCATGACCATCGTCATCCCCATCCCGGAGAAGCGTTTCTACTACAACCGCAAGATCAACTGCCTGCCTGCGACGGGTTGGATCAAATATGGCGATATCCACGAGGAGCTTCAACCCAACTCATCCCTGGGCCAATTGGATTGGGGCCGCGGTGTGTGGGAATACAGCAGCTTCTGGTTGTGGGCCAGCGCTTCGGGATTCCTATCCGATGGGCGCAAAGTGAGTCTGAATCTGGGCAGTGGATTCGGCGATACCTCAGCAGCCACCGAAAACGCCCTGATCCTGGACGGGGTGATCCACAAACTCGACCAGGTCACCTTCGATTACGATCCCAAGGATTTCATGAGACCCTGGAAATTCAAGGATAATCAGGGCCGCCTGGATTTGGTCTTCACCCCCTTCAAGGAACGCCTGGCGACGACGAAGTTGGTGGTCATCGACAGCGAAGTGCACCAGATGTTTGGACGCTATGTGGGGAAGGTGGTGGCTGATGATGGGGAGGAGATTAAGATTGATGGATTGATCGGTTTTGCGGAGGAGCATTATGCCAAGTGGTAGGACCGCTGAAGCACTGACGCAAAATGATTGCACTGAACGATTGATGACTTAAGTGGTTTCAGTAATATCAGCGGATTCAGCGATCCAAACTCGGGGCGTTTTCCATGCTACAATAATACTGCGAAATATGACAGGTTATATCCTGATTGCGCCAACCAAGAGAGAGTGAACCATGAATAGCGACAAAACCTCCCCTTCTGTCCGAATTATAATGAGTGTTGGTGGGGTGGTATTGGTAATGATGGTTGCGGTAGCTTGCTCGGGTACTGATAACCCGCTGCCAACAGAAACCGCGCCGCCAATCGCAGCTACAGAAACGTCTGCCCCCACCCCATTGATCGAAGATACACCCGTTCCATCCCCAGTTCCAGACGAGACGGAACTCACAAAACTATTCACAGATGACCACGGCGTTGCCATGGCGCTGGTGCCGGCCGGACCGTTCGAAATGGGGAGCTATGACGGCGCTGATGACGAGAAACCGGTTCATACCGTTACGCTGGATGATTTCTATATCGACCTGTACGAGGTCACCAACAGCCAGTATGCCCTTTGTGTGGATGCAGGCGTCTGCGATCCCACAACGGATACCACCGCCTTCGAAAGCTCCTATTCCCGCAGAATTTATTATGGGAATGCGGAGTACGATGATTACCCGGTAATCTACGTCAGTTGGTACGATGCCCAGGATTATTGTGAGTGGCGCGGGGCACGCCTGCCCACAGAAGCCGAGTGGGAGAAAGCCGCCCGGGGCGGCCTGGATGGCAAGTTGTATCCTTGGGGAGATGAAGCTCCGGTCTGTGAAACCGGCGCTGAGAACGGAGCCAAGTTCGATGATGATGGGGTCTGCAACGATACGGATACTGAACAGGTTGGCAGTTACAGCGCCAATGGCTTTGGCCTGTTCGATATGGCTGGCAACCTTTGGGAGTGGGTCAGTGATTGGTACGGTGCGGATTACTACGACAACTCGCCAGCTGATAGCCCCTTAGGGCCGGAAAACGGTGGATTCCCCGTGCTGCGGGGCGGCGCTTGGGGAGACGATTCTGACCGCCTGCGTGTGTCCGACCGCCGCTTCAACGATCCAAAAAGTGGTGCCCTCAACATCGGATTTCGCTGCGCTCGTGATGTAACTCCATAGGCCGGATGCCGGAGGCAGGTATTCCCATAAGGTAAAATGGGGGTGAAGCATTTTGTATACAAAGTAAACAGGGAAACAAGTGAAGACCGCCCTACTTGTTTCCCATGCATACCTGTCTACTTTTTCATGAGGAGCCATTATGTCAATAGTTCGCTGGGGATTACTCTCCACCGCTAACATCAACCAAGCGCTGATCCCGGCTATTCGGGCATCGCGGCGCGGGGAACTGGTCGCCGTGACCAGCCGTGGCAAAGCCAAAGCCCAAGCCTATGCCCAGAAATGGGATATCCCCCAGGCCTTCGGGAGCTACCAGGAGATGCTGGACTCTGGTGAAGTCGACGCAGTCTATGTTGGGCTGCCCAACCACCTGCATGCCGAGTGGAGCATCAAGGCCATGCAGGCTGGGGTGCATGTGCTCTGCGAAAAACCTTTCGCCCACACCCTGGAAGAGGTCGATGCCATGATCGCTGCCAGGGATAAGACCGGCATGGTGCTGGCCGAGGCCTTCATGTACCGCCATCACCCGCAGACCAAGATCGCCGGGGAGTGGGTGCGCTCGGGTAAGCTGGGAGAAATTACTCTAGTGCGCGGTGCTTTCGACTATTACCTACCCGAAAGCCAGCGCCAGCCTGACTGTCTCAATGTGCGCCTGGTTCCTGAATGGGGCGGCGGCTGTCTGTGGGATGTGGGCGTCTACCCGATGAGTTTCGCCCAGTTCATCATGGGCGGCCCGCCCGACTGGGTCTTCGGCAGCCAGCGGATTGGAGAAACTGGCGTGGATGAAATCTTTGCCGGACAAATGGGATACGATTACCAGAAGCTGGACTTCTTGAAGAAGTCCAGCTTCTCAACGGCACAAATCTCCTGCTCCTTCTGCACGCCCTTCCACACTTTCATCGAGATCGTCGGCACTGAGGGTCGCATGTACCTGACCAAGCCTTTCGTAGGCCTCCACGAGGGACGCGAGATGACCTTCTACCCCAAAGACGGTGAACCCGAAGAAATCCTAGTCCCGGAGGTGGAACTCTACCTGGGCGAAGTCGAGGATATGCACGCCGCCATCCTGGATGGAGAGCCAAATTACCTGAGATTGGAAGAGACGCGGGATCACATCAAGACGGTGCTGGCGTTGTATGAGTCAGCGAGGTTAGGGGAAGTGGTCAGTGTTCAGTAAACAGTGGACAGTGGCGATCTGACTCTCGACAAAATATTTTATACGAGGACGTAGATATGAACACTCAAAACCCAAACGCAGACTCAAAATCGACATGGCCGATCTGGAAATGGCTCTCGAAAACGCCTCCTGGGAAATGAGCTATTATCTGGGTTTAGAAACCGGCGAGATACTATTGGTTACTGACGAAGCTCACTCAACGCTGGAGAGTATCTACGAGGAACTAGACCCGCAGGATGATGTGGAATTAGCTATTCGTAAATCTGATGTAGCTGAGTGGATGATCGATTCCTTGCTCGCTGCCCATCAAATAGAGCAGGGATATAGGACGCGCTTCATTCCAATCCCACGAGCCGACTCTCACGAAGGCTACCGGGATATGGAAGATTTTATCGAAACCGTTCAGAGTGAACACCTGCAAGAAGTTTTGTGGACCGCTATCCAAGGGAGAGGCGCTTTTCGCCGATTCAAGGATGTGCTGTTAAACTACCCTGAGGAACGGAAGCGATGGTTTGAATTCAGTAACGCGCGCTCAAGAGAAAGTGCCTTCGATTGGCTAGAGTCCTTGGAGATTGAATCTATTGAAGAAGACGAAGATGGAGGCATTGGGTGAGGTGGAGGTTGTGAAATTCAGTGGATAGTATTCAGTGAGGGTTTATGAGAACTTTTGAGATTATCCTGACCGCCTTGTTGGCTATACGCATCACCCTGGGGTGGATACCATTAAATCGGGGGCGTTGGCATGAGGGCATCTCCTTCGCCGCGCTGGGGGTGATGGGTGTCCATTTAGGATTCGAGGGATACCGCTGGCAAATGACCCCCCTCTACGCGGTCACGCTGGGGATGAGTATCGGCGCGCTTCGGCAGCTGACACGCCCAAAGGAGTCCGCTCGTCCACGCTGGGGAAGCTGGATCACCCTCGGGATGCTGACCATCCTGATCATCTCCATCCTGCCCCCCATCCTGGCTCCTATTCCGCAAACACCCCCACCGACTGGCCCTTATCCTGTGGGAACTTTCTCCTTGATGCTGGTCGATGAGTCGCGGGTGGAGTTATATTCCGCTGATCCCGGCGAGCCGCGCGCCATCATGGCGCAGGTGTGGTAGCCAGGCCGAATTGGCTCCCTGGATGGAAAACGCTGAGGTGATGGGGCCAGCTATCGCTGATTATTTAGTGCTGCCGTCGTTCTCTCTCGACCATCTCACATACGCAGAAAGCCATGCCTATAAAAATGCGCCGTTGGCAGGCAGCCAGGATACGTACCCGCTGCTGCTCTTCTCGCACGGCTGGAATGGCTTCCGGGCACAGAACTCTTTTCAGGTGGAAGAGCTGGCCAGTCATGGTTACGTGGTCGTCGCGCCTGATCACACTTATGGCGCGGTGACGACCGTCTTCTCCGATGGCCGTGTAGCGGGCAATAATCCCCAGGCGCTGCCATTTGGGGCGGGGCTGCCGATTAATGAATTCCGACCCATCGCCAAAAAGTTGGTACGCCAATGGGCAGAAGACTTGGGTTTTATTCTCGATAGGCTTTCTCAAGATTATTCTGGCATCCAGTTGGGCCTGCTGTCTGGACGCTTGGATTTGGAAAACGTTGGCGTTTTGGGTCATTCGACGGGCGGCGGCGCGGCGATTGAATTCTGTGCGCAAGATTCGCGCTGTGCGGCTGTCTTTGGCATGGACCCCTATATGACCCCTGTCTCTGAAGATGTGCTGACGAAGGGCATTTCCCAACCCTTGTTAGCCATGTTCAGCCAGGCCTAGGCGGATGACTGGGCCCGAAAGGAGCGCGGGTTTGATCAGTTCTATGGCAATACCCCAGGAGAGAAGACGCTCCTGGTTCTCGAAGGCACTGCACATTTCGACTTTAGCGACTTGCCTGTTTTCAGCTCTTTAGCCCACGCCATCGGGTTGAAAGGCCCATTGAATGGCCAGCGCGTGTTGAAAATTATCAACGATTACACCCTGGCTTTTTTCGGCCAACATCTGCGCGGCGAGATTTCAACTTTACTAGATGGCCCTGCTAGCGCATATCCTGAGGTAGAATTTATTTCAAAATAACGCCACGGAGAACACAGAGTTCACAGAGAATTTTTAATGTTTTTCTCTGTACTTCTCTGTGTTCTCCGTGGCTCAAACCAGGAGATTTCTATGCCCTTCAACTTTGACACCCTCCCCGACCGACGAAGCACCGAAAGCGCCAAATGGCGTGTTTATGATGAAGATGTGCTGCCTATGTGGGTGGCCGATATGGATTTTCCATCCCCTGAGCCGGTGATCAGAGCTCTGCAGGAACGCGTGGCGCATGGCGTTTTCGGATATCCCTGGCCCAAAGATGATCTCAAAGAATCGGTCGTGGCCTGGCTGGACCGACGCCAGGGCTGGTCGGTGGACCCCGAGCATTTGATCTTCGTCCCGGGCGTGGTGACTGCCTTCAATCTGGCCAGTCACGCGTTAGCACAGCCCGGAGACGGCGTCCTGGTACAAACACCCACCTACGGCCCCTTCCTCAAAGTCGCTGAAAATGTGAAGCTGGTTCAACAAGAGAATGAACTGATCCGCGGCGAGAACGGCCAATACACCATTGATTTAGACACCTTCGAAGCCGCCATCGATGAGAGAACGCGCATCTTCATGCTCTGCAATCCCCAGAATCCCACCGGGCGCGTCTTCCGGGTAGATGAACTCGAGGCCATGGCCGAAATCTGCCTGCGCCGCAAAGTGATCATCTGCGTTGACGAAATCCACCATGATCTGGTGTTCGCGGGAAACAAACATATCCCTATCGCCTCGCTGGACCCCGAAATCGCCGCCAATACGATCACCCTCTTGGCTCCCAGCAAGACCTTCAATATCGCCGGGTTGAAGGCTTCGGTTGCGGTGATCGAAAACGATGAATTACGGAAACAGTTCGAGGGCGCAAAACAAGGCCTGGTCGGCTGGGTAAACCTGCTAGGGCAAGTCGCTATGCAAGCATCCTACCAGGAAGGCGAAGAATGGCTTGATGCCCTGCTGGGGTATCTCCAGGCTAACCGGGATTACGTCCACGATTTCGTCAACGAGCAAATCCCGGGAGTCTCAATGGCCAAGCCTGAAGGCACTTATCTTGCCTGGTTGGACTGCCGGGAGATGGAGATCGAGGGGACACCCAGCGACTTCTTCCTAGAGAATGCCCGCGTAGCGATGAATGACGGGGGCTGGTTCGGCCAGGGCGGCGAGCGATTCGTGCGCTTCAACTTCGGCACGCCGCGCGCCCTGGTTGCCGAAGCGCTTGAACGAATGAAAGCTGCACTTATAAACCACTAAGGACACGAAGAGGCACAAAGGAATATAAAAGGCACATAAATATTTTCCTGCGTGTACCTTCGTGCCCTTCGTGGTTAAAAACCTGTCAATGAGGTAATTATGGTCGAGCACTTCGCCAAAGATTACACCGGCGACCCCTTTGTACTTTTTGGCCCAGCCCATCTGACCGCGCTGGGGGTTGTCGTCCTGGTCAATTTGTCGTTACTCTTCGTGCGGAGATCCTCGAATCAAAGACTGCACACATTCATCCGTTACACATTGGCAGGCGTGCTGGTCTTGAACAGGATCGCCTTACACGCCTGGCTGATCTACTATGACCAATGGAGCATTCAATGGAATCTCCCCTTGCACCTGTGCTCTATTTTCGTGTGGCTGAGCGCTTATATGTTGATCACCAAAAATTATGCCGTTTTTGAATTCGCTTATTTCCTGGGCATCGGCGGCGCGCTGCAACCCTTGCTGACCCCCGATGCGGGCATCTACGGCTTCCCGCACTTTTACGCCATACAGTTCTTCATTTCCCATGGGGGCATCGTCACGGCCGGAGTTTATTTGGCTGTCGTCGAAGGATACCGCCCACATTGGTCTTCGATCAAAAAGGTTTTCATCTGGGGCAATATTTACCTGCTGTTCGTGACCATCATCAATCTGCTGATCGGCAGCAACTATCTCTACACGCTGCACAAACCCCATAGCGTCACGCTGCTAGATTTCCTCGGCCCCTGGCCATGGTATTTGATCAATGCCGAAATCATCGCCCTGATCATCTTCCTGATCTTATATTCACCATACCTGATCAGTGATCGTAAAGCAATTTTCTGATTTGTGTACCCTTTTGCAATCAGTGTCAGCACTTCTAATTCTCGCTCCGTCAGTTCTGTGAAAAGATTGTTCCTGGCAGGCTCCCCACTACTAAACTGTTTGATCACACGCGCCGTCACCCTGGGGTGCAGCGTGGCTTCCCCTTTGGCAGCCCGGTGGATGGCTTCCACAAATTCCCTTGCTTTGACATCCTTGAGTAAATAGGAGATTGCACCGGCCTGGAGGGCAGGAAAGACGCATTCGTCCTTTTAGATACGATCCGTATCTGGTGTTGAAATTGTAAGATTGTTTCTAAAGTGAAGTATTTCGTCATCTTTGGTGAGGATGTGCCACCATGGGTGATTTTAATGAGTATTTTCGGTAAAAGTTGATGATTATCCGGTGATAGGACTCCAGGCTATGCTTCTGGAAAACTTGTGGTTTCTGAAAAGCCCGGGGGTGGAGGTAACGACTTGCGTCCATTGATTTTGCGGGCTTGCTCAACGCGAGTGACCGATAATGGAGCCAGTTTTGGACGACGAGCATGAATGGGCATTTGGTGTTTTGTTTTCCCGGTGACATATCTAGTCAGTTCGCTGACACTCAAGTGCTTAATCCCTAACCGCTCCAATGTGCGGCCCCGGCGCCAATAATCGGTTTGGTGGGCAATACAAGCCAGACGAATGATGCTTTCCATACCACGCACAGAGACTCCGTAATGATTTCCCAGAGATGCAATGGGTACCAGGCTCATAGGAATATCTTCGGTGATGTAGCGATGAGATAAGGTCGGGGGCGCGTTGATACCCCGGTAACCGGGCTGATTGTGAATGGCTTCGTACAGGTTCGCCCCGTCGACGTTGTACGCCATCTTGAGCCACTCCTTGGCTGTAACAGCTCGTATACCAACCGCGGAAGCGACCGTGACGCGTTCGCGGTCCAAGACTTCCATCAGGCGTGCTACCGTAGGAGTAACGCCATCTAGGTAGAATTGGAATGCACCTTTTGTGGCTTCGATCCATCCTGCGTTGAAAATGCAGATGGTAGGATGAAAGATAGCACCGATATTGTTGATGCCGGTCTGAAGTACATCCCCCCCATCAATGAATTGAGGATAAGCCGAAGCCAGTTTTTTTAATACCATGGGCGTGTCTGTGGCCGGTAAGGCCGCGAGCGGCACAGCATCTTTGATACGGAAAATGCGAGCCTGTGCTGGGCCATCTGAGCGTGAGGCATAGATGAAGGTTTGGGCTTCGGCGACCATTACCCCATTTGTACATCCCTCTTCATCGAGTACCCGGTTGAATTCGATGGCGCCCAGCGTGCGTCCTGGATTGAGTACCACGATTTGCCCGGTCTGTAAGTAAGGTGCTGCTTCACGGGCGATATTGTAGTGGGCGTAGGCCGGGGTTACCACCATGGCAATATCGCAGTTTTCGATCGCGACTTTCATATCTGATGTCACGCACTCCAAACGACCGAAACCGCTAGGGCCAGCAGGGTCTTGGCTTTCCAGGGTTATGCCACCCCGCGCCTGGATTGCGGCAATATTTTCAGGTGTGCGGTTATAGAGCGTTACTTCGAACCCCATGATGGCCAGATGAGCTGCCATGGCCTTGCCGCCATTGCCAGCTCCAATTACTGCGAATCGGATGGATGAATTACTCATTTAGTGCTCCTCATTTGAATGATGTAGTTGATGATGGATTGATAGCGCTGCTGTCCGGCCAAACTCACTGAGAGGGACGCCGGTGTGCGGATCAACCGCGATACAGGCCCCTCGTCCGTCAATACGAGAAACCACATCCCCGCGACCATAGGGGTTATTGATCAATTGAGGGGCATCCAGGATCCCCAATTGAACTGCCTGGGTCAATGTGGCGGTGTCTGTTAGAGTATCTGAGACGCTGGCTGGCGCCAGGCTGCTGAGGACATCCAGCGTTACCCTGGCCTCCCGAATCAACTCTTCTTTGCGGGCCTGCACAGCAAGGTCTTGGGTCATATCGGGTTGGCCATGGAGTGCATTCTCGATAGCTCGGCGAGCCAGCTTACAAGATTCGATCACCTCAGCTGCAGTGGCGGCGTGGTCGGCCTCCGTGTAGCCCACAACATGAATGATGTGGGGTTCAAGCGCCATCTGAAGATAGATGCTGGCAGCCAGGTGGGCGCGGGCCAGATCACTGTCTACCGGATAGCTCAGCAACCCGGTACGGGTCTGCCGCCAGGTGTGGAAGTTCTCTCTCTCCAGTTCTGAAATCATCTCCAATACAGCCAGCATCTTGGCCAGATCCATCGCATCAGAGAGCCCAGCAGGGCTGTTGAACATCAATGAAGTGATGTAGTCGCGCACCCCATGAGCGCGGGCGTTGTAAGCCGAAAGATAGGCAGCAACCACAAAAAGCACATCTGGAGCGTCTCGCATGCCCCAATGGTGCGGTTCGTTGATTTCTACCGGAATACCCCGTTTTCCATACCAGGCCATTAGCTTCTGGTGTTCGCGAATGGAGCCTTCCAGGTCCCATGGCCCACGTCCGTCCATCTTGTTGAACCAGAAAATAGGAATGGCGGCCCAGGCATTGTGGATCGTCTCGACGAAAATCTCCGCCAGACGAATGAAATCATCTGTTCCTGTATATGTGCGCAGAAGTGGATAATTGCCCATACGGCTGGCTTTGTAGAGGGTGAGGAAATCTTCCACGCTGCGTACCGGCACGCCTCCGGCCCCTCGACGGCGTGGGTTCTGACGCTCCGGGTGGAAAAAGTTCGCCTGAGCGTCCTGATCGGTTCCTAACGAGATCACATCCAACATTTCAGAAACAGCAATTTCTTCAATTCCTTGAATGGTCGCCTCAATGCTCGGTAAACCAAAATGGTGTCGAAGCAGCGGGAAGGGTGATTTCCAACGAATACGCCCGATGGCGGTTTGGGGGTAATCGACTTCAGTTTGTCCAACGATTTTTCCACCATGCAGGTAGACCAATACCTGGTCGGGAGATTCGGTGCCGTCAAAACAGGCATCAAAGAAACCCAGTTTGCGGGCTCGTTCAGCTACCGGTGGTGTGCCCCCAAATACGAAACGCACCCCGGATGTGCGTAGTTCATCGGCGGCTTCAGCAAATTCGGCCAGTAGACGTTCCCCATTATCAGGAGTCAGGCGGTAAGAGACACCCACCAAATCTGCTTTTTCGCGACGGGCTGCTTCCAGGATTCTTTCAATAGATACTGCTGGACCAAGAAAGACCGTACGCCAGCTGGCAGATTCAGCCAAACGGTGAAAATTCGATACCCCCGCCACGTGGACGCATTCGCCTAAAGCTCCGGAAACCACAGTTCTCACAGCACCTTCCTTTTAGATGGTTGTGCTTTTGTTTCGGTTGTGAAATTGTAGATGTAAACAAACTTGCAGGCACACTGATGCCGATATATTAACATCACATGCGCAAATCTCTCGCGGCAAACCAGGCTCAACCAATTGTGCGGACCAAATCTTCTGCTGCCCGGCGCATCTCAAGAAATATCAACCCCAGTTTAGCTCCCTCACGCGCCAGTGCAGTCAACACAGCCTCATTACCGACTGAGGTCAAGAATACGTAGCCATTTTTCCCGCGGATGTACACTTGCTCGAGACCACCATGTCTTAACTCGTTTATGGTGCGAAACGAAAGGCCACCGAAGCTGTTGTAAAAGGTGCACACCCAACAACGACAACGGAGGCCTGCACCAATGTTACAAGATAGATACGAAACTGACAAGTATTTTGATAGCATCATCACACAATTAATG
>JADHXE010000311.1 GCA_016783125.1 Anaerolineales bacterium
TATTTCTCATTCATCTGCGTAAGTCCTGTTAGACTTCAATTGAGTAGATGTAAAACCTGGTTAAAAACTCGACCCTAAAGGCATTTGCCTTTAGGGTCGAGTTTATGCCTCACCAAAATAAACAAAAATCAGTTGTAAAGTCTTTCCTTGATCTCAATCACCTGACGGCGGACTTTATCATCGCGTTCCAGTAAATCAGAGATTTTTCCATGGCCGTACATCACCGTGGTGTGATCGCGCCCGCCCAGTGCTTCACCGATTTGCGGGAAGGAGACGTCAGTCTCTTCGCGCATCAGGTACATAGCGATTTGGCGAGGGCGAGCGATGGTTTGGGTGCGTTCACGTCCGAGAATGCGATCTACGGCTACACCGTAAACATCGGCAACTGTGTCGATGATATGTTCGGGTTGGAGTTGCGTGCGATGAGGCAGCAGGTCGGCCAGGGCTGAGTCGATCAGTTCGGAATTTATCGGCATCCCGCGCAAATCGGCGTAGGCTACGATGCGAGTGAGGGCACCCTCTAGCTCACGGATATTGGACTGGAATTTGCGAGCGATGACGTCAATGATTTCATTTGGAATGACATAACCCGCTCGTTCGGCCTTCGAGTGCAGAATAGCCATGCGGGTCTCGAAATCCGGTGGCTGAATATCGGCGGTAAGCCCCCACTCGAAGCGTGAACGCAGGCGTTCTTCCAGGGTGACCATTGCCTTGGGCGGTCGGTCGGAGGTCATCACGATCTGTTTGTTCTGACCGTGGAGTGTGTTGAAGGTATGGAAGAATTCTTCCTGGGTAGATTCTTTGCCCGCGATGAATTGGATATCATCAATCAACAAAACATCGGTACGCCGATACTTTTCACGAAAAGCTTGTGTGGTATGTGATCGAATGGCGTTGATCAGATCGTTGGTGAACTCTTCGGATGAAACGTATAAGACAGTCTGATCGGTTTGGGCACACTGGTTGCCAATCGCATGTAAAAGGTGGGTTTTCCCCAATCCAACGCCGCCGTATAGGAACATGGGGTTGTATGTCTGAGCCGGTCTTTCGGCCACGGCCAGCGAGGCTGCATGGGCCAGGCGATTGCTTGGCCCGACGACGAAACCAGAAAAATTATAGCGGGGGTTTAGCGTCGGATTATTGATCTGTGTCGGGATGCTATGCTGCGCAACGTGCTGCTTTTGGGGAGTTGGCTCCGACATCTGCCAGACGGTAAACCGAACCGTCACAGTGCGATTCATGATCCCAGAAAGAAGCTTGGAGATCGTGCTCGAAAGTCGATCTTCCAACCAGTCACGAGCATATGCATTTTTGACCCCGATTGTAAAGGCGCCATCCTCGTAGGTGATCAGTTCTGTATCGCGAACCCACGTATCAAAGGCGGCCTTGGGCATTTCCAGTTGTAATTGGCCAAGTGCTGCTTGCCAGGCTTGGGCGGCTTTCATCGATGGCGTTCCTCCTCTGCATTGTGCAAAATTGACGTAATCGAACCCTGGCTCATCTTTGCCCGTTCAGATGAGAAATTTAGAGTAAAATATATTCAACTGGTGTTTAAGATGTGAGGGATTGCACCCCACTGGCAACGAAATGCTGTGTTGTGAACAGTGATGAGTCTAGCATAAGATGGCCTTGTAGCGCAAGACGATTTCCCTACGCCAGCCTAAAATTTTTTGATATATTAAGGTTTATAATCTTAAAGAAAACCCGCGCGGTTGCTCCACATTACATGAATTATCAATCAAATGATATTAAGCTGATATACCCCCAATGATGGGAGTAATCGAAAACATACCCCCATATATGGGTGACGATAGCGTTTAGGGCCTCGTAGTCCCAGGGTTGGGGGATTGCTAACCTTAAAAAATTCACTGGCTGGCGGAACTCTATTCATAGATGTGAAACACACAAATGTGAATCAATATCTCAGCAAATACTGTGATATTGTTGGAATCACACTTGTGTTAGAATCTTAACGAATTGAACTGCGCTTACTGATGAAATCGAATATTTCTTCCCCTGTCAAAGACTTTCTGTTCACTGCATTTTTCCTTGCCCTAATTGGCTGGATAGGGTTAGTTGCAGTTGTTTTTCGAACATTGCCAACGTTAGGCCCGCGTTGGTTGTTTTTTTTCTTGCTAGTTTTGGCGATCACGGGTTCAATACTGCCAGTAACAGCTTTCTTGAATCGCCGTTTTCCAACCACGCCACCGGCCAAGCGGGTGACTGTGCTGAGAGAAGCCCTCTTAGTTGGCTTTTTCATCGCTGCCTTGACCTGGCTCCAACTTTGGCGAGTCTTAACTCCTGCTCTGATCTTGTTGCTGGCTTTGGGGATTGGATTTGTGGAATGGATGATCAGGTTATGGGAGGGTAGCCGCTGGGAGCCTTAGAACGTTTGAATGTTGGCACGTTGGCATGTTACACGTTTTCCAAGGGCTCGACTCTAATTTAGAACTGATGACACAATGTCTGATTTACGTAATCTCCCATCTGTTGATAAGCTGGTAAATACTCATCAGGGTAGTGAATGGATCGCTAATTTCGGTCGCCCACTAACCATCGATGCTATCCGCTCGATGCTCGATGATGTGCGAACTGATCACAAGTCAGGGGGATCATTGCCGTCACAAGCTGTTTTGCTCGACAAAGTTTTAGATAAACTCAATTTTTGGGTGGTGCCCACACTCCGCCCGGTGATCAATGCCTCGGGGGTGATCATTCATACCAACTTGGGCCGCGCCCCCATGAGTCAAGCTGCACTCCAGGCTACCCATCAGGTATCGGTGGGCTACTCCAATTTAGAATACGATTTGGGGAAAGGGCAGCGCGGATCTCGTCTGCTGCACGCTGAAACCCTGCTGACCAGGCTGATCGGTGCCGAAGCTGCCTTGGTGGTCAACAATAACGCCGCGGCAGTTTTGCTTGCGCTCACCGCGCTGGTTCATCGAAGACGGGTGGTCATCGCTCGTTCGCAATTGGTGGAGATTGGCGGCGGTTTCCGCGTTCCGGATGTGATGAAGCAATCCGGCGCTAAATTAGTCGAGATCGGCACCACCAACCGCATTCATTTACGAGATTACCAACAAGCCATTGATGAACAGCCCATCAAGCTGATTATGCGCGCCCATCGTTCTAACTTTGCTATCGTGGGTTTTACAACGGAGCCACCTTTAGATGAGATCGTCGCTGCCGCCCATGCTGCCGAAATCCCGGTGTTGGATGATCTCGGTTCCGGCACGCTATTGGATACTGCTCCGTATGGATTGGCTCATGAACCGATGGTGCAGGAATCGCTGGCTGCGGGAGCTGATCTGGTTTGCTTCTCCGGGGATAAATTATTAGGCGGCCCTCAAGCTGGGATCATCGTTGGTAGGAGTGAGTTGGTGGCGAAATTGAAGAAACACCCGCTGGCCCGCGCTGTGCGTTCGGATAAGATGACTCTGGCGGCGTTGTCAGCTACTTTGCTGCATTATTTGAAAGATGAAGCTGTGAGCGAAATCCCTATCTGGAGGATGATTTCCGCGGATCAAGCTGAAATACAAGCCCGCGCCCAGGGATGGGCGACCAACCTCAAATCCGGGAAAGTGATTCCTGGTGAATCGACCGTGGGAGGTGGCAGCCTTCCCGGAGAATCCATGCCGACTTTCTTACTGGCCTTAGATATCCCTCACCCTGATCGATTCTTGAAACGGCTGCGCCAAAATGATCCTCCCATCATAGGCCGCATTCAAGATAGCCTGGCGGTGTTTGACCCCCGAACTGTTTTGCCTGAGCAGGGTGAATATCTACTCAATGGCATACAGACAAGTATTAACGAATGAGCCATGGAACGGATTCCCCCGAAAAATATAGATATTCGCGTTAGAATATGACAACCGTGACTTCTCCGAGGTGAACGACAATGAAATCCGATCTTGATCGATTGATGAAAAAATACAACATGGCTGCTATCCTGGTGACCGGGCCAGCCCAGCACAACCCCGCCATGTATTACCTGACCGGCGGCGGACACTTGACCAATGCGGATTTGATCAAAACCCGCGGGGACGACCCCGTGCTGTACTACAATCCCATGGAGCGAGATGAAGCCGCGGCTACAGGCTTGCAAACTAAGAACCTGGCTGAATACAACTTCAATGACTTGATCAAGCAAGCAGATGGGAACACAATCAAGGCCCTGGCTTTGCGATACCAGAAGATGCTCGCCGAACAGGAGATCACATCCGGCCGTATGGCTATCTACGGCAAAATGGAAGTCGGCGCGGGCTACGCAGTGTTTACAGCTTTGCAGGAATTGATGCCTGATCTGGAGATCGTCGGGGAAACCTCGCGCAACTCGATGTTGTTAGAAGCCATGGCCACCAAAGATGAGTCTGAAGTCGAGCACATTCGCCGTATGGGGAAGATCACGACGACCGTGGTAGGCAATGTGGCAGATTTCCTGACCTCTCATCAGGCCAAAGATGGCGTTCTGGTCGATAGGAACGGAGGCGCGCTGAAGATTGGGGATGTCAAGCGGCGCATCAATTTGTGGTTGGCGATGGAAGGCGCTGAAAACCCTGAAGGCACGATCTTTGCCATCGGGCGCGATGCCGGAGTGCCGCACAGTTCAGGGAACCCAGATGATTTACTGCGTCTTGGCCAAACGATCATATTCGATATCTTCCCCTGTGAATCAGGTGGAGGATATTTCTACGATTTCACCCGCACCTGGTGCCTGGGTTATGCCCCGGATGATGCGCAGGCTTTGTATGATGATGTCTACGATGTTTACCAGAAGATCATGGCCGAACTCAAAGTGGGCACATCCTTCAATGATTACCAGAAGCGCACTTGTGAATTCTTCGAAGCCCAAGGACATCCTACCATCAAAGATGACCCTGCCCATGAAGAAGGTTATGTTCACAGCTTAGGGCATGGCCTTGGTTTGCATGTTCACGAACGTCCCTGGTCGGGCAGCACGGCCACGCAGGATGATATACTGACCCCTGGCGTTATCGTGACCATTGAGCCTGGTCTCTATTATCCAGAGAAGGGCATGGGCTGTCGTCTTGAGGACACCGTATGGGTGACCCCGGATGGCGAGATGGAAATCCTTGCCGACTTTCCACTCGATTTAATACTTCCAATTAGCGAACGTTAAAACGTGCCATCTCAAAAATTGGGGACGAACGCGGTTCCTGATCAATCTAGATTTTGTGAATTCATGGCGAAGGTAATTGCTCAACCAAGCAGGGAAGCCCCCGAAAAAAGGGTGTACGCAGGGGG
>JADHXE010000312.1 GCA_016783125.1 Anaerolineales bacterium
GACAGAACCGAGATACTCGGCTATACTGCTAAAACCCCCCTATGGAGACGGGAGAAGGTTGTGCTTCCTCACTGCTTTCTCTCGTTTCTATTTTTAATGTCCTTGAGTACGGGGCCTACGCCCCAACAGGTGATTGATCGAATAGTTGAGGTAGAACGATGAAGTTTTATAACGATATAACCGAACTGATCGGATCCACACCCCTGCTACGTTTATCGCGCCTGGCCAAAGATTGGAATATCTATGCCAAGTGCGAGTTCATGAATCCTCTCAGCATCAAAGACCGCCCGGTATTGCAAATCATCGACGATGCTGAGGCCTCAGGGCAGCTAAAACCTGGGAACACATTGATCGAGGCCACCAGCGGGAATACCGGTATGGCTGTAGCCTCTATCGCCGCCATCAAAGGCTACCAGGCCATCCTGGTGATGTCGGAGATTCAGAGCCTGGAGCGCAGGAAGGTGCTCAAAGCCCTCGGGGCGGAATTGATCCTGACCCCTGCTTCGGAAGGCACCAAAGGCGCCCGCCAACGGCTCAAGGAAATCCTAGGAGAACACCCCGAATACTTCTATGTCGGGCAGCATACCAACCCCTCCAACCCCAAAGCCCATTATTTGAGCACCGGTCCTGAAATTTGGGAAGACACAAACGGGGAAATAGGTATCCTTGTGGCCGCGCTGGGAACCGGGGGCACGATTTGCGGCGCGGGGCGTTATCTCAAAGAGCAAAATCCTGACATTCAACTCGTGGCTGTAGAACCGAAAGAATCCCCCTACATCTCTCAAGGCATCTTCAACCCCCACCGCATGATGGGCACCGCACCGGGCTTCGTCCCCGAGACATTAGACCACGAGGTCATCGATGAAATCTCCCTGGTAAGCGAGGGTGAAGCCTTCGAAACCTGCCGCCAATTGGCGTGTACAGAAGGGGTATTGGTCGGCATCTCATCCGGCGCAGTGGTACAGGCAGCCATTGAGGTCGCCAAGAGGCCCGAAAATACCGGAAAGATCATCGTTTGCATCCTGGCTGATACCGGTCAGCGATATTTGAGCGTGGAGGGTTTATTTTTGTAATGAACTGATTTATCCCTGGAATGGGACTTGCACCACTTCTTGAAATATGCCACAATCGTATCGCAAAGATTCGGGAAGACTTCCGAAGTCTCACAAACACATCCCCAGCTCTGGCGACTTCTCGGAGACTTCGGAAGTCTGACGCCCCGGAATTTTGAAAAGCTACCGACAACCAAGAAAAAACGGACATAAACTCACAACGTGCAATATTCCAACGTTCAACACTCAACGCAAAAGACTCTCGGCCCTGCCACCGCGATCTACCGCGACCGTCCTTTACGCTGGCGCGATTTCTTCCTGATCTTCCTTCCTGGCGGGGTCGCGGCATTAGCACCCTTTTTCTACGGGTTGCAGCGTGATCTCTATGCCCGGGCCTACTATGGCCCTGTTGCCGCGGGAGCCTGGAGCTGGCCCTGGTATGCCCTGGCGACAGTAGCTTTGATACCACTGATCCTGTTGGCTCTGCACCGCGTTCGACAGGCGCACCGTATCGTAATGCTGCATAAACACGGCTTGATGATCCACTGGACAGGGGGGCAACATCACAGACTTCCGTGGGAAGAAATCGACGGCCTGATCTGCAACACAATCGAAAACACCTTCTTAGAGTTCCCTCTCAAAACCCGTCACAGGCTGACGATCTGCACCCAATCAGGGAAGCTCATCCGTATCGACGACCGTATCCCAAAGCTGCCAGAACTCACCGCCCGCCTCAAAGCCAAAATCTACCCCCGCCTGCTGCCTCAATTGCGCGCGGCCTTCCAAAAAGGTGATACGCTAGATTTCGGGCCGATCATCCTGCATAAAAAATGGGTGTGCTTCAAACGAGTTGAGAAGTTCCGGAAATTGGGGCGTGCAGGGGCGCAAAGCGCCCCCCCGCACGCCCCAATTTCCGGGCTCTCTTCAACTGAAATGAAACGCACAAATAAGAAATTCGTCCAACTTCGAGAACAAGAAATCCCTTGGGAGCAGGTGGCACGCCTGAACGTAGTCAGCGGACAACTGGTGGTAGAATCACACTCTAATCAGAAAATCAAAATAGCTGTCGGAAAAATCCCCAACGTTGATTTGTTAATCCAACTGCTCCAAGAAGGGGTTCATCCATGAGTCATCAAACAAAAAAGCGCAATCTGCTATCCATCCTGGCACTGCTGATGCTTTTCGGCGTGGCTGGTTGTGAATTGCAGTTACCCACACCAGCCCCAGCGTCGTACACCGTGCCAGAAGAGCAGCCCATTGAAGAAGAAAAGACGGATGATTTGGCGGTGGTGACGTTTTTCGTGGAAATTCCCCCCGACACGCCGCCCGGCGAGCCTATCATGTTGAGCATTCTGGATGAAGTCACCGGTTTGGCGCTCAACACCCAACGGCACACCATGGATACCGTGGACGAAACGCACTATGTCTTGGGATTGCCCCTGCCGGTGGGCACCGTTGTAAAATATCGTTATTCGCGCCAGGGGGGTATCCTGGCTGAGGAGCATATCTCCAATGGCCGCCCAGTTCGTTATCGACTTTATCATGTGGAAGCCCCGGGTGAAATTCATGATGTTGTTACGCGCTGGAATGATACCCGCTTCGAGGGTTCAACTGGTCGAATAACAGGGACGCTGACCGACGTTCAGGGTGGCGCGCCGACCCCGGGCATTTTGATTGCCGCCGGGGGGGCACAAACCCTTACCAACAGCGCTGGGCAATTTCTTATCGAGGGCCTGCCCCCGGGGACTCACAATTTGGTTGCTTATGCAATCGATGGGTCGTATGCTACCTTTCAGCAAGGCGCTTTGGTAGCAGATCAATCCAACACGCCCGCAAATATTCAACTAACCCCTACATCCAACGTTGATGTGACTTTCCTGCTGCATATCCCTGAGGATACCCCCCCAGGGGTGCCTTTACGCATGGCAGGCAACTTGCTTCAGTTGGGAAATACCTTCGCCGATCTCTCTGGGGGCATCAACACTTTGGCTTCGCGTATGCCGGTACTCTCCCAACTTCCAGATGGAACCTACGGTGTCATCCTATCCTTACCCGTGGGCGCCGATATGCGCTACAAATACACCCTCGGCGATGGTCTATGGAACACTGAACGGTCTAACGATGGCGGTTTCGTTATCCGCCAACTCATCGTCCCAGACAGCCCCATGGTCATCGAAGAAACTATCGATACCTGGCACGCCGGCAATACAAGTTCGATCACCTTCGATATCATCGTCCCAGAAAACACGCCCATGGACGAAGGCGTCTCGATTCAATTCCACCCTTACGGCTGGACTGAGCCTTTGCATATGTGGCATCTCGGTGAGCAGCGCTGGGCCTATATCCTGTACAGCCCTCTGGATTTGATCAACCAATTGGGGTATCGCTACTGCCGCGCCGACCAATGCGGCCACACCGACGACGAGCGCACGCCCGGAGCTTTCACTTCGGGGCAGATCATCCAAACCAGCCCCGACCCCCTGGGGCTGCCAGACACAATCGAGGCCTGGGCCTGGCTGGAGAATGAACTTCCGCAAGTTGATGTGACTGACACCCCCATCCCGCCGCGGGGGTCAAATTTCATCGCTGGATTCGAGTTTCAAACTTTCCACCACCCCTCCTTGATCCCTTATATTCCAAATGCCTTAGATGATATGGCGGGGCACGGGGCAAACTGGGTAACCTTCACCCCAAGCTGGAGCTTCACCCGCCTTGATCCGCCGGTATTGGAACTTGTCACCGGACAAGATGCTTTGTGGCCAGAGTTGATCAGAATGGTCCGCCAGGCCAAAGACCGCGATCTGAACGTTGCCATACGGCCAGTGCCGCACTTCCCCACCGCGGTGGATGCCTGGTGGAGTTCTGCGCCGCGCGATTTCCCGTTTTGGGTTTCCTGGTTCGATCAATATCGCGCCTTCGCACTGCACTATGCAGATTTGGCCGCTCGCAGCGGCGCGGAAACGCTGATCCTGGGAGGGGCCTGGATGGCTCCTGCTCTCCCTGGGGGTACGCTGGCTGACGGAAGTCTCGCCAATGTGCCGCAGGATACAGATCAGCGATATCAAGCCTTGATCGCTGAAATCCGCGAGCGCTTTGGCGGCACTATCGCCTGGGCGTTGCCCTATTCTGAAGCTATCACCAATCCGCCGTCCTTTTTGAACGATGTAGATCAGATTTACGTGCTGTGGTCTGCGCCCCTGAGTGATGATCCAGATGCGGACCCAGAAACGCTGCAAGCCGAAGCAGAACGCATCATCAATGAGAAAATCTATGCTTTGCGCTTGATCTGGAAGCCAGACTCCGATGCCAAGCCGATCATTCTCAGTTTGGTTTATCCGTCGGTGGAGGGGACTTTCACCGGCTGCCTGCCCGACCCCTTCGTAGACTGTCTCTCTCCGGAAGCGCTGAATTACCCGGCCCCCGACTTGCCGCTACTGGACATTGATTTCGTTCAACAAGCCAAAGCCTACGATGCAGTTTTGGCAGCCATAAATCAACATGACTGGATCAGTGGTGCTGTATCCCGAGGCTATTACGCCCCAGCCATCTTGCACGATAAATCCACCTCGGTGCATGGCAAACCAGCCGGGGATGTGCTGCGGTATTGGTACGGCCAGTTTTTGAGGGAAGAGTAATCTCCCCAAAAATCAATTGGGGGCATTTCAAATGAGTTGGAGATGTTATTTCGTATTGCGTATTCCGTATCGCTTATTGCGTAGCGACGAATACGCAATACGGAATACGCAGCAAGGCGCTTCTCAATATTCGGTTTTTTACGAACACGATTCCTGACAGAAAGATTTTCCACAGGTTTTGTGTATAAGGAAACGTGTTCATATTAGCCCAAAACACTGAAAAGATACGGCTATGCTATAATCGAAATATGAGCAAACGACCGGCATATCTTTGGGATTATAAAATCAGCGAAGCAGATTTTCAGGCGATTTTATCCGGCAAATTGACCAAGGGACGCCTCAATAGAGATTGGGCAGCAATACGGCTATTGGAATATGCACCCTATGCCGAGATTATTCAACTGCTTGGTTACCGAACGATAATAGAAAACTGGCATCGCTGGCGCACCCAAATCCGCGCCGAAAGCCGCATACGGGGGTTTGATTTTCTTGTAGAGTGGTTGCCTGAACACCACCCTGAACGTTTAGACAGGACTTACGCAGATGAATGAAAAATATACCGAAA
>JADHXE010000050.1 GCA_016783125.1 Anaerolineales bacterium
CGGGTTGCTCCGCAACCCGGCACACCCCTTATTTTCGGTATATTTCTCATTCATCTGCGTAAGTCCTATTGTAAACAATAGAACCCTCAGGTGCGGCGCACTTCTTGACAAGTTTCCGGCGGGAAAACACCCTTTGTACAAGTGCACTGCACCTTTAGGTTCAAGAACCAACCCAAAAGGCGTCAGCCCGTCCATCTTTGGGGTCAGGGCACACGCACGAACACGGTTCCTTGTCGTTGAATAATTCCGGGGCTCAACTTTTTCAGGAACCGTGTTCGTGCTACCTCAAAGTGAGTGCGCAACTGTTGTCCGATAAAGGGGTAATCCCTGACATGTTTTACGCACATATTTCTCAAATATTCAGCTAGACGAAACATAATCTCTATGATAAAATCCGGCCCGGTTTCAAGCCAATGAAACCAAAAAACTACACACGTCTCTTGACCCTTTGGAGCGTGCCGCGAGCGGGGAAGCTCCACCAGCGGTTCCAATAGGGATGGATAGAGACGGAGGACAAAAACGCAAGGAGCTAAATATGTCTGTTGTTTCCATGAAAGAACTCTTAGAGAGTGGTGTTCACTTTGGGCACCGTACCCATCGTTGGCACCCCAAAATGGGGCCCTTCATCTTCACTGAGCGCAATAATATCCACATCATCGATTTGGAACAAACGCTCAAAGGGCTGGAGGTAGCCTATGCCCTGATCCGCGATATCGTGGCTGAGGGCGGCAGTGTGCTCTTCGTGGGCACAAAGCGGCAGGCCCAAGAAACCATCCAACTGGAAGCCGAACGCTGCGATATGCCTTGGGTGACCCACCGCTGGTTAGGCGGCACAATGACCAATTGGGCCACCATCCGGGCGCGCGTCAACGAATTGAACCGCTTAGAGCTCATGCGCGACCGCGGCGAGTTTGATATTCTGAGCAAAAAAGAAGCCTTGGGCGAAACCCGTAAGATCGAACGTCTGGATATGTTGTTCGGTGGCGTCCGCGCTATGGATAGTGTACCTGATGTTCTCTTCGCCGTAGATATCAGCCGAGAAGACACTTCAGTGCATGAAGCCAATATCCTTGGTATCCCCGTCGTAGCTATGGTCGACACCAATTGCGACCCCAGCAACGTCGACTACATCATCCCCTCCAACGATGATGCTATCCGCGCCATTAAACTGATCGTCGGGAAAATTGCCGACGCGGTTTTGGAAGGCAAAGCCATGCGCAAGGATGAAGAAGAAGAATATCCTGCTGCGGCTGTCGAAGTTCGCTACGAAGAAACTGCCGAACTGAGCGATGAGGAACTGCTCGGATCCGCCACGTTGGCCAAGCTCGAAGCGGCCAAAGCAGTCGAAGCTGAGGCCGAGGCCGCTGCTAAGGCTGAAGCCGCCAGGGTTGAAGCCGAGACCGCCAAGGTTGAGGCTGAGGCCGCCGAAGCCGCTGAGGCTGCCGCGCAGGCAGAGACCGAGGCCGTCGAGGCCGCTGAAGAAACCGAAGGCGCAGAAGCCCCCGCTGATGCCGATCAGGCAGCTGATGCCGAAGCAACCGCTGATGCCGAAGCAACCGCTGAGGCAGTAGAAGAAGCTGAGGAAGAAACCACTGCAGCTGAAGAAACTGCAGAAGACGAGGCATAATAGATGAGCATTACAACCAAAGAAATCAAAGAACTGCGCGAGAAGACCAGCGCAGGCTTCTTGGACTGCAAAAAGGCTTTGGAAGAGCATGATGGTGACTTCGAAAAGGCTGTGGATTATTTGCGCAAAAAAGGCCTGGCTAAGGCTGCCAAGCGCGCTGACCGTGTAGCCTCTGAAGGTGTTCTGGAACTCTATAACCACGGCGATGGTCGCGTGGGTGTGATGGTTGAAATCAACTGTGAAACGGACTTCGTCGCCCGCTCCGATGCTTTCCGTGAGCTTGCCCATGAGCTCGCGCTGCAAATTGCCGCCCTCTCTCCCCTTTGGGTGACCGAGGAAGAAATCCCAGAAGAGATTCTGGCCAAAGAGCAAGAGATTGCGAAAGAGCGCGCTCTGCAAGAAGGCAAACCCGAAAACATCATCGACCGCATTGTCGATGGCCGCGTAGACAAATTCAAGGATGAAGTTGTGCTGCTGCGCCAGGCGTATATCCGCGATGACAAGTTGACGATCCAGGAACTCCTGAACGAAGCCATCGTGGCGATAGGTGAGAATATCATCATCCGGCGATTTACTCGCTGGGCTGTCGGCGAAAAGAGCAATTAGATGAAAAAGGTCAACCAAATGGTTGACCTTTTTGCTAAAATGATAGAAATCTTCACAATTGGACTTTACACAATAAACAATTTCTTCGACATCCTTTGTTAAAGGGATGAACAACTTACGAGGATAAACCCAATGGATAAAAGTCTCCAATTCAAGCGCATATTGTTGAAGCTAGGCGGCGAATCGTTATCAGGCCCGGATGGCTTTGGCATTGACCCCCTGCAAGCAGAAAATGTTGCTCAACACATCCAGGCAATCTCTGATCTGGGTGTAGAGATCGCGCTGGTAATCGGTGCAGGCAATATTTGGCGTGGTAGTCGTGGATTAGATCGGGGTATGGACCGCGCCACAGCCGATTATATGGGCATGTTAGCCACGGTCCTGAACGCCCTGGCCCTGATGGACGCCATGGAACGCGCCGGCATTGTTACCAGAGTTCAAACAGCTATCGAGATGCGCGATGTCGCAGAGCCATATATCCGGCGGCGCGCTATTCGTCACTTGGAAAAAGGACGGGTAGTTATCTTCGGAGGCGGGACAGGCAATCCATATTTCTCGACAGATACCGCCGCTGCCCTACGGGCAATGGAGATCGGCGCTGATGTAGTCATCAAAGCTACTAAGGTCGATGGTGTCTATGATTCTGATCCTATGACCAACCCCGATGCGGTCAAATTCGACCAGTTGACCTATATTGAAACCCTCAACCGCCGCCTGGAGTTCATGGATAGCACAGCCATCTCGCTGTGCATGGATAACCACCTGCCCATCCTGGTGCTCAATCTCTGGGAAGATGGTATCCTCCGACAGGCTTTGTATGGGGAGAGGGTAGGCACCATCATCTCTGATTGAATTCCCCATTGGAATATACTCGAAAACGATGGGGTTGGGCGGGGAACCCCGCCCAACTCCATCGTTTTCGGTCTTCTCCTGTTCAACATCCTATCGTGGTAAAATCATCAGGGAATAAATTACCACTTCTGAGGAGATACCCATGCTAAATGATCTATATTTCGATGCAAAAACACGCATGAAGGGCGCCATTCAAGCCCTTGAGGAAGATCTGGCCGCCATCCGTACAGGACGCGCCAACCCCGCTCTGGTAGAGAAGTTGTCCGTACAATATTATGACTCTCCTACCCCCTTACAGCAACTTGCCAGCGTCGGTGTCCCTGAGCCTCGCACCCTGCTTATCCGCCCCTTCGACCCCTCGACCACAAAAGACATCGAGCGGGCGATCCTGGCCTCGGATTTAGGCTTGACCCCCAACAGCGATGGTAAATCAATCCGCCTTCACCTGCCTCCCCTAACCGAAGATCGCAGAGGAGAACTGGTACGCGTCGTCGGCCACCGCGTCGAGGAGGCCCGCATTGCCGTTCGCAATGTTCGCAGGGATAGCATCAAAGAAATGCGCGAATACGAGGATGAAGATATGATCTCCGAGGATGATCGCATTCGAGGCGAGAAAGAAATCCAAAAATACACAGACGAATTCATTGGAGAAATCAATCACGCCGGTGAACGCAAAGAGAAAGAAATTAGAGAAGTCTAGTTCGACTGCGCCCAGCAGGAGGGCAACAACTGCCTCTGACTTTTGAGTTGGTTCCCATCAGCGTTATGCCTGAGATTCACAATGATGGCAAAAGAAAAAGAAGTTTTACCCCTTAGAACACCCCAACATGTCGCCATTATCATGGATGGTAATGGCCGATGGGCCTTATCGCGCGGCTTGCCTCGCCTGGCCGGACACCGGGCTGGAACCGAGAATCTCCGCCGGGTCATTGATGCCTGCGCCGAATTTGGCATCCAATACCTGACCCTGTACGCTTTCTCTACAGAAAATTGGGGACGCCCGATCGAGGAAGTGCGCGGCCTGATTCGCATTCTTGAAGATGTCATCGACCGGGAGTTAGCTGAGCTTCATAAAAATGGGGTGCAACTTCGCCACATTGGCGAACTCGACCGTATCAAACCTTCCCTCAAGAAGAAAGTTCTCGAAGCCATTGAACTGACTAAAGACAATTCCCGTCTGGTGCTCAATGTGGCCTTTAACTACGGTGGACGAGACGAAATCGTTTGGGCTATCCGCCATATGATCGAAGATGGTGTTGCCGCAGAAAATGTCACTTTCGATTTAGTAAACCAATATCTATTTACAGCCGGCTCCCCAGACCCTGATTTGATCATCCGCACATCTGGCGAACTGCGCGGAAGCAATTTCCTGATCTGGCAAGGCGCTTACGCAGAGTGGTATTTTACCCCCATCTTTTGGCCTGATTTTGGGAAAGATGAGCTGAAAACTGCCATCGAAGAATACAGTCGGCGCGAACGGCGGTTTGGACAAGTTAACGAGAAAGATTAAAGATGCGACAAAGAGTTATCGTTGCTATCGTTTTGCTGCCTATCGGCATGGCAGCAATTTATTATGGCGGCTTATACTACATAGCGCTATTTACTACCTTATTAGGATTAGCCGCCTGGGAGTATGTCCAACTCTTCCGCGCCGGTGGGTATCATCCCTCTGGCGTTTTGGTTGTTGGGGGAACACTGGCATTTGCTATCCTGCGATCCCTGAATTATTACTTTGACTCAACCTGGGTCGAAGATATCGCCTGGCTTGCCAGCATCTTGACCCTCGTCAGCATGACCTATCACTTGATCCAATATGAACGCGGGCGAGATCAGGCTGCAACCGATTTCGCTTTGACCATTTCCGGGATCTTTTATATTGGCCTGTTAGGATCCTACTTGATCTTATTGCGGGGCTTGCCTGAAGGGGTTTGGTGGGTTCTGACGGCTCTCCCGGCAGTCTGGTTCGCCGACTCGGGCGCCTATTTCTACGGACGAGTATATGGAAAATGGAAACTCAGCCCTAGGCTCAGCCCCAAAAAGAGCTGGGAAGGCTACATCGCTGGGATCATCGTCAGCATTTTAGGGACAGCCGCTTTCGCAGCCATGTGGAGGCTCCCCGCTGGGGCAGGGACCGAACTCACCCCTCTACGCGGCGCAATCCTTGGCCTGATCATTTCCGTCATCGCCCCCCTGGGGGACTTGGGTCAAAGCATGATCAAACGTCAAGTTGATGTCAAAGATTCCAGCAACCTGATACCAGGGCATGGGGGAGCCTTCGACCGCATCGATAGTTGGTTGTGGGCTGGTGTAATGGGCTATTATATTATCGTCTGGTTTTTTCTATGATTCTTGACTCTCGCTAAACAAAGGGCAGCCTTAGAGAGAAAGTTCCCGGAAAAAGGGTGTGCGTAGGGGTGTGTACACACCCCTACGCACACCCTTTTTTCGGGCAAATCCGTTCCATGGTTGAATAGCTACCAAAAGGAGCAAAATAATGGCAAATTCTCAACCTTCTCGGAACCTGGCTTTAGAGTTGGTGCGCGTGACCGAGTCAGCTGCTCTGGCCTCAGGCCGATTTATGGGGCGCGGGCAAAAAGAAGCCGCTGATAAAGCCGCCGTGGATGCCATGCGTTTGGTGCTAAATTCCATAGAGATGGATGCTGTCGTGGTTATCGGGGAAGGGGAAAAAGACAAAGCCCCAATGCTTTTTAACGGTGAAAAATTAGGCAATGGAGAACCTCCTGCAGTAGATATTGCCGTTGACCCCATTGATGGTACACGTCCCTTAGCCAATGGTTTCATCAATTCCATTTCCACAGTTGCAATTGCCCCACGCGGCACCATGTATGACCCTGGTCCGTTCATGTACATGCACAAGCTCGCCGTTGGGCCTGAAGCAGTCGGCATGATCGATATCAACGCCCCTGTTGACGTCAATCTAGGGCGCATTGCCCGCATCAAGAATATGCACGTCAATGATCTAACCGTGGTCATCCTTGATCGGCCCCGCCACGATGAACTCATCCAACAGGTGCGCGAATGCGGCGCCAGGATTCGCTTAATCCCAGACGGTGATGTTGCCGGCGCAATGATGACTTGCTGGCCTGATGCCGGAGTTGACGTTCTTATGGGGATCGGCGGGACCCCTGAAGGTGTGCTGGCAGCCTGCGCGCTCCGGGGTATGGGGGGTGAAATCCAGGGCAAACTTTACGCCCGCAATGAAGATGAACTCGCCCGCGGGGTAGAAATGGGATACGATTTCGAGGCCAATCTCACTATCGATGATCTGGTTTCATCCGATGATGTTTTCTTCGCTGCCACCGGTATCACCGACGGCGCATTATTAGACGGTGTCAAATATTTCAGCCATGGTGCGATGACAGATAGTATCGTTATTCGCGGCCTGACAGGCTCCGTGCGGGAGATGACTGCCCGCCATAACTTCGACAAACTCAACCCCATCAGCCAGGTAGAATATTAGCATCAACGTAACTGCTCAGCCATCGAGAGAAAGTGCCCAGAAAATGGGTGTGTTTCATTTGATTTGACAGCCTCTTTTTAGCATGGTATTATCCCGGCGACAATTTAATAACCCCTAGCGACGCTCTTATCCAGAGAGGTGGAGGGACCGGCCCTGTGAAACCTCAGCAACCAGGATCAGTCAGGTAGTCTGGTAGCCAGATAGTTTTATAGTCACAAAGACTATAAGACTAAAAGACCATAAGACTATTTGACTGCCAACGGTGCTAATTCCGGCAGAGGGATATTCTGGAAGATGAGAGGGTGCTGTACATTTGCGTGCATTGCCCCTCTTTAGCTAGAGGGGCAATTTTTTTTACCTGGAGGTTAGTATGACAACCACTTTTATGAAGTCACCAAAACTGCTGTTCACTTCGGAGTCTGTTACCGAAGGCCATCCCGACAAGATGTGCGACCAAATCAGCGACGCCGTCCTGGATGCCTGCCTGGCGGAAGACCCCTACTCGCGTGTGGCTTGCGAAGTCACCACGAAGACAGGTTATGTCATGTTGATGGGCGAGATTACCACCAAAGCCAATCTCAACTATGACAAACTGGCCCGAAAAGTGATCAACGATATCGGGTACACCCGGGCAAAATACGGTTTCGACGGTCAGACCTGTGGCGTGCTGGTGGCGATTGCCGAGCAATCTGGGGATATCGCCATGGGTGTTGACAAGGCCCTCGAAGCCAAAAGCGGCGAGATGACCGAAGAGGAAATCGAAGCCGTCGGCGCTGGTGACCAGGGCATGATGTTCGGTTATGCCTGCAACGAAACCTCGGCGTTGATGCCCATGCCCATCTACCTGGCGCATAAACTCACCCTGAAGTTGGCCGAAGTCCGCAAGAACGGCACATTGCCCTGGGTGCGTCCTGACGGCAAAAGCCAGGTTACGGTTGAATATGCTTTTGGCAAACCAGTCCGCATCGATACGGTCTTGATCAGCACACAGCATGACCCCGATGTGACCCAGGAAGACATCCGTGCCGGGTTGATCGAACATGTCATCACCCCGGTCTTACCCCCTGATATGGTGGACGATGAATTGAAAATCTTCACCAACCCCACCGGCCGCTTTGTGATTGGCGGCCCCCAAGGGGATGCTGGCGTTACGGGCAGGAAGATCATTGTTGATACCTATGGTGGGATGGGACGTCACGGTGGTGGCGCTTTTAGTGGCAAGGATGCCACCAAAGTGGACCGCTCCGCGGCTTATGCTTCCCGCTGGGCGGCTAAGAACGTAGTCGCTGCCGGGCTGGCCGAACGTTGTGAAATTCAAGTTGCTTATGCGATTGGCGTGGCTCACCCCCTGAGCGTCAACGTTGAAACCTTCGGCACTGGCAAGATCGACGACGAGAAGATCGCCGATCTAATCATCGAGCACTTCGACCTGCGCCCCGGCGCCATCATCCGAGATTTGGGTCTCCGACGCCCGATCTTCCAGCAAGTCGCTGCATATGGTCACTTTGGCCGCGATGATCTGGACCTATCCTGGGAACGAACCGACAAAGCAGATGCACTGCGCACAGCTGCAGGGCTGTAAATTTCAACAGTTCGAAATAGCCAAAAGACCCGATCTCAGCTTGAGATCGGGTCTTGGTTTAGGCACTAACGGCACATCTATCGTCAAAAATTTTTGGTGTTTTCGATTCAACGCAGCGGCCACACTTTGGTCTCCCGCGGGTTTACACAGTTCCAGCTTGGCGACAAAGTCACGATGGTCGGTCCCCGAGAACAGCTCGAACAAGTGATGCTGCGATTCGATGCTTGATTTTACACATTTGGTGTATCATCTCAAAAAGCCAGGGTGCCAGACTTCCGAAGTCTGCGAGAAGCTGCTGGAGCCGGGGATGTACCAGCGAGACTTCGGAAGTCTTCCCGATTCTTTGAGAAGCAACTTTCTACAGGTAACTACGCTCAAGAGATGGGCAGCGTCCTTTGCAAGAACTCACTCACCTGCCCCCAAAATTGCGGATGGGAATTGCAATCACTATGCCCCTTGCCCGGGACAACCCATAAGTGGGTTCTTGCAGGGTTGCCAGCCGCTGCGAGCGCCTGCCCTTGAGTCATGGGGATGGTTTCATCCTCAGGTGGTGGCATCCACCAATGTCGGTCCCCTATCTTTTTGTTGGCTATTTTTTGGTGGGGAAGAAGGCGGGCGAGGCACTCCAGAATCGGACGCCATGGCGCTCCACGTTTTGCGCCTGCCCGCTCTTTTCTAGCTCGGAAAGGGTTGCGGCCACATCTCCTGGTGACCAGTGTTCCAGGGTTTCTAGCAACTCTTCCTCCCGCATGGGATGGCGGGTGATGATCCCGACGACCGTATCCACCAGGGATTCGTTTCCGCTAAGGTCGAAAGAACCGCTGGCGGGGTGGACGATGGTGGCGATATCGCCAAGAATGGCGCGGGCACGCAAGAGACCTTCATCATCGGGGGGCTGCACCCAGGTCTCCACCGGGGGGCGGGTGGGTTGGAGGATATGCACCTCGTCAGGCTGGATGCGCTGAAGAGCAGCGGCAATCTCGGTAAGCGCCGCCTCGGTATCATTTAGGACCCTCACCAACATGACCTCAACCCATAGTTTGCCCTGATAGTCCTCTCGAAAAGCGAGCAATCCATCCCGCAGACGCTTGAAGGTGACTTCCGGGTGGGGGCGGTTGATCTTACGATAAAGCTGGGGGTTGCCTGCATCCAAGGAGGGCAGAACGGCATCCGCAGCGGAGAGTTCGGCGCGCACTTCCGGCAGGTATAGCAAAGCCCCATTGGTGATGACCGCCACCGGCAGATCGGTCAGCGCCTTCGCCCCTCGAATCAACCGACCGAAGCTGGCGTACAGCGTTGTCTCTCCGGAGCCGACGAAGGTAATCCAGTCGATTTCACCGGGTTTGTGGGCGGCCAGCGCTTTATCTACCTCGGCCAAAATATCTTCGGGCGGGAAATAATCTTTGCGCTCGTTCACCATAGGTCTGGAGCGTCCCAACTGACAGTAGACGCAGTTCCAATTGCAGGTTTTGAGCGGGACGGGGTCAATCCCTAAGGATTGACCCAAGCGCCGCGAAGGGACTGGGCCAAAAACGTAGTTCATAACAGTACTCAATTTCAGTAGATCACAATTTGGGTTCGTAGTAAGCGATTCATCGGCATGGTTCAAAATACTGAGAATCTAGCTTGGCAAATTTGAAGCATGAGAAAACACGAATATGCACGAATTGGCCGGATTGCACAAATAAAGCCATGAAAAAAATTCGTGTAATTCACGATATTCGTAATCATTCGTGATGCCAACGGCACGCAAAGCGAAGCAAACCTGCGACACTAATTGTAAAGGCATGTCCTGAGCTCGACGAAGGGTGTTTTTTGGTTCAAAATGAGCCGTGCCCAAATAAGCATAGCACATTATAATCCCCCTCGTAGAAGTAAAATGGTAGAATTCGGGCGGTTCTTTGGGAATCGCCCCGGGGGGTTCCCAGAGACTCATTCGGGCGCATTTAGATACTCTGGAGAAAACCTTATGTGTGGAATTTTTGGTATTGTCACCAAAGAGAAACAAAAACTCGGCCCGACCTTGATCGAGGCGGGCCATCGCCTATCTTATCGGGGCTATGACACGGTTGGGGCGGCAACGATCCCCCCCGAGGGAGAAATCGATCTCCGTAAAGATGTCGGCAAAGTTCAGGATGTGGCTGACCGCCTCAAGTTCAGCGAAATGTCCGGGCAGCGCGCCATCCTGCAATTGCGCTGGGCCACTTTTGGGGCGCCATCTTATACCAACGCCCAGCCGCATCTGGATTCAGACGGCAATATGGTCGGGGCGCATAACGGCAATGTGGTCAACAATGTGGAGCTGCGACAGCAGTTTATGGCCGAGGGCATGACCGTGCGTTCCGAGAACGATGGCGAAAGCTGCGTTCATGCCGTGGAGCGCTATATCAATCAGGGCTTCGATATGGTTGAAGCTATCCGACATGCATACAACGATCTAGAGGGCGATTATGCCTTCGTGATTGGCAAAATCGGCGAAGACCGGCTCTACGCCATCAAAAAAGGCTCAGGGCTGATAGCCGGAGTCACCGAAGGGGCAACCTGCATCGCCTCGGATTTGCCCTCGGTGCTCGATATCACCCGCAACATTGTGCGCCTGGAAGACGGCGAGATCATCACCTTCTGGGCCGACGGCTATGAGATCCGCAAAGTGGAAGATGGCAGCGTTGTCGAACGCCAGCCTGAGTTGGTTGAAGACACTATGGAAGCCGTGCAAAAAGGCGGCTACGATCACTTTATGCTCAAAGAGATCCACGAGCAGGCGCAGGTCGCCCAAGAGTTATTCCACCTGTTGGAAAACTCCGCCGACGTCGATCCAATGATCGCCAGGATCGAGGCCGCCCGCAATATTTATATCATCGCCTGCGGGACGAGCTACCATGCCGGGCTGCTGGGTTCGGTGTATTTCGCCAATCTGGCCGGTCGCGTCACGATCCCCGTGCTGGCCCCGCAGTTCATCGCACAATATGCCCCGGCGGTCGGGCCCGAGGATGTGGGCGTTTTCGTCAGCCAGAGCGGTGAGACCAAAGACGTGCTCAACGCCATTCAGGTGGCCGAAGCGCGCGGCATGGGTGTGCTGGGGCTGGTCAACGTGGTCGGCTCATCGCTGATGCGCGAGAGCGAATATTACGTCCCCCTGGCCTGCGATTACGAGATCAGCGTCCCGGCGACGAAGACCTTCACCAATCAGGTGGTGGGATTTCTGTACCTGGCCCTGCGCATGGGCGGGCACGATACCGCCCCGCTGGCGAATCTGCCGCGCTGGATTGATGAGACGATTGAAGCGGTGGAGCAGCAGATTCCCGCGGTGGAGGGAAAAATCTCGCCCTGGGATGATCTCTACTGTTTGGGGTATGGCCTGACCTATCCCATCGCCCTGGAGGGGGCCCTGAAACTCAAGGAGATTACCTACGCCCATTGCGAAGGGATGCTCTCTACCGAGTTCAAGCACGGCCCCCTTTCCGCAGTGACCGAGGGCTACCCGGTAATCTTCGTGGCTGGCCCCGATGATATTCCCCTGATTGTCAGCGGCATCAACGAGGTGACCTGCCGCGGCGGGCGCGCAATTGTCATCAGCGAAGAAGACTCGCGTTTACGCGTCAATGCGGATGATATGATTGTATTGCCTACGGTGGAGGCCCCCGACGATATGCGGCCATACATCGACGCGCTGCTCAGTGTGCTGCCGCTGCAACTGCTCTCGTACAAAATCAGTCTGGCGCACGGCTACGACCCCGACTTCCCTAGAAACTTGAGCAAGACTCTGACGGTAGATTAGTCATTGAAAAATTGTACAAATGTTCTTGACAAATGCGGGGTTCAAGTATAGACTTACATATAGTTACATATACTTTTTTGCGGTTTCAGTATGGCTAAAGACACCTATACTACTCATCAAGTAGCAGATATGGCAGGCGTTCATCGTGATACTTTGTTGCGATGGCTTAGAGAAGGGCGAATTCCAGAACCTGGCCGTGATAGAAACAACTGGCGAGCTTTTTCAAGAGAAGAAGCAGATGCAGTGGTTCGTTTCGCTAAGGGTATATCTGAATCGAACCTAGCAAAAGTTGCCGAACGACAGGCTTCGTATGTTACCGGAGGTGCTTATTCACAGTCTGTCCCGCGTCTCAGCTTGCTAGATTGGGATTTTGTGGACGCCAACACCGGTTTCTTGACTCATTCGATACATCCTTATCCTGCTAAGTTCATTCCCCAAATACCAAATACCTTGATACAGGAATTATCTTCCATTGGCGATACTGTCTTGGATCCATTTTGTGGCAGTGGAACGATGTCGGTCGAAGCACTTCGTTTAGGTCGCCATGCTATTGGTTTAGACGCCAACCCGCTTTCTTGTTTGATTAGTAAAGTCAAAACTACAAAGATTTCACAATCTGAAGCGGACGAGTTACTTGGTCTCGCAGATGAAATCAAAGATCTGGGACAGCAAACTTCGCTCGGAAACCTCCCTTTATTTCCTGATATGCCTTCGTTTACGGCTGCAACACGGCCAACTTTTCGCGGTGTTGAGGATTGGTTCGATGAACATGTGATTGATGAACTCGCGTTCGTCAAAAAAAAATGCCGGTCACTAACTCAGGAAAATGCGCGCCAGCTTGCTCTCGTGGCAATGTCTTCAATCATTGTTACTGTTTCCCGCCAGGATTCGGACACCCGGTACGTTCGAAGGGATAAAAACACCCAACTTGGGGACACGTTTTCCCGGTTTAGCCGTGCTTTATTAGATACCACTCAAAAGGCATTAGAGTTTGCCAGAGAGGTGGATTCACGTTGGAATGTACAAATTATTGAAGCAAATATCCTGGATCAACCCGATATTGGCTCTGTGGATTTAGTTGTTTGTTCCCCACCCTATCCAAATGCTTATAGTTATCACCTTTATCACCGGACACGTATGCTCTGGTTGGACATGAATCAGCCGGATTTCAAGAAGATCGAGATAGGAAGCCATCGGAAGTACAGTCGCAAAGGTTCTAATGGGGCCACTGTTGAAACTTTCCGGGGAGAATTGGACACCATTTTTGCCTGGCTAGCGCGTCAACTTCGTCCCAAACGGCACGCTTGTTTCGTCATTGGCGATTCAGTGATTAAAGGGGAGAAAGTTAAAAACGACGAACTCCTAATCAAGGTCGCCAAGAAACACGGATTTGTGCTGGAAGCTAATATCAAGCGCAATCTCCAAGCAACTAGGAAATCTTTCAATCCCAAAATTGGAAAAATCCGCGATGAACACATTGTCATCTTACGCAATGCGGGAGGCGAATTGTGAAGACGTGCCCACTCGTTTGTCAGATGAAGCCTTATATTCAACCTTTCGAGCAGGTGTTGGCAATTAGGGAACTTGAATCGCTCTCCGGTACAACGGTTCAAACCAACGGAAATAGCTCAGGAACCGTATCCTATCGCGTCAAAACTGAACACACACCAGAATATTTGGCGGATCGCCTGACCTATTGGGAAAAGATATATCCAGACAATCCGCTCTCTAATGGAATTTACACCCGTCAAGTAAAACGAGAGGCAACGGTGAACCTTGCGCGAAACGGAATTAGCTTTGAACATTTGAAGGATTACTTCCCTACCAACGGAGAGGTTACTGTCCCCAATCGCCGGAATCTGCGCTATGGCTCTCACAGCATTCACGAATACAGAGGTAAGTTTTTTCCGCAACTGGTTCGTTCCCTGATAAATATATCTAGTGTTGCTTCTGACGCTGTTGTTCTTGACCCCATGTGTGGGAGTGGGACAACGCCCGTCGAAACCGCATTGCTCGGCTGTCAAGCTCTCGGTGTGGATTTCAACCCCTTGTCGGTGTTGATGAGCAAGGTGAAGAGCGATATTATGACCGTTCCACCAGATTTATTGTTAGACGAATATCAAAGTTTATGGCGTGATTTGGAAACTCTCGGAGCTCCCACCGGAAAGTTATTTTGGCTTGAATCGCTTCCGAAAACCGATCGAATATATCTCAGTCGTTGGTTTGCTGTGGAAGCACTGGCAGCTCTCGATCCAATCATGGTACGAATTCAAGCGACGCCTAATTCAGCCTGCCGCGCGCTTTTCACCATTTCCTTGAGTAATATTCTTCGATCTGTTTCATGGCAAAAAGTGGATGATCTACGCGTGAGAAAAGACAAACAAAACGGAAATCAGGACAACGTAAAAAATGAATTTCTCTACGAACTAGCGCGCTCTGTAAAGCTTGTCCTGGCATTTCTGTATGAGAATGAAGGCTTCCAAACTGGACAGGTGGAAATTATCCAGGGTAACGCCCGTAAGCTCGACCAGATTCTGGCAAATCAAGCCGGGCAGATTGACGCCATCATCACATCTCCGCCTTATGCTACGGCACTGCCCTATTTAGATACAGATCGGTTGAGCCTCTCCTACCTGAACTTGTTACCCAGATCCGAACATCGCGAACGAGACTATGGCATGATTGGCAATCGTGAAATCAATAAACGTAGGAAAGAAGTCTATTGGGAAGAATATCTATCGCGTCGAAACGAACTACCTCACGAAATTACAGAAACTATCGAAGAAATTAAGAGCCGGAATGATGCTTCAAACGCTGGTTTTCGACGACAGAACTTGCCCGCATTACTGGCGCGTTACTTCTTTGACATGCTTACTCTGATGGGGCATTTTCGGCATGTGCTAAAAGAAAACGCGCCTGCTTACGTGGTGGTCGGGAACAATCATACGATTGCAGGTGGCAAACGAATCGAAATTGAAACAAATATCTATTTAGGAATGTTGGGTGAAGTAGCGGGCCTGAAATTAGAAGATGCCATTCCCATGGAAATGCTGGTGTCGCGCGACATCTTTAAAAAGAACACAAGCACAAAAGAATCAATCCTCTGCTTTCGCAACCCCGTAGTATCCCCACACTCGCTTTGACTTTCCTTTGGTTTTGTTCGTGCAGAAAGCAAGATAAGCCTCGTAATCGCTGGTTCGTTGGGGGATAATTTCAACGTAGTATTCGTAATCCCTGCCGGGCTTTACTCGTTCAATGCGGAAAATATCTCCAACCTGCCCGGCACTTCGCAGGGCTTCGCTTCTTAGGCGGAAATCGCTTTTTACAGGCCAGGTCATCATATTTACACTGATGACATCCCCTCCTAGCCGCATTTTGACGCCATGCCGATCAAACTTGCCCGCTCGTCCTGGATCCTCTACAAACAAATCAGGCCAATACCAAAATTCGGGATACATATCGCGGGCGGTCAGAGGAATGAAGATTTCAGGCGATCTGCGGCTGGTTCCCGGCGTTTTTTGCCCGGTCCCTACATCCGTTTGCATCAACGTCATCACAAAACCTTGAACGGTCAGTGCCGGAACGTCATCTTTTGGAACGACTGAAATCTTCGACGGCCTTTTCGCAATCCGTCTTGGAGGCCGCTTGCGTTCAGTGAGACGGCCAAAAAGTTTTTTCCGACGTGTTTTTCTCTCCGCACAGATCTCATCTGTGCCCACATCCGAAGCCGCCGCTTCTGTTGCACTTTCCGACCATAATGCTGCTTCTGGCAAAACATACCCCTCCGCAACCAGTCCTTCCAAAAATGGCTCGCTCAATAGATAGGCAGTTTCATTTTTGGGATTGCACCAGTTATCCAGGGTATATTTTATGTCCGTCAAAGTTTCCACATCTGAGGGATTCGCGGTATTTAGAAAGTAAACACCGGAAGCTTCGTCATTCGTAAATAAGCCCCCCTGCGTCAAATTGCCTGAGCCAACAATCAAGATGGCGGATTGCTTACCCTCGAAAATATAAACTTTTGGGTGAAATGAAACGAACTGGGCTTCATCGTGATTTATCCAGATTTCACCACCATCATCTACCGAATCCAACAAGGCCAAGAGCGCTTCCTGTGAAGTCCCGTGCTGGTCTATGCCAATCACTATACGGACAGAACCACCACTCGCAACAAATCCACGCAATTCATCTTGAATGTGCTGAACGCCTGAAATCTTTGCAAATGCAACAGCCGCTTGAAAGGTGTGATAAACCCCAGAGTTATCTCCCAATAAATCTTTGAGATATTCTCCCAAGGTTTGTTGCCCAAATGGTTGTACAATTAATTCCATGCATGTAGCTCCTTGGACTTCATGGTTGTTGTATGCTTGACAATTGCTTGTATTTTAACATGAAAAACATTCCAATCATTGGCTCTTTAGGAATCGCCGGGGAGATTCCCAGAGACCCCAATTATTCAATAGACGGTGAAGATCAGGCATTAGGCAATCTGATTCCTATCGCCTGACCACCTGATTACTTGGCTGCCTATATCATCAACCGATACACCTGCCAGCGCTTATAAATCTCTGCCCCCATATGCTCAGCTAATATGATTGTGTTGGGATTATCCGCGCTGGTGATCGGCAGGTCAGTCCAGGTGTAGCCCTTGGCCATGGCCCGTTTTGCCAGCTCATCGAAGAGTAATATTCCCACGCCAGTATTCCAATACTCAGGTAATACCAGCACCGATTTGACTGACAAGCTGCGGATCTTCTGCGTTTTCATGCGCCACAACAACTGCAAATAATTCCAAGGACTCCTCAGCCCATTGATGTGGATAAAAACTTCATTCAAATCCGGCACCCCCGGACAGGAAGCCGACGGTTTCTCCGCGCACGTCGGCAAAGAGGATCAATTCTGGGTCGGCGATCTGCTTGAAGGGCTCCACCATTGCTGCAACAGATTCTCGCTGCCAACCGATGTGATCACCAAGATGAGCCAGTGCACGTGTCAGCAGCCTGTGAAGGTTATCGATCTCATCATCCCAACGATTGAAATCAGCCTGGCGAATAGTAATCCCGCCCTTTTTCCGAATGCGGTCGACAGCCCGGGCCATGCGCCGAATTTGGGGCGTGTCCGCTAAATCTGCGCCCAGCGCTACATTCTGGGCGCGGGCTTCATCGAAGCCAAAACTCTTCATGAAATCGAAGTAATACTCGGGGGTATGACCGCACATCAACGCCGGGGGACGATCACGTCCTTCTACTAAGACGCCGTAGCTGTCTTCATAATCCAGGTTCCAGGGGCCATAAAGAGCAGTCAAGCCGCGTGCCCGACCCCAATCGGATGCGCTCTCAACGAGCGCTCGAAAGACATCGAAATCTTCTACATACTCGAAAAAGCCGAAGACGCATTCCTTTTGGCCACGGCTTCTATTCGTTGGCGGATCCTCAGCCGCGCAGATCGTACCCACTGGCTCACCCTTCCGCCAGGCGATGAAGAACTCAGCCTCACCGCGCTTGAGAAAAGCGCTGTGCTCGGGGTCGATGACTTTGGCCCTTTCAAGGAGCAAGGGTGGAACCCATAAGGGATCATTTTTGTATACTTTCCAGGGGAAGGTCAGGAAAATACGTTTCTCTCTTTTCGTTCGAACAGGGCAGACTTCGATATCAGGCATGTTCATCAATATTTTCATTAGGAAACCAGAAAGCCAAGAAACCATTCGGGGTGTTTCATTTCAGTTGGAAATGCTTCAACCACCCTCCCGCAGGTTGTCAAATCGGGCAACGTAGAGCGATTTCCCCGCTGTAAATGGGTGCGGTTTGTACACCTCGCTAAAACCTGCGGGAGGGTTTTTAACTCATTTGAAACGCACTCAAATCATTCCGGCGTTCCTGGCTTCTTTATGGATATGACTTACGCACTGGCGATGGAAAAAGCCCGAAAATAAGGGGTGTGGATTCATTCTCTCGCAGCAGTTTCGGCCCGTCGCGCGGCCAATTTTTGCACGATCTCTGCAAACTGCGCCCGGTCGAGGGGATATTTGAAAGCGAAGGCAATCCCCACCGCCAGCAGCACCGCCGGGATGGGACCTATGGCGACCCGGATTCCCAGGAGAGCATTGGGGGCCTGCTGGGCTACATTGGGTTGGTAACCCGTCGCTTCGAGCAGCAGTAAAACCAACGGCAGCGCGATGGACGTGGCCACCTTTTTCGTCAAAGTGGTCAGGCTGTAGAACATGCCCTCATGTCGTTCGCCAGTCTGGTATTCGTCCCACTCAATGGCGTCAGGCAGGATCGCCCAGGGGAGCACATGCGCTGCAAAAACCCCCACCCCAACCAAAGCACAAAGCGTTAGGATCACGCCCAAACTGGTGGTCGGGTTTAGCGTGATCAATATCAATTGCACAACGGCCCAAAAAGCAATCCCAAAGATATAGGCCCAGCGTTTGCTCCAGCGCCGGGCGACCCAATCCCAAATCGGCAAGGCGAAGATCGCTATCACGAAGATGGTCGCCATGATCATGTCATTCTGGGCTTCGCGTTGCACGACATATTTGATAAAAAAGAGCAGCGAAGATTGCAAGATATCCACCGAGATCCAGGTTGCCAGGAAGATCGCCAGCCCAAAAAGGAAAGGTTTATTTTTGATGGCCGCCTGAAAGGACTGACGTAAGGTTGGCTTGGCCTGCTCCATATAATCCTGGCGCTCTCGAGTGCCGAAAAAGACCAGCAACATGGGCAGGGCGGAGATAATTCCAAAAGTAATCCCCATGGTTATTACCCGGGGTGCATTTTCCGGCGTGAAGCTGCCAACCATCATCAGTGGGATGATGAAAGCCACCAGACTGCCCAAGAGCGAAAAGAACATGCGATAGGTGGTCAGCGAGGTGCGTTCGTCGTAATCAGAGGTAAGCTCGGGGGTGAGGGCGAAATAAGGCATATAAAGCAGGGTATTGGCGGCTTCGAATAAAATATATGCCACGGCGTAGTATGCTGCCAAAGCGATCATGCCATCCCACGGCGGACGCCACCACAGCATCGTGAAAGTTACTGCCAGCGGCAGCGTGCCAAATAACAAGAAAGGCCGGCGGCGTCCCCAACGCGTACGGGTTCGGTCGGAAAGATAGCCAAAGATGGGATCGTTGATGTAATCCCAACTCCTGCCAATGAAAATCGCAATGGCGGCGATCCCTGGGCGGATGCCGACAACATCCACCAAAAAGATAGCAAAATACGCGCCGATAATGGTGGTTGATAAGCTGAAGCCGATATCCCCCACGCCATACATCAGTTTTTCGCGCCGAGAGAGTTTATCTGCCATGCCGCACGCTCCTGAATACATTTTATCGTACACGGATCAACACGGATTTAACGGATAAAATGTATTAGTCAGAAGGATGATGGACAACGAAGTGCGCTCTCAGCCCGGCGCCCACCCGGAGATCAATCTCCGGGCTAGCAAAATCGGGCTTTTTCGAACGTCACATGGCCCACAAGCCCCATTCATGGGGCGCTGTTTCCTAGCCCGGACACTTTCCCAAAGGGACGCAAAGCGTGTCCGGGCGGACGCCGGGGTGCGTAAGTCTGCGGCCGTCTATCATCCTGTTGACCATTACAGATTTAACGGATAAAACGTATCATCTCAAAAATTAGGGGGGGGAGCGTAAGTCAGGTTGTCAACCTGACCTACATCCTAGAAACCATCTGCTGGTAATCGAAGTGCGCAGGAAACGCACTGTCAGGTGCAGCCAATCCGTTGTCAACGGGTTTCTCTTATCAGCGCCGAATTCATTCGGTAGGGTTTTGTGTAAACCAATTTCTGAACCATACCCATTCTTCTGTTGTTTTAAGATACGTTTCGACCAATAAAGATAACCCCACCAGCCTGGCATAGGCGCGGTTATTCTTCCCGATATTTACGGGTCAGGTCAAAACCGCAGCGCTCGAACTGCTGCAGCAGATTAGGAGGAAACAGGGTTTGCCCCCATTTACGGCAGATGTGCTCTGTCCAGCCGTAGCTCTCATAGGTGAAGGTTTCTTCGCGGTCGCCCTTCAAAGGGATCATCGCTTTCAATTTGCTATAGTAATCTTGGGCCTGGTAGCCTTCATCCATGACATCCATGGAGCGCTGGATGAGTTCATCATCCAGTTCGGGATATTCATCTTCGAAGAGCATAAACTCCATGGGGTAACGCGGGCGAGGCGGAGGGTCATTGGCTGGGTAACCAACGGCCAAACCGACCATAGGAAAAACCCTTGGCGGAAGTTTGAAATCTTTGATAATTTCTTCGGAGTGGAATGGAATGTCTCCCAGGAAACAACTTCCCATCTCCAGGCTTTCTGCGGCAATGATCATGTTCCCAGCCATCAGGGCTGCATCCTGCATCCCCAAGAGCATCAGCAGCATATCATCGCCGATCATAGTCCAATTGTGGCGCGCCATGATGCGTTCCCATTTATAGGAGTCCACACAGACAATGAAAAACAACGGCGCTTTGAAGGGGTTATTCTCGCGGCCCCGCGTGAGCAATAAACTCCCCAACTGTGAGGCAAAAGGCGCCTGCTGCCCGGCCCGGACGATTGTCTCAATGACTTCGTCAGAGGGCATTTCATCCGTGTAGCTGCGAATGGATTTGCGGTTGAGCATGGTATCAATGATGGGATTGTTGATCATAATCTTCTCCTGAAGGCAACTGTCTAATCATAGAGCGGATTACCCCGAAAAACAGGTGTGCGCACGGGGGTGCGCCCCGTGCGCACACCTGTTTTTCGGGAACTTCACTATCTGATAGTTACACCCAAATTATCAATACTATCGGGACTATTGTATACCAAAATAACAGAACTGTTCGGATTCTCACAAACAATCCCGCAAAGAGATTTCAAATCCGGGGGAGAAGTTGGACTTTTTAGAAATTCATGGGCAGGATTCACCTGATCATAGAAAAGCCCAACTTCTTTGCTCTAACGATTGAGATACGGCAAATCGATTAGAAATGTAGTTCCCTGACTCGATTCGCTTTCCACGCTTATCACTCCCCCATGAAGCTGAACTAACTGACGGGCAATCGCCAGACCCAATCCGCTGCCAGAGCCATCCGCACGCTGGCGGGCACGGTCCCCTTTCCAGAAGCGATCAAAAACATAGGGCAAATCTTCGGGTGGAATCCCCTCCCCGTTATCGCGCACGGAGATATTTACCCCCTCGGGGGTGGGTGCCGCTTTCATAATTATACTCCCCCCTGAGGTCGTATGGCGCAGCCCGTTGGCGACCAGGTTGCTCATCACCTGATCCAGGCGGTCCGCGTCCCCGGTTATCGTCAGTTCTTGAGGGTCACCTTCCAACGCTATCTGCAATTCGATCCCCGCGGCTTCTGCCTGTCCGCTGAAACTGGTGCGCACATCCGCCAGCAACTCAAGGATATCCACTGATTCCATTTTCAAGAGCAGCTGCCCCGCTTCAGCCAGGGTCAGGGTTTGCAGATCATCCACCAGGCGCGCCAGGAGATGGGTTTCATCCAACGTGGCGGCGATGTGCTCAGAAGATGGCTCATAAACGCCATCGAGTACGCCCTCCAGGTTGCCCTGGATAATATGCAGGGGCGAGCGCAGTTCGTGAGCTACATCGGCGGTGAGATTGCGGCGCTGGCTTTCAGCGCGATCCAGTTCCTCAGCCATGCGGTTGAAAGAGCGCGCCAGGCGGCGAAACTCCCCGGGGCCATGTTGGGACTCTGCCACACGCACGCTCAAATCGCCATCCGCCACGGCATCCGCAGCGGACATGACATCAGCCAAAGGGTTGGTTATTCCTTTGAAGACGCGCATGGCAACCGCGCCCGCCAGTAAAGGTAAAGCCAGGGACAATACACAGCCACCGCCCCATACTAACGCAGCCATTCTGCCGCCGCCCCCAAAGAAATGGGAGAGCAAAAACGCAAAAATCCCCATGCCGCCCAGCACTAACAGGATCATCAAACCGAAAACGCCAACGAATCGAACGAAGAACAGACCTCGGTGTCGGCGTGATGGGCCAGGCCAACGGGGAGCCCGATGATCGAAATGCGCCCAGGATGGTTTGGATGTCCAATGCCCTTTGTACTGTTTCCTATCGTGCTTCAATTTCAAACCTCATCACAACTGATCAACCATGGAATAGATTTGTCCGGAAAAAGGGTGTGCGCAGGGGGCTATGCCCCCT
>JADHXE010000313.1 GCA_016783125.1 Anaerolineales bacterium
ACCCCTATTTTCGGGAGATATATAAAACCAAACCGCCCCGCTGGGAAGGCTCCATTTCCCTTGGGGCGGTTTGAGTGTATGAGGAGAATGCAATTATTATTATACGGATTTAGATAAGGAGAAGATGAAGAGAAGATAAAGGCATATTAAAAGTTAGCTTTGAGCATTATGAGAAGTTTTATTTCCGTGCAGGGCGCTTTGTATGGCTTCCCAAGAGATCGGCCCTGCTCGCAGAATGCTCAATTCAGAGGAAGTGCAATCAACCACAGTGGAGGGTTGTCCTCCTGGTGTGCTTCCCCCGTCTAAGATGAGATGGACACGCCCCTCAAGTTGGTCCAGGACCTCTGCCGCGGTACAGGCGTTATCCTTGCCGGAGAGGTTGGCGGAAGTCACTGCCAATGGGCCAGTGGCATCCATCAGGGCCAGCGCGTCTGGGTGGTCTGGGACGCGCACGCCGATGGTGGGCAGAGGGCTGAGGATTTCAGGCAGCGCGGGGTGCCTGGGGACGACAAGGGTAAGGGGGCCGGGCCAAAAGTGTTCAGCCAACTTCACCGCAGCTTGATTGGAGTTTATGGCTACGCGATCCAAATCTTTAGGGGAACTCATCAGCACCGCAATAGCCTTCCCATGATCGCGCTCTTTGACCTGGAATAAAAGCTCAATGGCGCTGCTATCGAAGACCGCCGCGGCTAACCCATAGACAGTGTCGGTTGGGAAGGCTACTATGCCCCCTTGATCGAGCACACTGACTGCACGGGGAATTGCATCGGGGTGATTTGTGGATATGATCTCGGTATTCATGATTTTTGCCAGTTTAAGTTTCAACGCGGATCAGGCGGTCGTGCCCGGCCAAATCAGGTAGTAGCTGTACTTCAGCCTCGGGGAAGACCTCTTGGGTGATGGTTAGGGCAGGGACGCCCTGGGATGCATCGATCTCCAGGAGCAGCAACCCGCCGGGAGCAAGGCGCTGAGGCGATTCTCTCAATAATTGACGGATGATGTCCAGCCCGTCCGGGCCGCCATCCAAAGCCAGGGTGGGTTCTCGACCATACACCTTCAGAGTGTGTAAGGTTGTGGTGGGGATGTAGGGGAGGTTGGCGCAAATTAGGTCGAGTGGAGCGTGGAGTGTGGAGCGTGGAGGAAGAAGGTCACTCTGGATGAATTCTATTTGATGGGAGACGTCGTGATTCTCCGCATTGGCGCGAGCAATTTCCAGGGCTTTCTCGCTTATATCGGTGGCGATAACGCGCAAATCTGGAATATGTTTCGCCAGGGTGACAGCGATACAACCTGAGCCTGCGCCGATGTCGGCAGCGTAAAAATCTTGTTGCATCAATTCACCGCGAAGACGCAAAGTGCGCGAAGAAATACTTAGTTTTTCCCCTTCGCGTTCTTTGCGTCTTCGCGGTTTAAATTTTTGTTGAAGCCATTTAATCGCCTCTTCGACCATAAGCTCCGTCTCTGGGCGGGGGATGAGCACCGCGGGGGAGATGATGAAATCCAGGCCATAGAACTCCCAGTGCCCGAGGATGTAGGGCAAGGGAGTGCCTGCTTCAAACTGAGATAAGTTTTGCGAGAGGGTTTCTTGTTGATCGGGGGTAAGTTGGCCTTCAGGGTGCGCCAAAACCCAGGTGCGCGGCTTCTCGATTATGTGAGCCAGCAACACCTGGGCGTCAAGTGATGGGGTATTACTATGCAGGTGGGTTATCTTCTGAGCATGGTTGAGCGCATCAGAAATTGTCAATTGGCAATTGTCAATTTTCAATTGTTATTTATCGAGTCCAGCTGCAGCTAAACGTTCGGCTTCATCCCGGGTAGAGAGCTCTTCGATGAATTCATCGATTTCACCATCCATCACAACAGGTAAATTATAGGAAGACATGTTGATGCGGTGATCGGTTACCCTGGATTGGGGGTAATTATAAGTGCGGATTTTCTCTGAGCGTTCACCAGTGCCAACTTGCGATCTGCGGTTCTCTTCGATTTCAGCGCGGCGTTTGGCTTCTTCGATCTCAAAGATGCGGGCTTTGAGAATGCTCATGGCCCTTAGCCGATTTTGAAGCTGAGAGCGTTCATCCTGACATTGCACAACCATACCAGTGGGGAGGTGCGTCAATCGCACTGCGGTAGAATTTTTCTGCACGCTTTGCCCGCCAGCCCCGGCTGATTTATAAACATCCATTTTGATTTCCCTATCTGGGATATCGATTTCCACATCATCGACTTCGGCCAATACCGCAACGGTGGCTGTGGATGTATGGATGCGTCCCTGGGACTCAGTGATTGGCACTCGCTGCACGCGGTGTACGCCCGATTCGAATTTCAGTTTGGAGTAGGCGCCATTGCCTTTGATCAAGAAGGAGACTTCTTTGAAGCCGCCAACCCCCGTCTCGTGGAGGGACAGCATTTCTGATTTCCACTTGCGGTTGTCGGCATAGCGGTTGTACATGCGGTACAGATCCGAAGCGAATAATCCGGCTTCATCCCCACCCGTTCCAGCCCGGATCTCCATGATCACGTTGCGTCGATCGCGGGGATCTTTGGGCAGCAGCAAAGTTTTTATATCGAGTTCTAGTTGGGGAATGAGTTCTTCTAATTCTGCCAATTCCATGGCGGCCAACTCGGCCAATTCAGCGTCATCGCCATCCTGTAAAACTTTGGCTTCATCTAAGCTTTCAATGGCTTTGTGATATTCGCCAGCTTTTTTGATGAGCGGCTCTAAATTAGAGCGCTCCATCCCAAGTTCGGCAGCGCGTTGATAGTTATCGCCGACTTCCATCAGCTCTTGGTTGATTTCTGCGTAACGATTTTCTATACCAATTAGTTTGTCGAGTAACATACGGGGATTATACCATCGGGGACTTTTTCTGGCTTTCTTGATATCTCTCAGGACAAAGTTACCCTGAGGATTCAGGTGCCACCCTAAAGGTGGATGCTGAACATCCCTGTGGGGGGGGTGGGTGCCATGTTTGGGGGGAATCCCGCCCCCATTTTTTAAGCGTCCTCTTTGGGCGAAAAAGATCATTAAAGTCGTTTATTATTTCGCTTGCCACCTAAATTCTCCCATGCTATAATTTTTTTGAGGATTTCCCCCTTTATTGGAGTAAAAATAGAATCAACCGCGTTGATCTGCTCTCTGTAGCCCGCGAGTGCTTGCGCTTGCGATATGCAGTGGTGTTTGACAATAGAATACGCGGCATAGGCTTTTTCCCCGAGTTGAGACATATGAATGTATTAGAACTTGAACAGAAACCGTTAATCGAGTTGCGTCAGATAGCCATGGATTTCAATGTCCCGAAGGCTGCCCAACTCAAGAAAGAAAAATTAGTTATGCTCATTCGCCAGGCCGAAGCTGAGCGCGAAGGCCTGGAGGTGCGAGGCGGCATCTTAGAGATTATGAGCGAGGGCATCGGCTTTTTGCGTTGGGATAACTACAAGCCCAGTTCGCACGATGTTTATGTCTCGCAATCACAAATCCGCCGGTACAAGCTGCGCAATGGCGATATGGTCATAGGCCATGTGCGTCCGCCGCGCGAGTCGGAGCGTCACTATGGGCTGCTCAAAGTCGAGACAGTCAATGGCTTAGACCCCGATGAGGCGATGCGTCGTATTCGCTTCGAGCGCCTGACACCCATTTTCCCGGATAGACGCTTCAACCTGGAAACAGATAAGCATCTTCTGGCCACCCGTTTGATTAACCTGATCACACCGGTTGGACGCGGGCAGCGTGGTTTGATCGTGTCGCCTCCCAAAGCGGGCAAGACGACCATTCTAAAAAATATAATCAATGCTATATCAAAGCAGTACCCCGAAGTGCATTTGATTGTGGCGTTGATCGGCGAGCGCCCTGAAGAGGTCACCGATATGGACCGCTCCGTCGATGCTGAGGTGATCTCGTCTACCTTTGATGAGCCGGTCTCCGCGCATGTGCGCGTTGCCGAGATGGTGATCGAACGCTCCAAACGCCTGGTCGAGGCAGGCCGGGATGTGTTCGTTGCCATGGACTCCCTTACCCGCCTTGCACGTGCCTATAACCTGGTTGTGCAACCTTCCGGCAGGACGCTCTCCGGTGGTATTGATCCTTCGGCTTTGTATCCCCCGAAACGTTTCTTCGGGGCGGCGCGCAATATCGAAGATGGGGGTTCATTGACGATTGTGGCTACCTGTTTGGTTGATACCGGCTCTCGTATGGATGATATCATTTACGAGGAGTTCAAAGGCACGGGCAATATGGAGCTGCATCTCTCCCGCCAGTTGCAAGAACGCCGCATCTTCCCGGCAATTGATATTCCGCGTTCCTCTACGCGTCGAGAAGAAATACTCTTAGGGCCGGATATCACACCGCGAGTCTGGTTGATGCGGCGCATGTACGATCAAATGATCGCTACACCCCCTCATGGCGCTGGGATGGATGCGGGGACAGCCGCGGAAGCTATCTTCAACCGTTTCAAGAATACCAATGATAATCAAGAATTCTTGATGTCTCTGAATGAGTAGTTCTTACAAAGAAATCCCTTTTATCGGCAACTGAATGATGACAAGTAGTCGCGGCTGGTTTTATTGGCTGGCCTGGGTGTTTGCCTTTGGTTTCGTGGGGGCAGCCGGGTATTTGGGGTGGCAGCGAATGACACAATCTCAAAACGTTGCTGTCCCAGATGTTGAAATATCTCCGCGCCTTACACAAGTTGAAGTTCAGCTGCCTAAAGGCGAAGCCCAACTTCCAATTTTTAGTGGAGCTGAAGCGCAAGCCAGCCTGCGGCGCAAAGCGATGTTGAACACGCTGATCCCATCCCGGCCGCGCACGAAGATTGTCGACTATACCGTGGGCTTAGGCGATTCGATATTTGCCGTCGCAAACACTTATGGCATCCAACCCGAGACGGTGCTATGGTCCAATTACGGTGTCTTGAAGGATGACCCTCACGCCTTATCGGCTGGTATGGAGTTGAAGATTCCCCCTTTGGATGGGATTTATTATCAATGGCAGGAAGGAGATAGCCTCGAATCCGTAGCCGGGGAGTTTGAAGTCGAAGTCGATGATATCCTGACCTGGTCGGGCAACCGGCTTGATCTAACCAACCCCCAAGTCGAAGTAGATAGCTGGGTGATGATCCCTGGTGGTCAGCGCGAGTTCCAACAGTGGATCGTCCCGGTTCCCGCGCGCGGCTCGGCTGGCGTTTCCACGGGGATCTACGGTGGCGGCGCTTGTC
>JADHXE010000051.1 GCA_016783125.1 Anaerolineales bacterium
GGCTCTATCCGCTCGACGGAGGCCGTACGCGCCTGATTTCTCGGATACGTATGAGCTACAACTGGTTATCGCCGGCCATCCTCTTCGACCTGGCATTGGATGTTGGTGACTTTGTAATGATGCGGCAGAGCATACTCGGCATCAAAGCACGCGCAGAGGGCCAGCCCGTAGAATCGCTGTACGGCTTGACCGTTGAGTTACTGCTGTGGATCATGGCATTCATCGGATTTGTGATTGCTGAAGTCTGGATTATCATCCGGCAAGATTGGCAGAGTCCACTGGCCGTTGCAATCGCGGCGGCCTCTATCACGATACTTCTGGTGTTATGGAAGCCGCCGCTCGGGGTTGACGCACTGTTCACCACCAGCATTTTCGCAGGGCTATGGTGGGCATTTCAGTACAGGGCAGAGAATAAGGAGAATGATTGAATGGAAAATGCTAAAATGTCTTCATTGCGAAAATGGGTTTTAGGGGCCGGGATTTTCAACACTGTTGCCGCCTTCCCGCTCGCCATGCCGTTCTTGTACAAGCACTACTATGTTCTATTCGATGGGCTGAACAGAGCACTACGACTTGGGGGCAAAGAGTTGGCGCCGCCAATCGAAGGAGCAAATATGTTGTTCATCAACACGGCCGGGCTGGCCCTGTGTTTGGTTGGCCTGATGTTGATATACGCTTCTATGAATCTAAAAGACAGGATAGGAATTCCATTCTTGAACGCTGTGGCGCGGCTAATTTTCGCCATTCTGCTCGTCTACTATACCGCAATCCAGGATGTCTCCAGAATACTACTCTCCCTGGCCATGATAGATCTGGTCATTGCAACAGCGTTCATATATTACATCCTGGTATTGAAAACAACGATCCAGGAAGTGAAAGCATCGAGGGGGGAAAAAGCATGATGAAAAAGGTGTTGTTATTTCTCTCTCAAGGTTTCGAGGAGATCGAAGCGGCAGCCTTTGCCGTGGCCTTCTGGCTTCTGGAGATGCTCAATGGTCCCGAGGACGTAAAGAAGGTCAAGCGGGCTATGCGATTCGGTAATCAAATGATGAAAACCAGGATGCGAACAACTTTCCCGGACAAGAAATAGAGGAATAAGATGAGTTCTTCCAATTTTCCAGCTTTCGTGCAAAGCCTTCCCGAAGCCGATTTGCCTTTCGCCGGCCTACGCGGCTGGCTTCTCACAAGCGAATCAGGACAGATTTTGTTCAACGAATCAGATGTCGAAATGTCTGTCCCCGAGCACTCACACGGAGACCAGTGGGGGGTTGTGATCGATGGCAAGATCGAGCTGACCATTGGCACTCGAACTCGGACGTACAGCCGCGGTGACACGTATTTCATCCCGGATGGAACTGTCCATCGAGCGCGCATCCACCCTGGTTTCCGAGCGATTGATTATTTCGCAGACCGAGACCGTTATCACCCGCTCTCGCACGACCATGAGTAATTTCACCGAGACAATGCTTATCGTTGGTGGTGTTTTCAACCTGGGGTTTGCTGTCTTTCATCTCGCGTTTTGGCGACTTTTCCGCTGGAAGAAAGATCTGGCTTCACTTACACTGATCAATCGCTCGGTCATGCAAATTCTGAATCTCTGCCTGACCTTCGTATTTCTAGTGATGTCTTATGTCTCGTTTTTTCACGGACCTGAGCTGATCCAGACCAGTCTGGGCAAGACGATCTTGGCTGCCTTTTCGCTGTTCTGGTTTCTGCGAATGGTCGAGCAGGTGATCTTTTTCGGCGTAAGGAATAGAAAGTCGCTCACTTTCACCCTGGTTTTTCTACTTGGGAGTGTGATTTACCTGGTGCCATTTCTTCGAGCGATGCTGTGAGGCAGCCTCGGCTTGCGTGCCTTCGGCGACTTCAGATACACGGAGAGATTCAGTGCAATTGGTATTTATGCCAGCTCAACGGTGATCTATCGAATCACAACAACGAATTTGGAATAAAACGAATTGAGGGCGAGAAACCTGCACAAGCTTAATAAATTATTCTCAGAAAGGACACCAGGAGAGACGATGAACCAACGTCAGTTTTTTGATCAGGCGGCAGCCAATTGGGATGCGAAACCGAGAGATGAGATGCTGACCCGGTTGCGGGAGATCGTGGCCGGACTGGGTATCGCACCCGGGGCGGCGGTGCTCGATGTAGGCTGCGGCACCGGTGTGCTTCTGCCATTGCTGCACGAGAGCATGAATGGAGACAACCGCGTCGTATCCCTCGACCTGTCCAGGGAGATGCTCAAGCGGGCGCAGAACAAGAGGCAGATGACCGTCTACGTGCAAGGGGACGCTCAGAGCCTACCCCTGCCAGAAGGGATTTTTGACTGGGTGCTATGCAACGCCGTCTTCCCCCACTTCTCCGACAAACCCCGTGCCCTGGCCGAGTTACGGCGGGTGCTGCGCGGCCCTGAGCCTGCCGAAGGGCGGGCTGGTGGGTATCTGGTTATCTGCCACGCGTTCAATCGCGAGGTGCTCAACGAGTTTCACCGCTCTAAAGGCAGCGTCGTGGCCCACGACACTCTCCCCGATGAAGAGGAAATGTTGCGCCTGCTGCGAGAGGAGGGGCTGATGAATGCTCAAGTGTGGGATGAACCTGACCGTTATATAGCGATGGCTCAACGAGATTATCGGCTATGATCGTACTAAGGAGAAAAATAATGCCAAACGTTTTCATTATCATCCCTACCTATTGGACCTGGGGCAGCCAGCGCGCGGATGGACCGGTCGAGGCGGTTTACGACCACCCTACCCCGCTGGACGGCGAGAGCACGCTGCCGCGCCTGCTGGATAGCCTGACCGCGCTCGCGGGCCAGGATTTCAGCGTGCTTGTCCTCACCGCGGTGACACACCCCGAACTGGAGCATCCCGTCGCCAGCCGCGTCGAGGGGCTGATCGACCCCTACCGCACCCACTATCCCATCGCCCAGGCGACTGAGGCCGATGCGGCCCTCATCCGCCAGCGTCACACTGAATTGGCCGGTCATGTCAAGATGTGTACCTACGCGGGCGTGCGTAACCTGCAATTGCTGCTCCCCCACGCCCTCGGCGCTGAAATCGTCGTCGCCCTGGACGATGACGAAATTGTGGCGCCGAATTACCTGCGCGTGGCAACCGAATTCGCGGGGCGGGAACACGAGGGCGAACGGCTGTTGGGGCTGGCCGGTTTTTATCTCGACGCCGGCGGCGGTGTGATGCAGCCGGAGCTGCCGCACACAGGCAATATCTTCCGAGACAAGAGCACCATCATGAACGATAGCACCCGGATGCTGCAGGCCGCGCCGGGCCGCCTGGTTCCGACGCCGGTGGCCTTCGGTGGCAATACAATCTTCCACCGCGACCTGTTCACCCGCGTGGGGTTCGATCCGGGCATCACCCGCGGCGAGGATATCGACTACCTGATCAACGCCCGCCTGATGGGAATCGAATTCTGGCTGGATAAAGAACTGCTCATCACCCATCTCCCGCCCGACGCCCCAGACAGCTCGCACAGCGCCCCTAGTTGGAGCAAGCTGCATCAGGATGTGCTGCGCTTCGTCTACGAGCGGGAGAAATTGCGGTTGGCCGGCGCCGACCCGGCGCAGTTCGACCCGTACCCCGGCCGCTTCCTGAGCGATGACGTCGAGGAGCAGGCGTTGGCGGCTCTGCGAACCGAAGCTACCCCGGAGGTAACCGCCCGCTTCGGCTCACCGGAGGCTATCATCGCCCAGGCTAAACGTCACGCCGCGGAGGCCGCCCCCCGTTACTTCGAGTTCGCTGCCCGCTGGCCCAGTCTGATGGAAGTTGTGGGACGAGATACGGAACTGCGCGAGCATCTGCTGGCACACTTCAACCGGTCGGTGTAGAATCCATCTTGACGCCATCAGAATAAAGTACAATGGTTTCAGCAATGAACTCCAATATATTCGACAAAACAGGCTGGCGGCTGGGACGTTGGCTGGTCACAGGCTTTGTGATTCTGGCGATTGGCGTGCTCTCTCCGCCCGGAACCTGGCAATCTGTGCGCCTGCTCTTTACACTTGTCCTGGGTGGCGATGTAGGCCGGGCAGTCGGTGCAGACCAGCCCGCAGTAAGCAATGATTTTATCCATCAGATTCACTCCTTTTGAAATTGTTTCTTTCTCATCCGCCTTTGCACCCGTAGCGACAGGAAGGTGAGCCAGGGCGAGGGGGTTTTCTTATCGGCGAAGGACCAGCCCTTCCAGGCGTTGTACATCGAGCCGGTGGCGTAGCGTCCGTCCGCATTGGCCTGGGGCGATGCGGCGGTAGCAACGAGGTCTAGTTTCTTCGGTATTCCCCAGGGCTAGAGCCTGTCCAACGCTTGAAAGCGTGATTGAAGGCGCTTTGGTCTGCGAATCCAAGGAGAAACGCGACATCACAGATGGTTGTCTCGGCCCGTCTCAGATAATCTATCGCAATTTCTTTCCTTACTTGGTCAACGAGCTTCCGGTAGGTGGTTCCTTCTTCCTTTAGCTTGGTCTGCAAGTGTCGCGTACTTATCGCTAGGTCGTACGCAATCGAGCTGATCCCCGGTTTTTCCCCACGCAATAGTGTCTTGCCTATCATATGGGTGACTTTGTCCGCCCAGGTATCCGGCGAGTATAGCTTGTCCAGTGACTTTTGCGCGAATTGATCGAGTGTCTCGAGAAGCGCTGGGTTGGCCAGGAAAATGGGCCAGGATAGGCTCTTTTGTCTGATCACCAATTCATTCTTGGGCTGCCCAAACACCAGTGGACAACGAAAGATGCGCTGATGTTCGGTTGTGTCCTGGGGGCGCGGATGGCTAAACCGGACCTCGACGGGATGAACTTTGCCTTCTGTCAAACTATGGAGAGTGGCGGTAAGCATGGTGAGAACGGCTTCTGAGTAATGCCGGATAGGTTCCAGGTCCGCGTAGACAGGTTCCCACGAGAGGTAGGCATAATTGTCTCGCCGGTCTAGTCGAAGCTGGACGAAATCTACCATGAGACCATGGTATCGCGAGAGCTTTTCAATCGCACTCCCTACAGTGGGACAGTTCATCATCACCGAGAATAGAACGTGTCCCCCAGGCCGAATATACTCTGCTTCTCCAAAATGTAATCCCAGATCCTGATCTTCGGCCCGCAGCGCGATTTCCTCCAAGATAGCATTGAACTGTTCCACAGATACTCTTTTCTCGGCGTTCTCCAAAACACGGGGGGCAAGCCCAACCGATTTGAGAATCTCCTCGGTATTTACCCCAATTTCGACGGCAAACCTGAGCACGAGGCGTGTCAAATCGCTGGAAGCAGAAGCGCTTAGTTTCGTTTGGGCCTTGTCAGTCACTGTAAACTCGTACCTCTTCAAGTTTCACTGTAAACTTGTACCTCATTGATTTCATTGCAAAGTTGTACCCCTAGGGTTTTGAACCTTAACAAATTCATACTTCAAACGTCAGAGAGTACCATTGCTCGTGTACGCTAGTACTGCAAAACTTACGGAGGTGCAGTATGAAACGACACACGAGTTATGCAGATCGTCAGGAAATTGTGACACTGCATAAGCAGGAATATGGCTACCGGGCAATAGCGCAACAAACCGGATGGAGTTGTGAGGTGGTGCGCAAGGTATGTCGAGCGTATAAGCGGTACCATGCACTAGCGCTTCAGCCCACAAAGTTAGGGCGTCCGGCAAGCGGAATTCTAGCTACCTTTGATCCCAAGGTGCGGTTTGCATGTTTGCGGATCAAACGGCAGCATCCCAAGTGGGGTCCGGATGTCGTGCTGCTGGAACTAGCCAAAAGATCATGGGCTACTCAGGTGAAGTTGCCGAGTGCCAGCCGGATAGGGGTATATTTCAGTCAGTTTGAAGATCGCTTGGTTAGCGTGCGCTCTCACAAGCAGTTGCCCCAAGAAAATCCCATGGAACCCGCTTTGCGTTGTGCGCATGGATGTTGGCAAATGGACATGGATGAACGGGTGGACTTACCGGGTTATGGCTTGGTCAATATTCTGGACCTGGTGGATATGGCCACTGGCATCAAGATCGGGGCTTTTCTCTTCCCTGCACGCCGAAAAAACGGTCGTCGTTGTCGGGTTTCCTGGCCTCAAATGCAGTTTGCCCTGCGTCAGGCCTTCACCCGTTGGGGATTACCCAAACGCATCCGCACAGACCGTGATCGAGTGATCGTGGCAGAAGGAAACTATCCCTTCCCCAAATTCTTCACCTTATGGCTTTTCGGCCTCGGGATCGAGCACGAACTCATCCGGAGAGTGACCGAAAATGGCTGTGTTGAGCGTGCTCACCAGACTTGGGAAGGTCGTTTAGATGGCTATGGCCCGCTTGATAAACTAGAAGAATGGCAAGTGATCTCAGATTACGAACTATGGCGCATGACCGCCCTTCTCCCTTCCCGAGGACGCAATTGCCGCCGCCGACCGCCCTTGATGGTCTACCCCGAAGCCCGCACCCCCTTACGCTGGTATCGTCCCCAAGACGAACTCGCCATCTTTGATATCCAGCGAGTTCATCAATATCTTGCACATGGCAAATGGTTGCGCCATTCTAGCTCAAGAGGCCAATTTTCCTTCAACAACCAGAAATTCAATGTCGGCGTCAAGTACAAACGTCGCTGGCTGCAAATCACTTATGATACTGAACTTGGGTTTCAGGTTATCTGCACTCCAGACAAGACTGCCATCAAGACCATTATCGTGGCTGGGTTGACCACTTTCGATATCACTGGCCTGTCAAATGAAGTATGAATTGTTAAAGTGCCGTAGGGGGTACAACTTTATAAGATTTTGACCCAGGTACAAGTTTACGATGATTTGTGCCGGGGTACGAGTTTACGATGTCTGACAGGGCCTTTACCATGTTGCCCGATTCCTCTCTCAGCAAACGTGCATAATCTCGCAAAAGAACAAATTAACTTCGTGATTGAACAAGATGCCTGGGATATTATAGTGTATTATCTGCGTGAGGCCCTGGATGAAAAGCCGAAACATCGAAAAAAACGACGCGAAATAGAACACAAATCAAAAAGGAGATCGTAGAATGAGCAACTTGGAAGCAAAACGAGTGCACTGTACTCACAAAGTAAGAATAGAGGCTCCTGTAGATCAGGTTTTCCCTCTGGCGTGTCCGATAGAGGAGTACAAGTGGGTTGACGGATGGCAATGCATTATTATATACTCAGAAAGCGGGAGGAACGAGGACGACTGCATTTTCACGGATGACATGATCGCTCCCTTTCTGCTGGGTCCCGACATCGGCCCGACAACCTGGGTAACGACCCTGTACGATACTGAGGGCTTTCGTGTCCACTTTGTTCTGATAACCAGCGTGACGGTTGCCGAGTACGAGATTGATATGGAAGATTTGGGCAGCGGCTCTACGTCTGTCAAATGGGACTTTACGCTCACTTCGCTCAACGGCAAAGGGAGCCAGCTCATTGATGAGAACACCCAGGACAAGATGTTGGCCATGGTGGGCTTTGCAGCCCAATCGCTGAAGCATTACTGCGAAACCGGTGAGATGCTCAAGATGGGAAGAGCTATAGGCTTGATGAACAAAGTGATGGGTGGTCTCCCAGGCGTAGTTATGAAACACCTGAGAGCGCTAGGTTTTCTCCCGACCTAGGTTGTAAGCCAATCCTTGGGGTCGGAACACAGGGCCGAGACGGAGGCCCCCGGCGTCAGCGCCGACGCCAGGGGCATTTTGTCTACGAGTAATGCCATGCCCCAATCTGCATCCGCTTTTGCACCCGCAGCACCAGGAAGGTGAGCCAGGGTGAGGGGTTTTTCTTGTCGGCGAATGACCAGCCCTTCCAGGCCATGTACATCGAGTTGGCGGTGTAGCGCCCGTTCTCGTCGGCCTGGGCGGTGATCGTCCCCAGCATCTCACGGAAGCGGGGGTCGGTATGGACGAAGGGGAAGCGGCTGAGCACGTCCACCACGTGCAGGACGTTGTACCAGACGAAGGGGTACTTGAGTTTGCGGAAGTCGCTGCCGATGCCGAATAGATAGATCTTGCGCCCGGTCTGGTTTTCCCAGTGCCGGAGCAGCATCCCGGCGCCGGTGTGTGCGGCGGGGCTGTCGAGCAATTCTGGTATTTGAGACAGCGCCTTGAGCGCAAAGACATTGACGATTGGGCAGGGATCGGACTTGCGCCCCGGCCCTTTGAATTTTCCCAACTCCGGCGCGGCGACGCACCGCCAGCCGTTATCGTCTATTGTGCCAACCAGGTGATCCACAGCCCGCTGCACGCGTTTGTCCCCACCCAGTCCCATAGACAGTAGCGTATACAGTAATGTCGGTGTATCGCATAGTATCCACGTCCACATGTCTTCACCTGTCCCGCCGAAAGCTTTGGGGATATTCACCAAGCTCTGGAAAGCCCCTTCCGACGACTGGTGGGCCATTACGGCCTGGATGCCGGCTGCCATCCCTTCGACTGCCCCTTCGTTTCTCTCAGGGCTTCGGCTCAGGGCAGGCCCGGGGTCATCGGCCCGCACGCCGAAGTCGGCCAGCGTGCTGAACTTGTAGATGGGGTAACTGGCATCGTTGTGCCGCTTGAAAGGGCGGTCTCCCCAGGTGGCTGTTTCCGCGATCATTCCCTGCACTTGAGGGTGGGCCAGCATATCGGCGCGGGCGGCCTGCGCCTCGGGATCGTCCTCAGGCCGGTCAAGCAGGTCAACCAGCGTGCGGTAGCGGGTCCAGGGTTCGTTTGATTCGAGCAGCCATTGGATTGTTGGGTCGGTCATAGCGGTACTCCTGTTGTGTATGTGGAAAAAGTGTTCATTCACTCCACTCAGGCACGGCAGCCGGATCGACGGGGCAGCCCAACGCCTCGAATTCCGCTGGGGCGTGGTAGTGCATGATGGGCTGGTATGGCCCCATCACACCGGGTGTGTTTACGCCGACCAGTAATTTATCATATCCTGTCTCAGACCAGCCGCCGCTTTTCCAGGGGATATTGTCATCCGTGGGGGAATATTCTTCCATGTAGTGATCTGGATATATATTCATCCACCGCAGGATGAAACCCTGGGACGAATCAGGGCCGAAATCCTGCCAGGTGACGCCGCATTCGGGCCGGGCGTTCGAAGGTCTATCCTCAGGCCGCGAGTAAACGATGACGTAATCATGATTCTCGTCCACCGTGATCTCCTCGTCCATCAGGCAGCCATAGCCGAGTTTGTGATACGCGGCCCCACCGGGATCGGGGTTTTCGGGACCATCGCCGGTGTGACAGATAGACCAGTATCGAGCCTGGGCGCTATCCATGTTCGGTTCGCCAGCCCGCGTTTTTGGCGTGGTTGGAAGCCTGCCGGTCATGGCGTAGACCATATTCTCGCCCAGCCATAGGGGCCGGTTGAGATAGTTATTGTACGGCAAATCGGTTGCGCTGAGGGTGAAGTTTCCGGGCGGGGGAGCGTCTGTGCCCTGGTTGAAGAAACATCGATAGGTGGTGCGGATTTTCTTTTTTATGAGGCCCTCCAGATTGGGGTGCAGATAAGTCGATACAACCCCGCTTCCCTCTGCAAACATAAGCCAGTGCCCAAACATCTTGAACCAGCCCATCGAAGACCCCAGGAACTCCGGTGGATCATGCGGGGATGTTTCCACCCCGGGCGCGGTCGTCAATTGCCTCACGATTGCCAGGGAAGCGTCGGCTGGATCCAGAAGGTCTCGCCGGTCTTCAATTGCAGGATCACCTTCGGGAGCGGCACACCAGCCAGGGGGTCCACTTGTCCATCCGCCCCCAGATCGGGCGCGTAGTAGCGCAGCCAGAGCAGCGATGGGACGATGGTGCCGTCACCCCGGGAGCCTGTCGAACTGAAAGGTCCGCCAACCCGGGTATTTCCCGGCGCCCGGAAGTGATTATCCTGCATGACCGGATTCAATTCCACCGGGTTGCCGTAGGCCAGATCGAACGTCAGGTGGTAGTGGCGGTCTTGGGCATTTCTGTCTGCGCCCACAAGAAAAGGATTGACGTGGCCGGCGTCCGGCTGGATATCGACATCGACGATGGGAATCTCGATCACACCGGCGTTGCTCGATACAGGGAACTGAGGAGTGAATGGCTCAGTGATTTGGTAATCCATGAAGCGGGCGTAGGGGAAATCGCCCTCGACCAGGAGCTGGGAGCCGAATGGGGCGATGAAGATGCTTTTCAGGTAAGTGACGTGCGTGGCCGCGTTGAACTGATACAGGGTGCTGAAGCCGTCCACGGCCGGCTCCTGGCGGGCAGGGATGTAATACCATTGGTCTTCAGGGTTGATTTCTTCTGGCCGCAACAGCCTCCAAGCGTGGGTTTTCTGATTGTCTATCGAAGGGGGCAGCAATCCCTGCGGGATGAGCGGGTCGGCATCATTGTAGTGCCAATCCAGGATATATGCTTCGAGTTCGTCCGATAGCTGAACTGCTTCTTCGACCTTCTCCGTGAAGTAGTCCATACTCTCCTGAGTGGTCATGGTGCAATATTTCTCTTTTTGTTCAGCCTCGCTGATATCCGGGAGCACGATCGGTATCCAGTAATCACCTGGTTGTTCGGTAAAACCGTGTTCGCCATATAGACCCTCGTCCTCTTGGATGATTTCCTCGTATTCGAGATCTTCTTTCGCTGCGGGTGCGGCGGTTTCATCTCCCTGCGCTTCGGATACCGCGGCTGCCTCTCCCTGTGTTGGTTCTGTTTCAGTGTCAGTATTTACCCCCAGCACACAGGCGCCGATCAGGATTGCTGGGGCAAGCATGGCGGTTAAGATATGCAATTTGTATTTCATGGTTCGATTTTCTCGTTGGGTACATCCGTTTACTCCTTCTTCCGTGAGGCCATCATGCAACGCCCGCTCTCCATCTGTTTGCAGTGGCTGCACAGCTTCGGGCGTCTCACAAAGCCGATGGCTGTCAGGCCGATCAGAATCAGGAACAGGGACAGCCGGTAGAGCGAAAATCCCATGATCAGCGAGGCGATGCCGCCCAGGCCCAGGTTCCCAATGGGGTCAGTACCATCAGGCTGACAACGAGTCCTGCGGGAACAGAGAATAAGTTAGAACAGACGACCGAGTTTGGGTAATTCTCGTAGTATTCCATCGTAAACCACCTCCTTGCGTTATGCAACCACCTTGCTCAATAACTTATCGAATTTATTGCGGCTCATCACCTTGTGCGATAAAAACTCACCCTCGTAGAATACACCAAAGACCCCAAACGGTGAGGGCCCGTTTTGCACTTCTTCCCTCGTGGTCATCCTGATTTTCTGACCTGGAATACCATGCGTGTTGGCTACCTCTGCCATCTCGTTGACGTAGAACTCCGTGAACGGACACTGGTTTGTGTACGTAAACACCAGACCTCGTTCGTGCTCACAAGTTCCGTTCCTGGCGTTCTCCCTGAACCTGGGCGTTGGCGCTTCCCGGAATCGTTTCACCAGCAGCTCAAAATAGGGCGGCGCCGTATCACAGACTTCGAAGCCGTGCTTGACGAAGAAATTTTTATCGGTCAGGTAAGGCTTTTTCCGTTTACTGGTCACGACTGCGATGCCGTTTTTGCCTTGCGAATCAGCGATACACTCTTGCAGCAATCGCCTTCCCAGCCCTTGTCCCTTGTAGCGACCGGAGACCCAGAAGCACTGGATGCACATATAACCAGGCGCTTGGATGGGCCGCCAGGCGTACTCTGCGGGCACATATTCGATGAAGACCTTGCCCCTGACGTCGAACTTCTTGAAAACAAAGCCTTCCCCAAACCTGTGCCGCAACCATTCCTTCTTCAATTGGTAGCCTTCCGCACACTTTTTGTCCGAGAACCCGCAACAAATATGTTCGGTCTCTATGTTGTCTTCACTCAATGCCACGATTTCAAGATTATCTGTTTGCATCTCTACACTTCCTTACTCAGGCGCGTGCTTCAGCCACCCTTTCTATCACTTTGAATTTATCGAAGATTATTCCTATTGCTATACCAAAAATTACCAGCCCTGCCAAAGTGTTGATGAGTTGAATGATAATTAGGATGTTTGGATACTCGAAAATCATCCACTGATTGAACGCTTCTGGCACCGCTTTGATAAAAGCGATCATGACTCCAAAAAACAACCCCTTTTGCCACCCTTTGCCGGGTAAACCTTTGTAGAGTATCAAATAGAGAATGATGAATATGATTGTCAGGAATGTACCAAACAACATCGTGAGCAAAATCCAATTTGCCTGGCCTCCAAAAGTCTCCATTGGTTTCATGCTGGAATGATCGTTATACTGGGCGAATATGCCGGATACTATGGGGTTCAGGTAAAGCAAGTTGCCAACGATTGCATCAATGATATAGACAACGATTTCCCCAAAGTATAGCTCTTTTGTAATTGATTTTGGTTTTCATTTCTTTCTCCTTGTTTTGCTCGAAAAAGGTTTATCTTTTGGTTCCAAGGGGCGAAGAGTAATGCCCTTAAGTATTCACGCTTTTGTTTTGCAACGAGGTTTTCGGCACCTCACTACATGTTGTCGAGTTTCATTTTTTCCGCCTTCCGTAGCCCTTTCACTACCAAAGAATACGAGTCATCGATCATTTCGAACAGGTAGCTGCCACTCGCCGCTCTCCTTGAAGTGAAAACGCAAGAAGCTATCATCCTACAATAACTCTCAAACGCTCCCACACATCCTGCTCCATATCGGCGATAGCCATCATAGGTTCAGTAGTTTCTGGCAACAAAATGGCTGGATCACCCAACTCAAAAGCACGCTTAAAAATTTCAGCCACTTTCTGCCAATGGTCACCAATAACTTTGAGTTCTTCCCCTACTTTTCCAAGCTCGGCTTTTCCTGTGATCCCAGAAGCTTCATCCAAATAACGCCCGTACATGTATCGAAAGATGCCGCCGCCAGTGCCGCCTATCGCGTCTATGAAAACAAAGGTATTAAAACAGGTTCTACGCAAGGTCTCGGTATCTAGTACATCTGGCCACTTCAAAATCTGTTTAGCTGCTTTACAGATGCCTTTGACCCCAAAATTGGAAATAGGGGGTTCTAACATCCCGGCAGCAATTTCTTGAATAGAAAGAAGCACATCATCTTTTGTCGGCGGGTGATACTTGCTGAAATTGAAAGTGTACCAATGATGTTTCGGCGGGAAGGGTTTATATGTCGAGCCGCGCGCTCTGGCCAAGTCTTCCCAAGAGATGGGATATAGCTCTAACTCCCGGTCAGCAATCAACACCTGTCGGGTTTCAGGATTATAACCAGCCACAACAATGACGTGATAGCCAAAATGGTATTCTTCACCCCCAAAGTCAAAATATGGTAAATAGCCCATATCAACCTGCAACATCACCGGCTGTTGGGCTTCGAGTAGTTCCAAGAGGGTTTTCTCAGCCTTGCGAGTACTGGTAGTGTAAAAAGAACCTACCTCCACCCCTAACCTACGGCTGACGGTCTTCTCCAGACCTTCCTCACTGGGGCGTTCAAGGTTAACGCGCCCACCAATAAAAGGATCAACTCCTTTCTGATGCCAATAGATGAATCCCATGCCTGAACCAAGACCAAGCAGCATTTCCTCGCTAATAGGAATACTATTAGAGCGATAGACTTGCAGCATTGAGCCGGTAACACAGTGGTGCGTCTCAAATGATTTAAAATTGGGAAATGCTTCAATGGCCATTATTTTTTTCTCCTTATCACAAACGATCTTCACAGCAATGCTTTAGGCAGCTAACGTGGGTTTCACCGCAATCGAAGGTGCAGTGCGCCGCACCTGGGTTTCTCGCGAATGATGCAAATCTTATCGGGTAATTCTATACAGTTCGATCACAGCGCGGGCCTGTTCATTCACCAGGCAACGCAGTTCCTCCGGCTCTAGTACGATGACGTGGGAGCCAAAACTCAACACCGTGCGGGCCGCCCACTCCAGGCTCGGCACGGCAAAGATGACGATCACCGAGCCGTCTGGCTGTTCCTCCACCGTCTCCCAGAAGGCGCGGTCGTCCAGTGCCATGAGCGCCGCCTCCGGCGTGAAGCGTAAGCGAACCTGCACCCGTGGTTGGGTGTGAGGCTCCGCAGCCAGGTACTCCTGGATGTCGAAATCGGCTGGCGCTTCAAAAAGCAGGATACGACATTCGGGGCATAAGTCATTCAAATCGCGATGGTTACTTGAAACTCAGCATACCAGGAGGTATCCTTTGACAAACGCCCTTGAAGGCTAGTAAACTCGCTAATACCCCCTCGTATACAGGGGCATCGGTCAGAAATTCATCGAAACATTTAACGGAAGCTAAAGTTGACGGAAAGATAGAAAAGATAGAAAAGACAGAGCAGACTTACAAGTCTGCTCTGTCTATTTAAAGGTGGCGCTAGTACAGCTGATTGGAAGTCCTTTGGGCAGACTAGGTCAGCGGCTGCTGTGGCTGAAACTCTCATCATTCCGATGGGACTGCCAATAGCTTTGTTTTCACGCTGTGTCAAGCGCCGGTTCGGATTCCTTTTTTTCTGTGGGGTTGACAAATATCTAAAGGCGAGTACAATATATCAGGAGTTATATAGGTAATTCCTGATATATTAAGCTGGCTGCTAGCTAATAGAAAGATAAAGGACACCACCATATCACTAAAACATGCTCTGTTGGGCTTCTTGAGCTACCAGCCCATGACCGGCTACGATTTGAAACAGCATTTCGACCACTCGATCTACTATTTTTGGAATGCCAAGCTCAGCCAGATTTACCCCACCCTGAACCAGATGAGGGAAGGTGGCTGGCTGACGATGGAAGTGGATTATCAGGAGGACAGACCCAACCGCAAGGTCTATCACATCACCGAGGCTGGACGCGGGGAGTTGCATCGCTGGCTGCAGGAGCCGGTGGACATGGCGCCGGTCCGCGATGCCTTTCTGATCAAAATCTTTTTCGGTGGGAAGTTGGAGAAGGAAGAGATATTGGCCCAAATACGCCGCTACCTGATGCTGCACCAGGAGCAACTGGCGGCCTACCAGGAAATAGTGCAACAGGCGGTGCAGCAAAATGTAGAAGCCACAGGTATGGTGCGGGAAGGCGTTTTCTGGGGTCTGACCCTGGAAATGGGCATCAGGTACGAGCAGGGCTGGATCGAGTGGTGTGAAGAGGCTATCGAGAAAATCGAGGCAATGGATGACGATCAGTGATTTTCAATATCTTGCAAACAGGAACAAAAAATGAGTTATAAAAAAGTGATACTGAACGAATTTGGCGGTCCCGAAGTTTTACAGGTCGTCGAAGAAGCAACCCTGCCAGCACCGGGTGCGAGCGAAGTGCGCGTCAAAGTTTTGGCCGCCAGCGCAACCTTCACCGATACGATGGTGCGCAAAGGTATTTATTACGGCTTCAAGGAGACGCCGCCGCTCTCTCCTGGCTATGATATGGTCGGCGTGGTGGATAAACTCGGCGCGGGTGTAACCGATCTTGAAGTCGGCCAGATGGTCGCTGATCTGACGGTTTGGGGCGCGTACACCGAATATATGATTCGCCCAGAGGATTCACTCGTCCCCGTCCCCTCGGGGCTGGAGCCTGTCGAAGCTGTCAGCATGGTTTTGTCTTACGTCACCGCTTATCAAATGCTGCACCGCATCGCCAAAGTGCAGCGCGGTCAAAAGATACTTGTCCACGGCGCGGGCGGGGCGGTCGGGACGGCAATGCTCGAGTTGGGCAAATTGCTTGATCTGGAGATATACGGCACGGCTTCCAAATCCAAACATGAGTTGGTCAAAAGCCTGGGAGCAACACCGATTGACTACAGAAATGAAGATTTTCTCGCCCGGATACAAGCCACCGGCGGGGTGGATGCTGCTTTCGACGCCATCGGCGGGGAGAATTTCAAGCGTTCGTTCAATTCGTTGAAGAAAGGCGGCACGTTGGTAGCCTATGGTTTCTATGATCAGGCCATGGGCAGAGGCGGCAACGTGGCGATGGACTATATGAGCATCGCTCTGTGGAATATCCTGCCCAATGGCCGCAAAGCAGTGTTTTATTCCATCGGCGCTCTGCGTAAAAAGAATCCCGAATGGTTCAAGGAAGATTTAACCGCGCTCTTTGGTCTGCTGACAGAGGGGAAGATCAAGCCGTCTATCGAAAGGCGCATGAAGCTGGAAGACGCTGCACAGGCACATGCGTTGATCGAGCAAGCCGCGGTGAAGGGGCGCATCGTGTTGGTCATCAACGAAAAATTATTGCTGAAAATATAGATCATTATGATAGTAAGATACCCAAAATCAGTAGATCACGATTTACCCATTTTTGATGTCATTGCGAACGTAGCGCAGCGAAGTGTGGCAATCTCCCCCTTTGCGAAGAGATTGCTTCGGTAAAAAACACCTCGCAATGACACAAAAACGTGATCTACTGAAAATAGTGGTTCAAGCGATGCATCCGACGGGAGTTGATGGGAGTCCGATGGATGTGAGCCTGAATTGACGTTTGCGAAAGGAGCTACGACAATGAAGAGTTTAAAAGAGAATTGGAAGAAGATCACAGTTATTGTTCTTGTATCAGTGATTGTGGATATACTGCTGCACCAAATCATACCAGTAACCATGGCCGACATTTATGCTCCCAGCATTTTCGTCGAACACGGCTGGTTCCCGCAGGCCGCTGGTATCGCTCTCATCGTGACTTTTGGAGCACTAGCGGCAGTTTTTGTTCTAATACAGAAAAACCTGCCTGGAAAAAAACTATCAAAAGGTTTATTGTACGGGGTTTCCTTTGCAGGCTTGTGGCTCATTGGCTTCATCGAGATGTGCACTGTGTGGGGTACATCTTTTGCGACCGAAGTAACAAACTGGCTGCCAGATGGTGTTCCTATTATCTTGATGTCGCTGCTACTTGGAATCTTTACAGCTACAGACAGCGATCCTGCGACCGGGAACAAAATGAGAGGCAAGGTAACTCCGGTTCTCGTCATTGCCGCTTTCTACTTTGTGGGGCGGTACTTCGCGTATTGGGTTGTACGCACCGACGTTGGCCCGAATCCGTTTGCAACCTTTTTATGGACTCTGGCGATGGCGGTGTGGATGGGTATCATGTACACGGCTCTGAGTCCAGGCTCGAGAGGAGATTCTCCCACCACCCGCGCGCTCTGGTTTGGAGGGGTGGTTCTGGGAATCGACTGGTTGATCTTTCACCTGTTTATGCTCATCTTTTTCGAGATGCCAGTGCTTGATCTCGTAATCCGTCCTGGGCTGGATGTGCTCTTTGTAATTCTGGGCGTATTCGTTTTCGAAAAGCTGGCCGGAAAACAAACAGCCTCGTCGCCCCACTGATTGCGCCGTAAATGTCATAAGAGTTCTCGAAAAAGGGGTGTGAAGGCGGCTACACCGCCTTCACACCCCTTTTTCGGATTCTAAGACAACTTTTGCGTGCATACTCACAAAGGTTTCCCTTGACAGGGCGCTTTTTAGTATTATACTTTACAGCATAAAGTACTTTATACTGAAAACTATGGAAAACTCGATTTTTCCCCTCTGCCCTGTCGGGCCTCCCCCAAATTCTAAAAGCGGAATTTGGGGGAGGCCGGGTGGGGGTTGCTGGTTCTAACTTTTCCAGAGTTTTCAGAGCTTATAGGAGAAGAAACATGGAACCTGATCGAGCGTTGGATGACCTGAAGATTATCCGCCGGATGATGGAGCGCACCCGTCGTGAGATGGGTGGGTACGGAGGATGGCACATCATGGTGTTGTGGGGAACAATATGGTTCTTTGGCTTTCTGGGGACCCAGTTCTTGCCTGATGCGATCCTCGCCTGGCTCTGGCCGGGGCTGTGCACCCTTGGTGCGGCAGTTAGTGTCTGGCTGGGTGTGCGTATGGGACGCCAGGGAGGCGTGCACTCCTCCATATGGCGGCTGATCCTGCTCTGGTGGCTGCCCCTGATCGTTTTTGCTGTACTGGTGGCCTGGCTATTCCGCCTGAACGATGGCCGCGATCTGACCTTATTGATCGTGCTGACAGTTGCCGTAGGCTATTTCCAGACCGGAGTCTTTACTTACTGGGTCATCAGCGGCATTGGTACACTGATCGCCGCGTTGGCGGTTGGGGCGGCGGTGTTAGCGCCTGAATACTTTTTCCTGGTAATGGCCTTAGCGGGCGGCGGCGGGCTGATAGGAAGCGGGCTATGGTTCATCTACCACAAGGACTGAGTTATGGCCGAGTTGAATTCCCTTATCCACCAACCGACCCGCCTGCGCATCATGGCCGCGCTGGTTAGTCTGGATGAGGGAGACAAGGCTGATTTTACCTTCCTGCGCGGCCTGCTGGGGTTGACCGATGGCAATCTTAGCGTTCATCTCCAGCGGCTGGAGGAGGCCGGCTATGCGGCGGTAGAGAAGACCTTCGTCGGGCGGCGGCCCAGGACCCTGATCTGGGCTGCGCAGGAAGGGCGTGCTGCCTTCGCCACCCACGTGGACGCGCTGGAGCGAATTATCCATAGTGAAACTAACAACAAGGAGATAAGACCATGACGACCAAGACAAGACTTATCATTCTATCTTCGCTTCTATTACTCATCCTGGGCCCCTGCTTTGGTCCGTTATCCAGGTATCTAGCCTCAATCATGGATCTGCGACCGGCTGCGGCCTGGCAGGTTGTCGGGTTCATCGTAGCCCTTGCAATTGTGTTGGGTGTGACTCTGGCCTGGATGCGGCGAGATGGGCAAACGTTGGCCGATTTGGGATGGAGAAAACCCTCGACACGGTTGGCTATTATCCTGGGTACTCTGGTGGGTTTGTTTTGGGCTGCCTTTGGGGCTATGGGCTACCTGTACTTCGATCCTGAAGCGAATTTGCTCGAGTTGAGCTTGCTCAAGTTATTTATGGGCGTAGTTGGCGCAGTTGGCGCGATCATGGAAGATATGGTGACCCGCGGATATTTGATGAACTCGCTCAAGCGCATCAAGGTTCCTGCCTGGTTGCAGGTAGTTGCTTCCAGTTTGCTTTTTGCGCTCTATCACAGCATTTGGTGCGGCAGCCTGGGGGGCTTCATAGGCAGTTTCGTAGCGAGCCTGGTGTATGGCTTGATTTTGGCCGGGTTATTCGTTCTGGGCAAGCGCAGCCTTACACCTGTTATTCTCGCACATAGCTTGGCTGTCTTATTGGCAGAACCTTTCCTGACAATGTCCCTGATAATGTCAGTACAACCCTAGGATATCCCTCCGTCATTAGCAACCCAGATACGGGCGCATCGTGGCCGAGGGCGGCGTCATCGCCGGCGAGGTCTTCATCACACTCCATCAGACACTCCACGCCCGCTGGGGCGACTGGTTTGGGTGGCTGACGGTCGTTGCGCTGGCTGTAATGGTCGGGTTGGCTGTCCGCAAACGATGAATAGTAAAAAACTGGAGGAAAACCATGACACAAGCATCGAATATCACCATCCGTCCTATGCAGGCCGGCGAGAAAAAAACCGTGCATGGCATTATGCGCCAATCGTTCCCGCTGATCCAGCAGTGGTTCTTTTCGTGGACGCCAAACGTCCTGGTCGCTGAGCGGGACGGGCAGCTGCTGGGCGCAACGGTGCTCAAACTGTTCCCGCTGCCCGGAGGCCGCAAAGGGGGACTCGTCTACTGGGTATTCACCGCGCCCGAAGCCCGCGGCCTGGGCCTGGGCCAGAGACTCGTCGAAGCGGCGCTGCGGTTTTTCGAAGAACAGGGCTGCGACGAGATCATGGCTTGCGTCGAAGGCTTCAACACCAGCTCGAACAAGCTGTTTGCTACCCGTGGGTTTTCGATTCTATCGCCGGGGCAGCAGTTCCGGCGCTACGGGAACCGGGTATTCTCTGTGTGGGTCAGCGCTTTCCACTTCATTGACATCGGTCACTTTTTGTGGGCGCGTCCCGCCGCCGAGCGGCCGGACAGTCCCACGTTGCAGTGGTGGGGAAGCGTGGTCGCGAACGCCCTGATCGCCCTGCTGGCCCTGTGGCGGGGGAGCGGGTTTCACGGTTTCGATCCATTGGCCTGCCTGGCATTGCCGCTGATGGTCATCTTTTTCTTCGGTCTGCGCGACTTGGCGATGCGCTTCTCGGCTCGCCGGTACGGGCTGGCGCTGCGTTACCGCGCCTGGGAATCGGGATTACCGTTGAGTTTGGCGATAGCCCTGGGGGCTGGGAGACTGTTTCCAATGCCCGGCGCTGTCTACCCCGCTTCCGACAGGTGGCGGTATCATGACCTCCTCCCCAGGCTGGGTTCCATTGCGTTGGCCGGTGCGCTGCCGGCGCTGGCGCTGACCTGGGGGGCGTGGGCGCTGTCCCGTTTCGGCGCGCTGCCACCAGGAATCGAAGCCTGGCTTGATTTTGCTATGTTTGTCGGCAAACCGCTGGCCCTGTTCGATATTGCACTGCCGTTTTTCCCGTTTGCCAGCTTCAACGGGCGGCGAATCTGGGACCGGAATCGGGTGGTTTGGGCGGTCCTGGCTGTGGCAGCCGTTGCGGTGTTTTTTGTAGCGTAAAGAACACACCCACACTGCTCTGCACACTGAAGAGAGAAAATAGTTGTACGATACCACTCGACGGGATCAAAAGGGAAAACATTAACATGAGAACAGAATCACACATCTACCAGATTCCTGAACTTACACAGTTTTTGAAGGAAGCCGATTTCATTGACATCAAGACCATTGAAGATGATATATCCCTGCGAGAGTTCGTGGCGGGGTTCTTGTCGTATCAACCTGGTTGGGTAACGTTTCTTTTCTATATCCGGCAGTGGTTTGTGCGTTTGCTGGGCATGAAACAAGAGGATATTCCGCAGGCCCCGCAGATGCGGCCCGAAGACGTCCCCATGAATCCCGGTGAACCTGCCCATATTTTCACAGTGCGATCCACTGCCGAAGATCATTACTGGATGGGCGAAATCAAAGACACCCACCTCGATGCCGCGATGGGTGTGGTCGTTGAGCCGTTGGCAGGCGAGGCGGCGCGCTTCTACGTGATAACCATCGTGCACTACAACAACTGGGCCGGGCCGGTCTATTTCAACGTGATCCGCCCATTTCATCACCTGGTCGTGAATAACATGATGCGGGCGATTGTGAGGGGGTAACGACTCATTCTCGGGTTGGAAATGGGCGGCCATGTTAGATTTCCTCATTCGCTGTTGTGTTTTAGCAAATGTGACAAAATAGAAGACCATCGCTTGACAGGAACGCCGAAACGCACTAAACTTGCGAGCAAGTGATTACTTGCTTGCACTAGAGGAGAAGCTCGTGAAAACCAGGCCGCTTGGCATTGTATCGTTGATAATCCTAATCATGACGGCGCTTTGGCTCGCCCTACTCATCTCGTCCATCGTCAGTGCGGGGCCAGTGGAGACTTTTGAGCAAGTGTTGGCCAATGCCGCCAGACTGGACGGAGTGTTCTACCTGACCTACGCAAACGCGACCCTGTTCACCGTAGGTGCAACCATTCTGCTCGCCGGGTTGTACGTCTACTGTAAGCCCATCGCCCCTGAATGGTCTGTGATAGGAGTGGTGTTTGTGCCGGTCTACTGCGTCTTGAACCTGTTTTCCTACCTGTCGCAGATTACGGTCGTGCCGCGCTTGCTGGAATATCAGCAGACGGCAGAATATCAGGCGGTGTCCACCATGTTGCTGAGACAGATGATCCAGGCGTGGCCCGGCTCGGCGGTGTGGGTCTCTAACAACCTGGCGTACGCCATCCTCGGCATTCCTTCGATCATCTTTGGGATGGCATTATGCAAGCGCAGCAAAACGATGCGACTTGCGGGGGTCTTGCTTGTGCTCAATGGCATCGCGTGCATTGTTGGGATGGTCGGGGTTGTGTTGGGGAACACACTGATAGGAATGGGATCGGCTGTGGGGGGTGGTCTGTTTTTCCTGGCCCTGTTCCCTCTGAGTTGGGCATTTTTGCGAAATGGGGCTTGATCAATGTTGACCGGCCTGACCGTGTTCTTCACCAGCGGCGGATTGGATAACAATCTATCAGAAACATACCCGAGAAGGAAACACATGACTA
>JADHXE010000314.1 GCA_016783125.1 Anaerolineales bacterium
CCTGGTTGGTTTACCCTTGATTTTACAGCATATCCCATCATTGGCACCGTTCGCTATTGTTGTATTCTCACCCTTTTTGTCTACCGATTCTTCCAGACCATTTCAAAAATGGGATCTTATTTTTGCACACCTCCTAAGCGTTGAAACTGGAATTACCTATCCTTGTACCCCTTGATCCTAAAAAATCGCTATCTTTCATCTGAAGAGCATCAATGAATGGATGGCGCCGCGGTTGATCGCTTGGGTGAGATGTATCATATCATGTGCATGGGAGCAAGGGAGCCGGGGCGCACGCCACGCTTTGCGGCCCTTCGGGCAGGCGGGCCTACGGCTGGGAGCTGGTGGGCAGGGGAGCAGCACTCAATCACCCCAGCTCCCTTGCTCCATAGCTCCAATACACCCCAAAATGGAGAACGTCATTATGTCAGCAAAACTCAACTTAGAAGAATTACTCAACAAGATCGATCTCGTCACCCTGGCTGAACGAACAGGAACGCAGCTTGTTCATAAAACTGGCCGGGATGAATACCGCGGCAAGTGCCCTCTGCATGCTGGAGATAATCCCACCTCGTTTCAGATTTACACTGCAGACGGTGGCTGCCAACGATGGCGCTGCTGGGCAGATTGTGATACCGGCGGCGATGCGATCGAATTCATTATGCGGACTGAGAACCTGGCTTTCATCGAGGCGGTGAAATGGCTGGTTGAATATGCTGGCATGAGCCTCGCAGAGATTGGCTTCACTCCAGAAGCGGTAAAAGCCGCTCAAGAACATCGAGAGCGGGTTGATATTCTCGACCTGGCGTCTCGATACTATGTGGAACAGCTTTGGTCTGAGGCAGGTAAGCAAGCCCTGGAATACGCCCGTTCGCGCGGTTTCAGTGATGAAATAATCCGCGTGGCTGGGTTCGGTTTCTCCGCTGGAGGAACAGGTTTGAAGGACTACCTTGAGAACGGGGACGCTGCGCGGGGTTCGGAGCAGATCATGGCTTTGGCGCGCAAGACCGGCCTGATCCGCGCCGATGGCCAGGATTTTACTTCCAACAGTGGTGGCGACAAGGTTTCCCCTTCGGGCTGGTTGATCTACACTCATCGAGATTACGTTGGGCTGCGACGATGCAAGTGCGATGCCTGCCAAGACACCACCTGGCACGATGGCGGGACCTGCCTGCGTCACAGCGAGGTGTTGCCGCAGATCAAAGGGGTGACCTACCTGTCCGCCCGCGCTCTGAACCCGGTTGAACCGGGAGATAAATCACGCAACCTGCCAGGGAGGCGACGCCTCTACAAAGCCGAAGTGCCAGGGGTCCGCGAAGTGATCCTATGCGAAGGCCAGACCGATGCTGAAAGCTATCGTCAATGGGGATTCTCTGCCTTGGCCTTGTGCGGCCTGGGCCAGATGCCTGAAACCGATCTGCGGGCGCTAAAGCAACGACCTGTGATCTATCTTGCTCTGGATGGCGACGACGAGGGTCAGAAAAAAAAGAGCAAGCTGGCTCCCGCGCTGGGGCCGCTAACGATGCTGGTTGAATCCTTTAGAGATGCCAAGGACGCTAACGAATTCCTAAAGAATGGCGGCACAGCCCCGGTCATCCACACTATGCTTAGAGATGCCATCCCGGTGATCGACGAGCGTCTGGAGAGAGTCAAAATCGCTACTCCCCACGAATTACAGGCGCTGACCGGCGAAATCATGGCCATGTTGGATGAGCTTCCCAACGAGTTGAAGCCTCACTATATGAAGCGCGCCCAACGGACCCTGGGGATGGATCGCAAAGACTTGCGGGCTCTGATGAACGAGACGGATCAGCTAGATGGGGATGTCCCCATTCTATCGGGCGTCAAAGACGGGCGGCTGCACTTCCTGGGCGAACCGCTGGCAAATTTCACAGCCCAAATCACCCACGAACTGGTCATCGATGACGGGCTGAACCTGCCTGAAGTGCAGTATACCGTCGCAGGATGGCTGGCTACCGGCGAGCCCCTGCGAGTGATCGATGTACCAGCAGAGGAATTTCCCGAGATGAAGTGGATCCACCGCTATTGGGGGGCGCGCCCGATCCTGTACGCCCCCAGGGGAAAGTACTACCAGGTCGCCCGCGCCATGCAGGAGACATCACTGGATGACATGGGCCGGGATCGAGTCTTCACTCACACCGGCTGGACGGTCATTAACGGGGTGCGGGGCTATCTGACCCGGTCAGGCATAATCACCGCCAAGGGGTTCGATGGCAGCGTGCGCGTGGAACTGGGGGAAAACAACCTGCGATACTACGACTTGCCCAGACCGCCCGCGGGCGAAAACCTGGCCGAAGCGGTCAAAGCTAGCCTGGGGTTTCTGGACATTGGCCCTCTGCGAGTCACCGCGCCCCTCTGGGCAGCCCTGTATGCCAGTCCGCTGACCGAAGTTCGCCCGCTCTACACGGTGATCTGGTTGTATGGCCCTACCCAGAGCGGCAAGTCCACAGTGGGCCACCTGGCCCTGGCCCACTTCGGGACGGGATTCATCGAAGGGCGCCAGTACCACGCCCCGGTGGATTGGATGAGCACTGTCACCCACATCGAAGGGGTCATGTTCAAAGTCAAGGACGCCCCGGTGATCATCGACGACTTCGCGCCCCAATTCCAGAGCGCGGCGGACAGCCGCAGAATTCATAAAAGCGCTCATCAAATCGTGCGGGCGGTGGGCAACCGCTCGGCGCGTGGCCGGGCCAATCGTGACTTGAGCGAACGCAAGACACGCATACCCCGGGGGATGGCGATCTCTACGGCTGAACTACCGCTGGCCGGGGAAAGCACTGTTGGGCGTATGGTCTACGTGCCCATCGTGCGCGGAGATGTGTTGCCCAACACCGGCGAGCCGCCCCGGAAAGAACTGGACCGGGCGCAAGCGCAAGCCAGGGGGGGATCGTATGCCCAGGCGATGGCGGCTTATGTGCAGTGGTTGGCAACGAACTGGGAACGCGCCTCGAAACTGTATCTGGAAATCATCGAGGAGTCCCACAAATTGGTCCGGGAGGGCAAGATGCAGAACCGCCTACCGGACTACTTCGCCACCCTGGATTCTGCCCAGCAAGTCGCTTTGACCGCCTTCAGTGAATTGGGGTTGCTCTCTGCCCATGAGGCCGCCAAAATCGCCGAACGCAATGGCCAGGCCATTCTCGGTGTCATCGAGAACCAGGCAGAGAAGATCGCCGCCGAATCGCCGGTGCGCAAGTTCTTCGATGCCTTGGACAATCTGCTCCAGCGGCGCAAGGTGTATTTAGAGCCGCGTTCTGGTGCCACAATCACTCCCATCAATGGCGCTGAACCGGTGGGCTGGTATGAGCCTGGTGACGAAAACATCTTCTACCTGGATACCAGCAGCTGCATGATCCATGTGCGCGATTTCTGGGCACAGCTGGGCGAACACTTCGATACCACTCGGGATGCCTTACACCGCCAATTCAACCAGATTAGCGATCTGCTCTCCGAAACCGGGGGCGGGAACAATATCCAGGTTTCCAAATGGGTGACGAGTGCAGGAAAGAACAAGCGCATGATCGCTTTCTGCCAAGAAAAGGTGCAAGCGCTTTACGGTGTGACGATCAGAAATCCATCTCCCCCACCTATACAGCCAGGTGAAAAGCCAGATCATGGCTAATTATAGAAAATTTTTCCCGTGCGCGCGAGGTTCATGTCGTGAGGTCGTGAGGTCGAAAAAATGGTCGCAATACCATACCCATATAAAGATGAAATACCCCTATTTATTGAATTCTTCCTATATGTGGGGGTGTTTTCACCTCACGACTTTCCTCACGACTTCCTCACGACTACCTCACGACCTGCGTGAAAACCTCACGACTTTTAAGGTGAGTCGTGAGGTACTCGTGAGGTCACAACACACCATATATGTGGGAGAGTATTGGCTAATTGATGGCATTATTCCCGTATATAGGGGTAAAAAAACGCCACCTCACGACCTCACGACTTTTGGAAGAGTGTGTCTGGTTTAAGAAATAAAATCATAACGAAGTTAGAACTGGAGACGATAACAATGGGCAAACGCAATAACAAAGTGTGGATCGAAGGATTATTGTCGATCAAGGATGTCGGCACGACCGAACTTGATGGGAAAGCTGTCCCCGTAGTGCAGGGTATCATCGCCAGCGGGTCACCGGAGTTGGGAGGACACCATCATTTCGTGGCCTATGGTCGTTTGGCGGTCGAGACGATTGCCTTTGTCCAGGCAGGGGATGAGGATGGGCCTCCTCAGGCGTTGGTTACCGGTTGGCTGCGCTCTATGGCGCTTGATCGTAATATCGCAGAAGAGCGAGTTGTCAGCAGTGTTGTTGTGGCCGACAACATCACCTTTGTGGTTAATAAGGAGGTCAGGACCCGGGCGAATACGCTCTTCAACCAGGCGCTGCAAGGGGAAGACACCAGCGCAGGATAGGAAGGCAACTGGAACGAGACATGATACTCATTCGGATTGATTTGGCCATCAATATGAACAGGTGGTACGTGGTCAACGTGCAGGCCACCCTGTTCTGCAAGTACGCAGTTGTGTGTGGGTGGGGGCGACGCGGGACGGATTACGCTCGTTGGAAGATTATCCCGGCTGAGAGCCTGGATCAGGCTGAGGAAATCGCCAGGCAGATTGTGACTTTGAAGATCAAGCGGGGATACGAGAGTATTGGGCTGTTGCCCGCTATTATGAGTAGGAGGTCAGGCAGTTGACCGTTCCCGGTATCTTGACATAGCAAAGCGGCTGTGATATTTATATAGACGGAACAGGCGTAATCCTTAGGCGGAGTGCGCCTGTTTTGCTTTAAGGCGGCTTTCTGGAAACAGGGAGCCGCTTTCGCATTTAAGGCAAGTAGTGGAACTTGGCAGGAGGAATACTGATGAGTAAAAACATTGTTTCGTTCTTCGATCAGCGCGGCATCGACGGCGCGGATCGAGTGCCCAGACGAGTGCTCGAGAAAGCAAGAGGAATTATATGTAGATTGGACGAGGGGCATCCGTATTGGAAGTTGAGAGGCAAGCGCATGCATTATGACCGAGACGTAATCTCGATCCCGGTCGGTCGGCGTTGGCGCATCCTGGCCCGCTGGCAGGGCGGGAAAGTCATTCCCCGGCAAATCTTGTCTCATGAACGG
>JADHXE010000315.1 GCA_016783125.1 Anaerolineales bacterium
TTCCCGGCACTATTATTGTGGCCACGGGATACCATTGAGGAACCAACGCTTTTGATCTACGCCTTTGGGATGTCGATTCTGGTGTTAGCGCTTTCGCGGATTTCGCTGGATTACTTTTTCGAGGAGTGAGTATGTCGCCGTTTCTACAATTCGCAATTGCCCTTGTGATTGGAATAATGGCCTCCAAGCTGGGCTATTTGCTCCGCCTGAAATTGGGTGTTTTATTGTAGAAGTAATTGAAACTTTTCAAAGCTAAGAAGATCGTGCATCATGGTTGTGTAAACAACTCACAAAAGGAGTTCAACCATGAGCACGATCCCAACAAGTCTAACAGAAAATCAGTTTGATCAACATATTCGGCCATATATTTCGACGGCAAAACGTGGATATGAATGTCAGATACCATTATACAAAGTTTTCAACTATATTCTCTATCGGCTGCACACAGGATGCCAATGGCATCGGCTTCCGATTGAGCCAGACGCTGATGATCCCAGACAAAAAGAAATCAGCCACCATGCGGTTTATTACCATTTTCGCAAGTGGAGCCGAGATGGCAGTCTGGAAAAAGTATGGCAAGGCAGTGTCATGACGATCAAGGCTGATTTGAATTTATCTGAACTCAATCTGGATGGTAGTCACGCCATTGCCAAAAAAGGCGGCGAGTCAGTTGCCTACCAAGGTCGCAAGAAAGCCAAAACGACCAATATCTTGCCAATTACCGATGGTCACGGTTTCATCATTGCTAGCACAGGCTTGATAGCTGGGAACCATAATGATGCTTACAATCTGAAGCCGCATTTACAGGCTGCTTTCAAGTTCATGAAACGCCTGGAACTTGCTATTCAGGGTGCATTCTTTAATGCAGATAAGGCCTTCGACACCAAGGATGCCCGCAAGACTTGCTTCAATCACGGCCTTGTTCCCAATATTGATGAAAACAAACGTAATCGCAAGAATACCAAGCGAGGCCGCAAACGTTTCTTTGATCCAGATGTTTACAAACGTCGCTTTACCAGTGAACGTTCTTTCGCCTGGATTGATAAATTCAGAGCTTTATTGATAAGGTACGATCGCAGGGATGCCTATTTCTTGGGCGCTCATTTCATTGCCTTCGCTATGATCAACCTGCGCCATGTTATTCACTCATAAGTTTCAATGAGTTCGATGAAATAATAAAATTTGTCGATAATCTCAGAAACGAGAACAAACTACCCTGAATAGCAAAAGAAAGATCAAACCATGACTGCATAAGTTCTGATCAAGATAGCTGATGGTGTGTTGATATGAATAAAATCTGGACTCTCGTACGAAAAGAATGGGCAGAAGTTTTCAAGAACCGCTTTGTGTTATTCACAGTAGCCTTCTTGCCATTATTGTTTACGGCTTTGCCATTGATCATTCTCTATGTCAGTAAGTCGTCTGGAGATTGGAGCGATGCCATGGCGTTGTCGGACCTGCCTCCCCAGTTTATCGAGATGTGTGGTGGGTTGGACGCCAATGGCTGCATGCAATATTTCATCGTCTCCCAGTTTATGCTGCTATTCATGATGGTGCCTATGATTGTGCCAATTACATTTGCTTCATATTCCATTGTGGGGGAGAAAACCACCCGCACCCTTGAGCCTCTCCTGGCGACGCCGATTACCACTCTAGAACTGCTGGCAGGCAAGGCGCTGGCGGCTTCCATCCCGGCAGTCGTGGCGACTTGGCTGAGTTTTTTCCTATACATGATTGGGGCACGTTTGTTGGCGGTCAGCCCGGGCGTATTGGCCAAGTTGTTCGATCCCTTATGGCTGAGTGCTATCTTTGTTGTCGGTCCCTTGTTAGCCCTAGCAGGAGTCAGCCTGGCAGTAATGATCTCCTCGCGGGTGACAGATCCCCGCGTGGCCGAACAGATTTCAGCCATCTTCGTGTTGCCGATTATCGGGTTATTTGTCGGCCAATCTACGGGGCTGATCTTCGTTAATGAGCGCATCATTTTGTGGATGGCTGTTGGATTGCTGATCCTGGATGCGGGATTATTTGCATTCGCAACTCAGCTATTCCAGCGAGAGACGATATTGACTCGTTGGAAGTAGATTCCGGGAATCGCAAAAACCAGCCTCGAAAAACTCCATTTGCGGTTAGAATAATAAAGCATCGACCTTCTGTTAGCCGCGAGCTAGCTGTGTTAGGATTTTGATAATGAAACGAATCCGGCCTCTCTTGTTAATTTTATTCTTGTTTGTATTACCGATTTCAGCCGCGGCACAGGGTGAAACAGAACCGCTGGTCGTCAGCCTGAATAAGGATTTTGGCTATGCCGCGGGCGGAAAAATTCAGGGCAGCTTCTCCCTGAAAGTGCGTTCTCCTGATGATCTGGTGCGCGTGGAATTTTTTATTGATGGAGAAATTGTCCATTCGACGACAGAGCCGCCTTTCCAGTACAAATTCAATACAGCCAATTTCTCGGTTGGCAAGCATAGTTTCTCTGCAATGGGGTATCGAGCCGACGGTTCTCAGAGCGTTTCTAGTGAGTTTACGCGGGAGATTATCGATGCTGAACAGGCTTGGGAGAATGTGGGCAAACTCATCGTGCCTTTGTTTGTGGTTGTAGGGGGAGTTACCTTACTGGGTACATTGGGTACGGCTTTTTTCAGCCGCAAAAAGGATTTCAAGCTTGGGGATTACGGTCTGGCTGGGGGTGTGGTTTGTCCTCGCTGCCGGTTACCTTATTCAAGAAATTTCTTGGCCCCCAACCTGGTAGTCGGAAAATTGCTGCGCTGTCCACATTGTGGCAAATGGGCGATCCTGGCGCGCGCCTCTCAAACTGCACTGGAAGCCGCCGAAGAACACTATTTCACTGAAGGTGCTGCGGATGTAAATATGCCTGAGGAAGATGATGCGTATCGTAAATTGCTCGACGACTCTCGCTATGAGCTTTGATGGGAACAGCAACTGATGAGCGACCACAAACAGGAAAATCGAATTGCGGACGATCTGAATAGATTGGTTGAAATCAACCAGATACTGAACTCAGAGCTTGAACTGAAACAACAGTTGAAGTTTATCCTTAGCACAGTGGTTGAAATGCTTGGGTGTGAAGCCGCTTCCATCATGTTCTATAACGAAGACGATCAGTTGCTAAAATTCACAGTTGCCGTCGGAGCGGAATCAAAAGGGCTTGAATCTATCCCCGTTCCTCTTGATGGCAGTATTGCTGGGATGATCTTCACGCGGAACCATCCCTTGGTTATCAATGATGTATCCAAAGAGCCAAATCACTATACAGTTGTCGAGGAGCGAACCGGATATCAAGCTCGCAGTTTGCTGGGTGTGCCCATCAACATACGTCACCAGACCATTGGAGTTCTGGAAGGGATAAACAAACTGGATGGAGAGTTCACTGACGATGATGTTCAACTGCTCTTGTTAGTGGCTGCGCAAGCTGCGGTGGTAATTAACAATACTCGTATTATCGAAGAGTTGCAGGAAGCCAATGCAGAGCTACGCCAGGCCGACAGACTTAAAGCTGACTTTATGGCGGTTGCCTCTCATGAGCTGCGCACGCCACTGGGGATCATTCTAGGCTATGCCACTTTTCTCAAGGAGGAAGCTGAAGGAGAGCTTTCGGAGCTTGCGAAAACAGTTCACGGTGCGGCCATGCGATTGCGAGCTTTGCTCGAAGATATGACCAACATGAATTTACTGTATACTGGGGCAACTGAACTTCGTCTTCAACCTTTGCGTATCCAGTCAATTGTTAGCGAGGCGTGGAATGAAATATCTCAGATGGCTGAGTCCCAAAAGCATCAATTAGAAATAATCCAGCCGGATCAGGATATTTGGGTTCATGCGGATGATCGTCTGCAGGGCGTTTTTACAAATCTGCTGAAGAATGCCGTTCGATTTACCGTGCCTGATGGCGAGATCATTGTGCGGATTTCGGCTGGTGAAGATGATATTCTTGTTGAGGTTACGGATAGAGGAATCGGTATTCCCCCTGGCGAGTTGGAACGCATCTTCGAGCACTTTTATCAGGTAGAGCATCATATGACGCGTCGTTATGAAGGTTTGGGTTTAGGGTTGGCTATTGCCCGGGGTATGGTGGAACTCCATCAGGGCCGGATTTGGGCAGAATCTGACGGCCCGGGGAAGGGGTCAACCTTCAAGGTGCAACTTCCTCGATACCGCCCCTAAATGGCTAACTTAAATAGGACCTACGCAGTTCGTTGAAAAATATACCGGAAATAGAGGTGGGGGGGTACGGAGCCCCCCCTCACCTCTATTTTCGGACTTTTCCCTTCGCGAGTGCGTAGGTCCCATTAAATTCAAGGCAGCTCCCCGCTATTGATGAAGCCGCCTCAGGCCCCATGCTCAAAAGCCCAATTTTCTATCTTCTCTTCTACCTGTTCCAAATAAATATCCATCGCTTGGATCCGCTCGGGGAAATCCACGCCGAGCAACCCCAGTTGTTCGAAGGTCGTCTGCCATTTTAGGAAAGCAGGGTCCTCCTCGGGTAGGCAGCCAGCCACCTGTGTCCAGGTGAAAAGTAGGGGCCACAGCACATCTTTAGGTTTCTCGCCAGCCAATAAGGCTTTGAGCGACATCAAATAATAATCTCGTCGATATTGATGAATTTGGGCTGGCCTCTTAGTAATTGATTCGGCGTTGTAGGTCGTATTCCAAACGGATACCCAATCGTGTAGAGTTTCAACTTCCACGCGCGGGGCGCCTAGCAATCCCATCAGCCCTGCGTACATTCCTGGTTGATCCAGCGACTGCACACGCTTTGCGAAGGTTGTCAGAAAACGCCGATCAGTCAGCGGTTCGCCTACCAGGAGGGATAGCGCATTGGCGGTATCTTCGATAATTTTCAAGTATTCGGTAACGGTTTGTTGATTGCTGATATTGGGTGAATTTTGCAGTTCCATCCAAGCCTGACGGGCGTTATCTGCTAAAGAGCGAACCCGGATAAGGGTGTGGTCTTCGCGATGAAACATCCCCCGTACTGTAGCGATGGTGAAATTGAGGAAGTGTTGAGGGTCATATAGCACTTGCGCGTTATATAGGCTTGGGCCCATCCAAGGGTGGACGCGCAATTCCCGCCCTTTGAGATATTTTATTTGGGAATGATGTTCGATATCCAG
>JADHXE010000052.1 GCA_016783125.1 Anaerolineales bacterium
AGAGGTAGCTATGGCGATAAGTATCTATAATATCTTGAAGCGTCCTTTGTGGACGGAGAAATCAAGCCACCAATACGCCAAATTACATCAATACGCGTTCGAGGTGGATAAAGCCGCAACGAAGACGATGATTAAGGATGCAGTTGAAACCTTGTTTGACGTGAAAGTGCTGCGAGTAAACACCATGGTTTTGCCTGCCAAGCGCAGTCGTCGTGCTCTCAGCCGCCGTCTTTTGGTGCGTAAAAGTGCTTACAAAAAGGCGCTCGTCACTTTGCATCCTGACGATACTATCGATGCCTTCGAAGGAGTACGCTAATCATGGCAGTCAAGAAGTATAAACCGACTTCACCGGGTATGCGGGACAAGACGGGATACACATTCGAAGAAATTACGAAAACGAAGCCTGAGCGCTCCTTGATAGTGAAGCGTCACCAAAGCGGCGGTCGTAATGTCCAGGGACGAATTACCGTTCGGCATCGTGGTGGTGGTCACAAACGCAAAATCCGAATTGTTGATTTCAAACGCGACAAGCGTGATATCCCTGCTCGTGTTGCTGCGATTGAATATGATCCCAACCGCACAGCCCGTCTGGCGTTGTTATTTTATGCCGATGGCGAGAAACGCTATATCATCGCGCCGGTTGGATTGCGAGTTGATGATACCGTGCTTGCTGGTTCCGACATCGATGTCCGCCCAGGCAATAGTATGCCGCTCAGCCACATCCCAACCGGCACAATGATTCATAACATCGAATTGCAGCCAGGACGTGGTGGGCAGATGGCGCGATCCGCTGGTACGGCGGCACAATTGCTTGCAAAAGAGGGTAGCTACGCCCATGTGCGTTTACCCTCGGGTGAAATTCGTTTGGTTCACCGCAACTGTTATGCCACCATAGGCCAGGTCGGCAATTTGGATCACGGCAGCATCAAATTGGGAAAAGCTGGACGCAAACGACATATGGGTATTCGCCCTACCGTGCGTGGTTCGGCCATGAACCCGAACGACCACCCTCATGGTGGTGGTGAAGGTCGATCTCCCATTGGTATGCCCAGCCCGAAAAGCCCTTGGGGCAAGAAGACGCTTGGTAAGAGAACCCGCCGCAACAAGCAAACAGATAAATATATTATTCATCGTCGCGGAAGCGGTAGGAAGCGTCGCTAGTTGGAAGAGGCGTAATTATGTCACGATCACTAAAGAAAGGGCCTTTCATTAGCCCGAAACTGTTGAAAAAAGTTGAAGCCATGAACGAAAGTGGCGACAAGAAAGTTATTCGTACCTGGAGCAGGGCCAGTGTGATCTTTCCCCAGATGGTGGGACACACCTTTGCCGTACACGACGGTCGTCGTCATATTCCCATTTACGTCACGGAGAATATGGTTGGCCATCGCCTGGGCGAATTCGCTCACACCCGAACGCACCGTGGGCATCTTGTCGAGAAGAAGCGGAAAGGATAAGAGTCATGACGCAAGATATTCGTGCTCATGTAAGCCAGATCCAAAGCTCTCCGCAGAAAGTGCGTTTGGTGGTTGATCTAGTGCGTGGAAAAGATGTACTCGAAGCGCTGAACATTTTGAAGTTCACGCCGAACAAAGCTGCTCAGCCTGTGTCGAAGCTGATTGCTTCAGCTATGGCGAATGGCGAAGAAAACTTCGGCATTAGCAGAAACGATATGTATGTCCATCGCATCTTCGCAGATCAAGGCTCTACGCGCAAGTGGCGCAAATTTGGCGCCCGTGGTCGTTTCAAGCCATGGCTGCGTCGTTCAGCGCATGTCACTGTTATTCTTCGTGAGCGAGAAGAAGAAAATTAGAGTAGACGCCAGGAGAAATTATGGGTCGCAAAGTAAATCCAATTGGTTTTCGTTTAGGAATTAACCGTGATTGGGATGCGCGTTGGTACGCCGAGGGCGATAGCTACGTCGATCAGCTGCATCAGGATTTCGCAGTTCGCGAGATGGTCTTCGGAGCTAATGATCGAGCAGGCGTATCACGTGTTGAAATTGAACGCTATCCAGGCAAGGTGAGAGTTGTAGTTCATACGGCCAAACCTGGGGTTTTCATCGGGCGCAAGGGCGTCAATGTGAAGCAAACCCGCACAAACCTGGAAGCGTTGGTTGGCATGAAGATCGATCTCGATATCAAAGAGGTCGAAAATCCCGATTTGGACGCTTACCTGGTGGCGGAGAATATTGCTGGCCAATTAGAACGCCGGATCAGTTTCTCCCGTGCTATGAAACGTGCTATGGGCCAGGCCATGCGCCAGGGCGCCGAGGGTATCCGTGTTCAGGTTGCTGGACGTTTGGGTGGGTCAGAAATGGCCCGAACGATTCACATGCGTGAAGGTCGTGTACCACGCCAAACCCTGCGCGCCAATATTGATTATGCAATAGCAGAAGCAGGCACCACCTATGGACGTATCGGCGTCAAGGTGTGGATCTACAAGGGAGAGATTTTCCCAGAGACCGAAGAAATGCCTGAAGTTACCGAAGGTGTTTATACTAGCAATTAGATTTCCTGAAGCTGACGGATGGTTAGCTCAGACATTAAGAGAGTGATCAACTATGTTGATGCCAAAGCGTGTAAAGTATCGTAAGCAGATGCGCGGTCGTATGAAGGGTAAAGCTCGACGTGGCGCGGATATCCATTTTGGTGATTATGGGCTTCAGGCCCTGGAACCTGGGTGGGTTTCTGCTCGTCAAATTGAGTCAGCCCGTCGTGCGATGGTGCGTGCAATGCGCCGCCGCGGTAAGGTCTGGATTCGCATCTTCCCCGATAAGCCTATCACCAAACGAGCTGCTGAAAGCCGTATGGGTAAGGGTAAAGGGGCAGTAGAATACTGGGCTGCAGTCGTGAAACCCGGCCGAATTATGTTCGAGGTTGGTGGCGGCGTGCCGGATGAAGTGGCTAGAAATGCATTGAAACTAGCCTCATATAAACTGTCTGTAAAGACAAGAATTATCACCAGTGATTCGGTAGCAGGAGATTAGTATGAAAGCAGCAGAAATACGAGAACTTTCTACCGACGAAATCCGCACACAGATGGATGAGGCTCGTGAAGAAATCATGAAACTCCGATTTCAGCAGGCCACTGGTGAGTTGGTGGATTACACAAGACTACGTCATGTCCGCCGCTCGATCGCCCGCTGTATGACGATTCTCAATGAGCGGGATCGCGAAGCTGCAATGGAAGGTGAAGAATGAATAACCGCCGTCGATTAACAGGAGTCGTCGTTAGCAATAAGATGCAGAAGACGGTTGTCGTCGAAGTTTCCCGAACTTATCGTCATCGTCTTTATGGAAAAGTTGTTTCCGACAGCAGTCGTTTTATGGCCCATGATGAATTGGGCTGCAAGATTGGTGATCAGGTTCGTATCGTGGAGAGCCGCCCTATCTCACGTCACAAGCGTTGGGTAGTGGAGGAGATACTCCAGAGTGACGAGATCACCGTTGAAGTGAAAGAGGCAGAGGCCGCGAAATGATCCAGCAAGAATCTCGTCTGAAAATAGCAGATAATACAGGCGGACGCGAGATGCTCGTGATCAAAGTGCTGGGTGGATCAAGGCGTCGTTACGCTGGTGTTGGCGATGTAGTCGTCGGCACGATCAAAGTAGCTACCCCGCATAGCGCTGTAAAGAAGAGTGATATAGTGCGCGCTGTGATTGTTCGTACCAAGAAGGGCTGGCGCCGTGAGGATGGTTCTCATATCCGTTTTGACGACAATGCTGCCGTCATTCTGGATGGAGAGACTCGAAATCCCAAAGGGACGCGCATTTTTGGTCCAGTTGCTCGTGAACTCCGCGAAAAAGGTTATATGAAAATTGTATCGTTGGCGCCGGAATCTCTCTAGCGTCAATGAGGATAGTAGGAGCGAAAAGTGAAAGTAAAAATTCGAAAAGGCGATACTGTTGAAGTCATCAGTGGCCGCTCCGAAGAAAAGGGCAAGCGTGGCGAGGTCATCAAGGTTTATCCCGAAAAAGGCCGCGTTGCACTTCAAGGTATCAATATTCGTAAGAAGCATCAGGGTCAATACCAGACTCAGGGACGCAGTGTGTCCCCTGGTATCATCGAGTTCGAAGGCCCCATGCATATTTCTAATGTGATGTTGGTATGCCCTTCTTGTAAAGAGCCCACTCGCATTGGCATTCAACGTGATGAAGATGGTTCTCATCGCGTTTGCAAACACTGCGAAGCGCTGATTGACTGAGGTCGGTGAGAGTGAAACGATGAGTATGAAAGAACGTTATAAAGAAATCAGTCCGGCCCTGATGAAGGCATTGAACTTAGAGAATGTTATGGAAGTGCCGCGCGTTGAAAAAGTTGTCGTCAATATTGGTGTTGGCGAGGCTATAGAAAATGCCAAAGCCCTTGAAGCTGCCTTAGGTGATATGACCATCATAACGGGTCAGAAACCTGTTATTACTCGGGCTCGTAAAAGCATTGCCGCTTTCAAATTGCGCGAAGGGTCTCCAATTGGCACCAAAGTTACATTGCGAGGCAATCACATGTGGTCTTTCTTAGACCGTCTGATGAATGTTGCCCTGCCGCGAGTGCGTGACTTCCGTGGGGTTTCGCCTAACTCCTTTGACGGTCGTGGTAATTACACCCTGGGCTTGCGAGAGCAACTCGTTTTCCCGGAAGTCGATTACGACAAAATCGACAAAGTTCGAGGCCTGGAAATTAGCATTGTGACATCAGCGAGAACTGATGAAGAGGGTCGTGAGTTGTTGCGAATGCTTGGAATGCCGTTCAGGAAGGAAGGATAAACAATGGCTAAGACATGCATGGTTGTTCGTGAAAGCCGACGTAAGTATAAAACTCGCGTACGGAATCGATGTAAACAGTGTGGCCGCCCGCGCGGTTATATGCGCCGCTTTGGCTTGTGCCGCATTTGTTTCCGAGAATTGGCGCTAGATGGAAAGATCCCTGGCGTTAGAAAGGCTTCCTGGTAATCCGGGCGGAGGGTTTACGCATGAGTGTTAGTGATCCTATTGCAGATATGCTGACTCGTATCCGAAATGCTGTCATGGCTGGTCAAACGGTGACCGCTATGCCCAGCTCGAAGATTAAGGTCGATATCGCCAAGATATTAAAAACCGAAGGTTTTGTAAATGACTTTGAAGTGGTGGACGGTGATCGTCCTGGACAGAAAGTACTTCATGTTCGCTTGAAATATATTGGCGAACGACGAGACCGCCGCCCAGTGCTGACGGGCCTAAAGCGCGTGAGCAAACCTGGCCGCCGGATATATACCGGTAAACAGGATATTCCCTGGGTGCTGTCTGGTATGGGTATTGCCATACTGTCTACTTCTAAAGGCGTAATGACCGGTCGTGAGGCCCGAAAAATGGGCGTTGGCGGTGAGGTCGTTTGTAAGGTTTGGTAGTTGGAGGTTTACTGTGTCACGAATTGGTCGTTTGCCAGTGGAAGTGCCGCAGGGTGTCGATGTAAATGTCAAAGGGACGCATGTGCGTGTCAAGGGGCCTAAGGGCCAACTCGAACACACGTTCCCGGCTTCTATGAAAATCACTCTTGATAAAGGCGTGATTACTGTGGATCGCCCTTCTGATGAAGGTAGACATCGCGCAATGCATGGTATGACCAGAGCTATTATAAATAATATGGTAATCGGCGTGACCGATGGCTTCGAGAAAATCTTGGAGATCAATGGTGTCGGTTACCGTGGTGAATTACAGGGCAAAAACCTGATCCTCAATGTGGGTTACTCCCATCCTGTCGATGTCGTACCGCCTGAAGGTATTTCCTTCGAGGTGGAGGATCGCAATCGAGTGATCCATGTAAGAGGTTACGACAAAGCACTGGTGGGTCAGGTCGCTGCCGATATTCGAAAAATTCGTCCACCGGAGCCTTATAAAGGCAAAGGTATCAAATATAGAGACGAGCGAATCCGCCGTAAGGCTGGTAAAGCTGGTAAGGTGATGTAATTATGGCGAAAAAGAAAACTCGCGCCGCTGCTCGAGCTAAACGGCATCGCCGTGTTCGTAAAAAAGTTGCGGGAACCCCTGAAAGACCTCGTCTGAATGTTTTCCGCAGCCTGGGTGATATTTACGCTCAAGTGATCGATGATGAAGCAGGCCACACCCTGGCATCTGCATCGACGATTGATAGCGAGCTTCGTGCTCAGATGAAAGATTTGTCGAAGACAGAGCAAGCCGAACTTGTTGGTAAGAAAATTGCTGAACGAGCGCAGGCAACAGGCGTAAATCAAGTTATCTTTGATCGCGGTGGCTATCGCTATATTGGGCGCGTGCGCGCTCTGGCTGATGGTGCTCGCGAAGGTGGCTTGCAGTTCTAATACTCTGTAGGAGAAAGATATGGCGAACTATCAAGCTGAAAAAGAATTCGACGAGCGCGTAATAGAGATCAGACGTGTAGCCACAGTTGTCAAAGGTGGCCGCCGCTTTTCTTTCCGCGTGACAACCGTTATGGGTGATAACGCTGGCAGTGTAGGCGTTGGTACTGGAAAAGCGAATTCCGTTCCCGATGCGATTCGTAAAGCGATGAAACAAGCCCGGCAGAATATGCACCGTGTGGCTGTATTCGACACCACCATTCCCTATGCAGTTGAAGGAAAAGTTGGTGGCGCTCGCGTGCTGCTCAAGCCCGCTTCCCCTGGTACGGGTGTGATCGCAGGTGGCGGTGTGCGCGCTGTTTTGGAAGCCGCCGGTATCTCCAATATTCTGACAAAATCCTTGGGCAGTGATAATATCTTGAACGTTGTCTATGCTGCCATGGATGCGCTGGATCAGTTGAAAACACCCCAACAGGTGGCTGATGAGCGTGGTATCCCTCTTGAGCGCGTGTTACCGTTCTGGGATCGAGGGTAGAGATATGGCGAAAAAGAAATCTAAAGTGCTGCGCATAACCCTGGTGAAAAGCCCGATTGGTTATTCAAAGCGCCAAAAGGGTACAGTCCGCGCCCTGGGGCTTCGCCGGATCAATCATACTGTGGAGCAGCAGGATACTCCGGTTATCCGCGGTATGATCGATAAGGTCAGCCATTTGGTGCAGGTTGAAGAGTAGGTACGATAATGAAATTACATGAATTGAAGCCAAACGAAGGCGCCAAAAAGAGGCGCAAGCGAGTTGGGCGAGGTATCTCCGCAGGACAGGGTAAAACCGCTGGTCGCGGTACCAAGGGACAGAAATCCCGCAGCGGAGGCGGCACCGCCCTCTGGCATCAAGGTGGCAACTTGCCGTTCTTCCGCCGGTTACCCTTTAAGCGTGGTTTCACGCCGCCTTTCCGTGTTTTTTATAACGAAGTTAACGTGTATCAACTCAGTGGCTTCAGGAAGGGCAGTAAAGTCACCCCCGAAACATTGGCCGAGGCGCGTTTATTGAAAGATGACCATAGCCCGGTTGTGATTTTGGGTGAAGGCGAGATCGAGAAGGCGCTCAAGGTTAGTGCGCATCGTGTTTCTAATGGCGCGCGCGCCAAAATCGAAGCCGCTGGCGGCAGTGTTGAAATCATTGAATTGTAGGCGTATTAGGAGCCAGATATGAAGCGGTCTGCTTGGCGCTATCTTTGGTCAGCCCGAGACATTCGACGAAAACTATTGATCACGCTGGGCATCATGGTGCTTTACCGTTTAGCGGCCCAGGTGCCTGTACCCGGTGTAAACCGTGTTGCCCTCTCTGCTATCATCTCGGGGGGCGGAGCCTCAGGGACTCTGGTGGGTATTCTGGACATGCTCTCCGGGGGTACGGTATCCAACTTCTCGGTTATGGCGATGGGTGTGTATCCTTATATTACTGCCCAGATTATCTTGCAGTTGTTAGTGCCTGTAATTCCAGCGTTGCAGAAACGTATGGAAGAGGATCCCCGCGAAGGCAAGAAGTGGATGGAGAAGTGGACCTATGTTTTGGCGGTCCCTATGGCTGCTCTGCAGGCAGTCTCGCAGATCCGTATCTTCAGCAGCTTTGCTGGAGGCGTGCCGATTATCGACAATTATGGCTTCAGTGGCAGCTCATTGTTGCCCTCGCTGGCCATCATCTTCAGTATGACAGCAGGCACCATGTTTGCGATCTGGCTGGGTGAGTTGATCTCTGAGTACGGTATCCGTAATCAAGGTCTCTCGTTGTTGATCTTCGCTGGAATCGTTTCGCGCATCCCGCAGAATTTTGCTCAATTGCTCAACCCTGACGCATACGCCGATCCCGATGTGCGATGGTTCGTATTTGGGACCATGATCCTTATAACCATTCTGATCATCGCTGTGATCGTTTATGTCCAGCAGGGCCAGCGCAATGTACCGGTGATGTATCCAGGACGGCGGGTCGGTCGACGTATGTCGATGCCGGTTAAGGGAACTCTGCCATTGCGCGTTAACATGGCAGGCATGATCCCGCTGATTTTCGCCCAATCCTTGCTGACATTCCCGGCTATTATCGCCAGCTTCTTTGTCAGCTCGGAAACAGCATGGGTGGCCAACCTGGCCTTGGGAACACAGAACATTTTTGGTGGAAATAGCAGTTGGTATTGGTTGATCTATTTCCTCTTTGTGGTGGGTTTTGCCTTCTTCTATACAGATGTTTTGTTTGCTCAGCAGAATTATGGCGAGAACCTCAAGCGTTCGGGCGCCCAGATCCCTGGTGTTAGCAAGGGCGAGCCTACCCAGCGTTATCTGACACGCGTGCTGCGGCGGATTACTTTCCCTGGGGCTTTCTTCCTGGGAATGGTAGCCATTACGCCTTTCTTGGTGGGATTGATACTCCCCCTGGGTGATAATACTGGTGTCCTCTTAGTCTCTTCTTCCGGTTTGCTGATTGTGGTCGGTGTCGTGCGCGATACCTTCTTCAATATCAATGCAGAACTTAAACTGCATGGCTATGATGATACTTTGTTAGTACGATAAAGGCGTGGATATGGCTAAGCAGATTGTGATGCTTGGCCCTCCCGGCGCTGGGAAGGGCACGCAAGCGAAGATGTTGTCAGAGAAACTAAGCGTTCCGCATGTTTCATCGGGCTATATCTTCCGTGAGAATTTGCGGGAGCAGACTGAACTTGGAAAACATGCCGATGTATATATCAACCGAGGCGAGTTGGTTCCAGATGATGTCACTATCGCCATGATCCGGGAACGGATTTCTCGGCCCGACTGCGATGAAGGCGTTTTGTTGGATGGCTTTCCACGCACCGCCCCCCAGGCTGAAGCGCTCGACGAGATGTTGAGTGACCTCAATAAGGGACAGGTGGATGCCGTGCCCTGCATCACCGTTCCCGATGAAGTGCTCATCGAACGCCTGACAGGACGCCGCACTTGCCGCGCTCAAGGACATGTTTTTCATATCGCTTTCAACCCGCCCAAAGAGGCTGGCAAGTGCGATTATGATGGTTCGGAACTTTATCAACGCGAAGATGATACTGTCGAAACAGTGACCAACCGCATCCGCGTATATCTCAAGCAGACGCAGCCGCTGATTGATTATTATCAGCAGCGTGGTGTCCTGTTGGAGGTCGCCGGGGATCAATCCATTGACGCAGTCTTCGATGAGATTATGTCGGCTCTCTCTGGTGTATAGGAATTTCGATTATGGTATGGCAACGAAATGTCGTCCTAAAAACATCTGAAGAGATCGAGATCATGCGCGAAGCCGGGCGCATCAACGCTCTGGCCCTGGATACTGCTCGTCAGTTGATCCGCCCTGGTATTATCACTTCAGAGCTGGATAAGGCTGCCGAAGAGGTCATCCGTGATCAAGGTGGTGCCCCGGCATTCAAGGGCTACCCCGGGCCGTATCCATACCCGGCCACGCTGACCATCAGCGTCAATGAAGCGCTGGTGCACGGTATTCCAGGCAAGCATGAGCTTCTGCCCGGTGATATTGTCTCGATTGATTGCGGCACAACCTACAATGGCCTCATCGCCGATTCAGCCTTTACGGCCGGGGTTGGCGAGATTTCAAAGGATGCCCAGCACCTGCTAGATGTTACGGAGAAAGCTCTGTCTGTTGGCATTGAGCAGATGCATTCCGGTAAGCGGATTGGCGATATTTCTGCGGCGATTCAGCGATATGTTGAAGAGCATGGATACCATGTCCCGAGAGAATATAGCGGGCACGGTGTTGGCCGCCAGATGCATGAAGCGCCCCAGGTGCCGAACTATGGTAGAGCAGGGCGGGGTTTGGTGCTTCGCCCAGGGATCACTTTGGCAATTGAGCCAATGCTCTTGGTTGGAACATTCCAGACACGCGTCTTGCCGGATCAGTGGACAGTTGTTTCGGCTGATGGATCCTTGACAGCCCACTTCGAACACACAGTGGCTGTCACGGAAAACGGCCCGCTAATCCTGACACCACTCGAGAAAGTTGTGGACGGAAGAAATAAAGGCTAGTATAATCAAGACTTTGGCTTGGACCAACAACCTGTTCGGTCGTTGGTTGGAAGAGAGGCAATATGAAGGTATCAGCATCAGTAAAAAAGCGCTGCGCAAAATGTAAGATTGTAAAGCGCAAAGGTAGATTGTACGTAATTTGTGAGAATCCAAAACACAAACAACGACAGGGATAAATTATTATGGCACGTATTGAAGGTGTTGACCTGCCACGCGATAAGCGGGTCGAAGTAGCTCTAACATATATCTACGGCATTGGCCGCCCACTGTCGAACAAATTGCTGGCTGCCACGGGCATCGACCCGGATAAGCGCGTCAAGGATTTGACCGACTCTGAAATAGCAGGTCTTCGTGAGACGATTACCCAAAATTATAAGGTTGAGGGTGATTTGCGCCGCGAAACCCAGATGCATATCAAGCGTCTGATCGAGATCGGAAGCTATCGCGGCATCCGTCATCGACGCAACCTGCCAGTTCGCGGTCAGCGGACGCGCACCAATGCGCGCACCCGCAAAGGCCCTAAGAAGACTGTGGCAGGCCGTGGTCGCCGCCGAGGTGTGGCGAAGAAATAGGTTCTGCACGAAACGAATCAGGATTTGAGCGCGAGGTAGTATGGCTAAGAAAGGTACACAGCGTCGTAAGAAAGGCGCAAAGAAAACCAAACGCACTTTGTCCGCTGGACATGTGCATATTTACGCGACGTTCAATAACACGATCGTGACGATTACCGATACACAAGGCAATACGGTTTGCTGGGGCAGCCCCGGAATCATGGGCTTGAAAGGCTCCCGTAAGAGCACTCCTTATGCTGCACGTTTGGCGGCGGAACATGCTATCAAACTGGCTATGGATATGGGATTGCGCGAAGCCGAATTGTATATCAACGGCCCTGGCCGTGGCCGCGAAGCAGCCATCCGAGCCGTGCAGTCTATGGGGATCAAGGTCACCTCGATTACTGACCAGACCCCTGTGCCTCACAATGGTTGTCGACCGCCGAAGAAGCGCCGCGTGTAATTTTGACCAAGAAGGAAAAAAGATAGAGGATTGAAATATGGGACGATATCGTGGCCCCGTTTGTAAATTGTGTCGGCGAGAAGGCGAAAAGCTCTTCTTGAAGGGAGCACGTTGTTATACAGCAAAGTGTTCTTTCGAGCGCCGGGGATACCCCCCTGGGGATCATGGGCGTACCGCTCAGTTCCGCCGCCGACGCGAGTCAGACTTTGCTCGACAGTTGCGGGCGAAACAAAAAGCTCGCCGTGTATATGGCGTCATGGAGCGGCAATTCCGCCGCTATTACGACGAGTCGATTCAGCGCCGTGGCCTGACCGGTCTAAACTTGCTGCAGATTTTGGAATCTCGTTTGGATAATGTTATTTATCGCATGGGATACGCCAGCAGCCGGACTCAGGCGCGTGTTTTAGTAACGCATGGGCATTTCAATGTCAATGGTCGTCGTACTGATGTGCCGTCCATGTTGCTCTCTCCCGGCGATGTTGTCGCCGTTCGAGAAGGCTCTCGTAAACGCACTTACTTCAAGGACCTTCGATCTGTAGCTTCAGACCGAACGATTCCTGAGTGGATGGGCCGCGACGTAGAGGTTTTGACGGGGGACGTTGTTCGTTTGCCCGACCGCCTCGAGATAGACGGAAACTTGAATGAGCAACTCATTGTTGAGTACTACTCACGACGGTAAGCGAAATCGTGACAATAAACGACACGAAACCTCGAATATTAGAACGGGAGGGGTGACCTGTGTTGGGTTTGAGTAATATGGTTACGCCGAAAATCGAGCGAGAAGCTGAGTCTCGAAATTACGGCAAATATGCAATTAGCCCGCTTGAGCGTGGCTACGGTCTCACTTTGGGCAATGCTTTGCGACGGGTCTTACTGGGCTCTTTAGATGGCGCTGCAGTGACATCCATTCGCGTTACGGATATTCACCATGAGTTCCGTGACATCCCGGGTGTGCGTGAAGATGTCATCAATGTGATGCTGCAGGTGAAGAAACTGCGCATGATCCTCCATGATGTGGATACCGCCAGGATGCATCTTGAAGTGCACGGTACGGGTGAGGTAACTGCTGCGGATATTATTCCGCCGCCCGAAGTTGAGATTGTCAACCCTGAGCTTTATCTATTCACCGTGGATGATCGCGATGCGCCGCTAGAGATGGAATTTACGGTGCAGCGTGGTCGGGGATATTCCCCCGCCGATCATCGCTCAGGCCGCCTTCCAATCGGTGAGCTTCCTGTGGATGCGATCTACAACCCGGTGAAGCGCGTCAATTATGACGTTGGCTCCGCTCGTGTTGGCCAAAGCACCAACTACGACAAGCTCATGATGGAAATATGGACTGACGGCACCATTGAGCCAGAAGCGGCTCTCAGCACCAGCGCCAAGCTGCTCATGGAGCATTTGCAGCATCTGGCAGGTGTCAGCGCTGAATCCCTGTCTATTGTGGTGGAAGAACAGTTTGAAGAAGAAGGTCTGGGTGAGGAGATCATTGAAACCCCCATTGAGGACTTGGATCTCTCTGTGCGTGTGTTCAACTCATTGAAACGCGCTGGAATCACCAATATCGGTGAGATCCTTGAATTGATGGATAAGGGTGATGATGCTGTCCTGTCCATCCGAAATTTCGGTGTGAAGAGCCTTTTAGAACTGAGAGATAAGATGGTTGAAAAAGAGTATCTTCAGGACGGGGCTTTGGACGATCTTGAATTGGAGTGAGCAGAAATGCGACACAAAGTAGCTGGAAAAAGACTTAGCCGAAGTAAAGGCCAGCGTGCGGCTTTGCGCCGCACGATGATGAAACAATTATTCGATAACGAGCGTATTGAAACAACGCGCGCCAAAGCTGAGCACGTTCGCGGACCGGCTGAAAAACTGATCACTTTAGCGAAGCGTGGCAATAGTGCAGAAGGCGCTGTCGCAGTGCATGCACGACGTTTAGCAGCCGCCCGTCTGGGTGACAGAGAACTTGTCGCCAAACTGTTTGAAGAGATTGCGCCTCGTTACGAAAACCGCCCTGGTGGGTACACCCGTATGGTCAAAATGGGACCCCGTCAAGGCGATGCTGCTGAAATGGTAGTTTTAGAGTTAGTGGAAGAGTGATCAGTATCCGGTAAACAGTAAACAGTGGCCAGTTCCATTACTGAGTTTGCTCTAATCTACTGGTTACTGCACACTGTATACTGAACACTGAAGATGGCACGTTACCAGGTTATTCTCGCCTACGACGGCACCCAATTCCATGGATCTCAGCGACAGCTTGAGGTGCGCACGGTACAGGGTGTCGTTGAAGATGCTTTGCGTGAGCTGAATTGGGCGGACGAATCGATAGTGATGGCAGGGCGCACCGATACGGGCGTACATGCCACGGGACAGGTGCTTGCCTTCGATTTGGTCTGGCGCCATCCCCCGGAGGATTTACGAAACGCGCTCAACGCGCTGCTCCCAAGCGATGTGTCAGTGCGACACGTTGCCGAATGCAGCCCGGAATTCCATCCTCGCTATGATGCCCTTTCCCGCACTTATCGATACCGGGTTCTCGTTGACCCGGTGCGCAACCCGCTTGAGGAGCGTTTTTCCTGGAGAGTTTGGCCCACCCCTGCATTGGACCGCTTGCAAGCCGTCGCGGAATTATTCATAGGTATCCACGATTTTGCTGCTTTTGGTAGCCCCATGCGGGCTGGGGGCAGCACTGTTCGAGAAGTCACCGCAGCTAGTTGGCACCCTACGGGCGATTATCTTGTATTTGCGGTTAAAGCAAATGCATTTCTTTATCATATGGTTCGGCGGCTGGCCCATGTGCAGGTGATGATAGGCCAGGGAGTTCTTCAAGTAGAGCATATCCGCAAGTACTTGGAATCTCCTGAAGGTCCACCCATCCAAGGCCTGGCTCCCCCTCAGGCCCTCACCCTCGTAGAAGTTGAGTATCTGCGAGAATAACAATAAGAATTAGAAAAATTAGTGTGCGTGGGGGGCGTACGCCCCCCACGCACACTAATTTTTCGGAATACTGAAGACGGAGCGTAAGACCGTGTATAAAACGTTTTATCCAAAACCTGAAGATATAACTCGCGAGTGGGTGTTGGTTGATGCCAATGATCAAACCCTTGGGCGTTTAGTGACTCAGATCGCTACGGTGATGCTTGGGAAACATAAACCTGAGTTCACCCCTGGCGTCGACCTGGGTGATTTTGTCGTCGTTGTCAATGCCAAGCGCATTCATGTCACTGGCAATAAGCTGGACAATAAGATGTACCATCGAACCAGTGGACGCCCTGGTGGTTTGAAATCAATCAACCTGCGCGACTTGCTTGCCAAACATCCCGAGCGCGTGATCGAAAAAGCGGTTTGGGGTATGCTGCCCCACAATCGCTACGGGCGTAAGCTGATGAAGAAACTGCGTGTTTTCGCAGGTCCCGATCATCCCCATGCTGCTCAGAATCCGAAACCCATCGAAGAAGTTTTATCTTCGAGTGAGGAGTAATCATGACAGAACAATACTACGAAGGAATCGGACGCCGTAAGGCCAGTACAGCTCGTGTGCGCGTGATGAGCGGTTCCGGTGAATTTCTCGTCAATGAGAAGCCGCTAGAAGCTTATTTTCCCCGTGTTGGTGATGTGCAAACCATCCTTGGCCCGCTAGAAACGGTTGGTCAACGTGGATCGCTCGATGTCAGTGTACTGGTAAAAGGTGGCGGTGTCACCGGCCAGACTGATGCCGTTCAATTAGGCCTGGCTCGTGCCTTGGTGATCATGGACCCCGAAGCCAAACCTGCCCTGCGCAAAGGCGGCTTCATGACCCGTGACTCGCGCGAGAAAGAGCGCAAGAAACCCGGTCTCAAGCGTGCCCGCAAGGCGCCGACCTACACCAAGCGTTAATCTAATACATTTCCGTGAAGCGTAATGTGTGAAGCGTTGACGAGCGTTTTACACATTACGTTTTGCATTTAACCCATTCCATATGAAAAACCCTGGTATCACCCTCCTCGGTCTTGGCCCTGGTTCTCCCGATCTTCTCACCCGTGAGGCCTGGCAAATCATCGAAAGCGCATCCGAGATCTATCTGCGCACGCGGCAGCATCCAACTGTGGATGGGTTTCCCGATCACCTCGTGGTGCATACTTTTGATCAACTGTATGAGCAGAGCGAATCTTTCGAAGCTGTCTACGCCCAGATTGTGGATGAAATCATCGCTTTGGGGCGCAGGGCTGAAGGCGTGATCTACGCTGTGCCAGGACATCCTTTTGTAGCCGAATCCACCGCCCCTGAGATTTTCCACCGAGCCAAAGAGGAAGGAATACCGCTCTACGTTGTAGAGGGTCTCAGTTTCCTTGAGCCTACTTTTACATCCCTGGGCATTGACCCTCTGCCGCTAACTTGTGTTGTGGACGCGCTAGCGTTGGTCAACGGTCATCACCCACCGTTCCCTCCCGATGCACCCGCGCTGATCGCCCAAATCTACGATCAGCATATCGCCTCAGAAGTCAAACTTTCCTTGTTGAATCTATACCCCAATGAGCACTCCGTCCGCCTGGTTCACGGCGCTGGCACGTCGGATGCCTTGGTTGAAGATTTGCCCCTCTACGAAATGGATCGCAGTCCGCATATTGGGCTGCTGACAACCTTGTATCTGCATCCCATTGGGCCGCATACTTCCTTTGAGTCGCTGCAGGAGATTACCGCGCATCTACGTGCCCCAGAGGGCTGCCCCTGGGATCAAAAGCAGACCCCCCAGACCATGCGCCCGCACTTGATGGAGGAAGCCTATGAACTGCTGGCGGCCATCGACGTTGAGGATGCTTCGAAAATGCAGGAAGAGTTTGGCGATTTGCTGCTGGTGCTCACCATGTTGATGCAAATCACCAGCGAGACGGGCTTCAGCAGCGCGGATGTGATCCGCGATATCAGCGTCAAGCTCATACACCGGCATCCCCACGTTTTTGGCGATTTGCAAGTCGATGGGGAGGAAGCGGTGCTCAAGAACTGGGAACAGCTCAAAGCCGTAGAGCGTAAAGCCAATGGCGAGCTTGAAAAAGGCCTGCTGGATGGTGTTTCGATTGTCTTACCGGCCTTGAATCAGGCTCAAGAATACCAGGGTCGTGCTGCCCGTGTCGGCTTTGACTGGCCTGAAATCCAGGGTGTGATCGATAAGGTTTGTGAAGAAGTCGAAGAAATCCGCACAGCGCCCGATGATGAAGCCCGCGCCGCCGAGATGGGCGATTTGCTCTTCTCGGTAGTCAACCTGGCGCGTTGGCTGAATATCGATGCGGAGAGTGCGCTGCGCCAGGCTAATGATCGATTCCGGGAAAGATTTACCCAATGCGAAGCAGCCGCCCGAAAGCAAGAGCGTGATCTCGGCGCTATGTCTCCAGAAGAATTAGATGCTCTTTGGGAGATGGCGAAGAAAACAGATTAGGTATCAGGTATTTCCCAATACCCAATACCTAATACCCAATATCTAATACAGAGCGTTTCCTTACCCGCTAATAATCCCCTTCAAAATATCACTGCCAATACCTGCGATGCCGGTTTGCTCGCCGCCACTCTGGCTGAAGGTGATGCCGCGTTTGATGCGGTCCACCAAGCGCGAGAAGGGCAGGCTTTGCAAATAAACTTTGCCGGGGCCAGTCAACTTGGCTAAGAAGAGACCCTCGCCACCGAAGAGGGCGTTCTTGAAGCCGCCGATGAATTGGATGTCATAGTCAACGGTTGTGGCAAAAGCTACCAGACAACCGGTATCCACCCGCAGGGTTTCTCCCGCGGCCAGATCTTTCTCGATGACCGTTCCGCCCGCGTGGGTAAAGACCATCCCATCTCCAACCAGGCGCTGCAAGATAAAACCCTCGCCACCGAAGAAACCTGCTCCCAGCTTCTTTGTGAAAGCCACCTCGATTTCCGTCCCTTGCGCGGCGCAAAGGAACGAATCTTTTTGGCATAATACCTGGCCGTTGAATTGATCCAGGTCAAAGGCCACGATCTTGCCGGGGTAGGGGGCTGCAAAAGCGACATGCTGCTTTCCCTGCCCGGTATTCAAGAAGGTTGTGATGAAGAAACTCTCCCCGGTGACCATGCGTTTAAACCCCTTGAAAAGACTGCCGCCAGTACCGGTTTGCATTTCGATGCCGTTTTCCATATAGGTCATCGTACCGGCTTCGGCTCTGACGCCCTCACCGGGATCAAGCTCGACTTCGACCAGTTGCAGGTCGTCTCCATAAATTTTGTAATCAATTACATCAGCCATTGGTTTCCTCCATCAGAAACTAAATTGAATCTCGCAGAAAACATTTCCTTTCTTTCTCTCAAGCCCGTCCTCGGACGATTGTACAATTACCCCGAAGACGGGGTTATGAGCATATTGGGGATTGATTTTACAATATCTACGTGAATATGGTGTTAAGGTTGTATTATCTGTTCCTTTTACATAACATCTTTCTTCAGGTACTTATCCATCCACCTCAGAATATGGTTGAGCCGGACAATGCGCCTATCTGTGCGTCCTAGCCGGGAGAGACCGTGGGGTTCTCCGGGGAAGCGTACCATCTCGGTGTCGACGCCCAGGGTTTTTAGCGCTACGAAGGCCTGTTCGCCCTGCTCGATGGGGCAGCGGTGGTCGTGTTCGCTGTGCACGATCAGCGTGGGAGTATTGGCGTTGCCGATATAAGCCATCGGGGAATGTTTCCAGATTCTTTCCAAATCTTCCCATGGGGGTTTATTGCCTAAGACTTGCTGGAAGATCCAGTTCAGGTCGCTGGAGCCCCACATACTGACAAAGTTGCTGACCACACGCTGCGCCACGGCGGATTTGAATTGATGCGTGTGCCCGAGATCCACAGGGTCATATAACCGCCGTAGCTGCCGCCAACGGCACACAGAGCGAGAACGCCAAGAAATTATATAAAACTTAGCGTCCTGCCCGAAGGGCCACACAGTGTGCGTCTTGGCAGTGAGCATTTATATCGGTTCGAATTGGGCGGTGAAGTGTCTTAATAATTCTGGGGCGTAGGTGATGCGGTAGCCGCGGAGTTCATCTTTGTTTTCTTTGATTTTTTCAAAAGTCTTGATGATAAAATCCATGTGGGCTTGAGTGTAAACGCGACGGGGTATTGCCAAGCGAATTAGCTCCATCTTGGGATGAATCATCTCGCCAGTATTCGGGTCAGGATAAGCAAAGGCTACGGAACCCATTTCCACGCCGCGGATACCCCCTTTCAGGTATAGCTGGATTGACAGCGCTTGCCCAGGAAATTCTGATGGGGGAATGTGAGGCAGTAAGCTCCCGGCGTCGATGTAGATGGCGTGACCCCCAGGGGGTTCTACAATGGGCACACCGATCTCGATCAGCTTCTCACCCAGATATGCCGTTTGGCCCAGCCGGTAAGCCAGGTAATCCTCGTCTAGCCCCTCCCGCAAGCCTGTGGCAATGGCGTCCAAATCTCGGCCTGCCAGGCCGCCATAAGTGGGGAATCCCTCCCGCAAAATGAGCTCGTTCTTTACTTTCTGGAAAAGTTCCTCGTCATTCAGAGCCAGGAAGCCGCCGATGTTGACAATGGCATCTTTCTTGGCGCTCATCGTAGCGCCGTCAGCCAGGGCAAAGGTCTCCTGGGCGATCTCCAGGGTGGTTTTGTTTTCGTAGCCAGGCTCGCGCAGTTTGATGAAGTAGGCATTCTCGGCATAGCGGCAGGCGTCGATGAAGAAGGGGATTTCATGCTCCGCATAAACAGCCGCCACGGCTTTGAGATTCTCCATCGAGACCGGCTGGCCGCCCCCGGCGTTGTTGGTGATGGTGATCATGCCGAAAGGAATCTTCTCCGCGCCGACTTCTGCGATGAAGGCACGCAGTTTGTCGATATCCATATTGCCCTTGAAGGGATGGCGGTTACCGGGGTCGAAAGCATCATCGATGACCAGGTTGGCAGGTCGCCCGCCGCGGGCGCGGATATTGCCCTCGGTGGTATCAAAGTGCATATTGGAAGGGATATATTGTCCATCCCCAAGCATGACTGCGCAGAGGATATTCTCGGCAGCGCGTCCCTGGTGTGTGGGGACGAAAAAACGGAAGCCAGTGATTTCGTCCATGGCTTCCGCTAATCTGAAATAGGAATTCGCTCCAGCATAAGATTCATCACCCTCGATCATCGCCGACCATTGGTGATGGCTCATAGCGCCCGTGCCGGAGTCGGTCAGCAAGTCGATGAAGACCTCCTCGGCGCGCAGGCCGAAGACGTTGTATCCGGCTCGCTTGAGCGCGTTCTCACGCGTTTCGCGGTCGATCATTTTGATCGGTTCTACCATTTTGATGCGGAAGGGTTCAGGGGGATAATTTGCCATTCAGTGCCTCCATGTGTATTTTAATGGGACACGGATTGCACGGATCGGATGGATTCTGTTATCCAATCCGTGTTTATCCGGTATATCCGTGTCCTAAAAGTTTAACATGCTTTGGAAGTGAATCCAAGTGATAAAGTGCGGGTATAATGGATGGTGAGTTGTAAGCGGCAAGTCTCAGGAAACTGGTTTGCTATCTGACGCGTTATAATTGACATGGTTGCCATAGCATGTTTGATTTTTGCAAGGTAGCCAAGGAGAGCAACAAAATGCAGACTCTAACAGTTGAATCCGAATTGTATCGACGTGTGGAAGAAGCTGCTCGAGAACAGGATGCCAGTGTTGATGATTTGCTTGCTCAAGCACTTCGTTATTATTTGTGGGATTTGGAGCGCAGGAAAGTTTCTGAAGAGACTCATAGATATCATCAACATTATCAAGAATTGAGAGCAAAATACCTGGGACAGTACATCGCTCTGCGTAATGGCCAGGTTGTAGATAATGATTTAGATTTTATAATGTTGCGGAAACGTGTACGCAAGCGCTTTGGCCGAACACCTGTCATGATAACTTTGGTTGAAGATGAAGTTGAACGTCCATTAGCTCGCAGCGGTTTTCGGATGAGGGAAGATAAGTCATGAAATATCCATACACCAAGGAGTATCAGCCTTCTTTTCCGATGATACAAATCAGGCTATCTAATCCTGAAGAAGGGCTGCGTAGCGAATCTGTAAATGCATTGTTGGACACAGGTTCAGATGGTTCTTTGGTTCCTATTGAACACTTACAGCAAATCCTCGCTCCGGTTTTGAAAGATACCCATATTCGCAGTCATTGGGGTGAATGGCGATCAGTTCAGTTATTTGCTGTGGATATCGAGTTGGCAGATATAAAATTACCAGCATTATTTGTTGTTGGTGATGATCAGGGGGATGAGATTATTCTGGGGCGCGATTTACTAAATAAGCTTCGTATTTTATTCGATGGTCCATCTGAAGCAACCACTATTCTTTCAGAAGATTCGTTGAATCGTTGACTCGCAGATTGAATCCTATGCTAAAAATCATCTCCTTCACCCTCGGCCCCGCCTTAACCAACGCTTATCTCATTGCTGACCCCGAAACCAAAGAAGCCGCCGTCATCGACCCGGCCTGGGATGGACATGAAATCCTGGCTGAAGCGCAAAAACGTGAGTGGCGCATTGCCCAGATGTGGTATACCCATGCCCACTTCGATCACTTCGGCGGCGCGGCAGGTGTGGCGAATGGCTGTGATCCGCTCCCAGTGGTTGCGCTTCACCCCGGAGATCATCCTCTTTGGGACGCCAAAGGCGGCGCATCGTTCTTCGGCCTGCAACTCGACGACCCCGGCCCCGAGCCAACCATTGAGCTATATCACGGCCAAACACTGACATTAGGGAGCAACCAATTCGAAGTGCGCCACGCGCCGGGGCACTCGCCGGGGCATGTGATGTTCTATTGTGAGGCTGATGATGTGCTTTTCAGTGGGGATGTGATCTTCAAGCAGAGCATCGGCCGCACCGACCTGCCCGGCGGGAGTCATGAAACGCTGCTCAACAGCATCCGTGAGCAAGTGTTGACTTTACCTGATGAGACGCGCATTTTGTCGGGTCATATGGGTGAGACGACGGTTGGGGAGGAGCGAAGGGGGAATCCGTTTTTGATGTCAGTATAGCTTCATATAACCATTTAGAACAGGCGTTTCATATTGACAAAGCTACTAAAAGCATCAATAGTTAAGTCGGTGTTCCATCGTTAAGATGGAACATTGTTTTTTCTGCTGGATAATAATGTGGGTTTATTGATTATTTGGAATCTCATGACAATTCCCAAAGCACACACAATACAAATCAGTAAGGGTTATATAAGTTGGACTTTGGAAAAAGGGGGCTGACTCACCTGACGGAGAGTTAGCCTCAGCACCTTGAAAAAGTGGGATATTCGGTTGAAAAAAGGGCAGTTCAGCCGCTATTAGCCCTTTTTGACCACAGGCCAGCGTTTGCGGCGT
>JADHXE010000316.1 GCA_016783125.1 Anaerolineales bacterium
GGAGCAGTGGCAAGATAAGAGCCATCATTGCCTCTGGAGAGCGTTGTCTTGTATCTACACCATCGACGAGGATAAGGAATTGCGAAAATCCCCATTGGCGAGCTGTCGTCAAGCCTTCTTGAAAAGCATCCCAGCCAGGGGTTATATCCATTTGGAGGCTGCTTTTTATTTGAACCAATAATTCCTTTAATAGTTTCGAACTTCCCACGTACTTTACAGGTGCGATGCCGATTCGCGACCAGGCTTTGCTGAGTCCCCAAGTAGAGTCGAGTTGATCATCTGGTTGTTCGAGGATGACATCGAAGAGGCGGTTCAATTCCCGGCTGGCCATGTCAACCTGTCGCTTGAGTTCTTGGATTTGTGTTTCGGAAGGGAAAGGATTTAGGGGGGTAAATCGTTCGATGACGTTGAGAGTGAAGTCGATGGCGAATGCTTTGGATAAGCGTTGACCATGTTCTTCGAGAGATAGCGGATTTTCGATATCCTCCCCAAGGATGTAAGAAATAGGCAGGGTTTGATCTAAAACGGTACGACAGTCTGCATCCAGCGTCAATCTTAATGTGGTTTTGCCTGCACCCGGCTCTCCAAAGACGAAAGCGTGTTTTGGGGCGCGTAGATGCTGAATAAATCTTTCCCTATCCAAATCATTAGTTAGTGGTGCTGTGTAGAATGAATAGAAAACATCTTTTAATCGCTTAAGCTCATATTCAGCGAAAGGAGTAGCAAATGGATCATCCGTAAGACCGATAGTCCTAATAAAGTCTGATCTTGTGGGCATGAATAGACCTTATGATTTTCCCCTTTCGACTTTCAATACCTGGGGGTTTTGTCGAATTATTTTGTTGGAATAAATAGAACAAAAGTTCATTTCTTTATATAATCAGAATAAGCCGCTGAAGTTGCGGCTCATATACAAATTATGGTTTAAAATTTTAGAGAACCATGAAAAAGAGGCCTATACAGGGATGAATGAAGAACTATTTTCCTCGCACAGTTTCACAATTCGGAGTTCTTCCTAATGTACTGAATATCAATGTATTTTTTCTTCAGTTGTAAGTATCCTCTCAATATTTTGGGGGATGTAAGTCAGGTCGACAACCTGACTTACGCCATTCCCCTATTTTTTGAGAAGACACAGTTGTAAGTCTACAGATATTAAACGACCTTGCTGTCAGAGTGAAGGTACTTTTATGTCAAAAACCTGTCTATTCCCTGTCAATCCTCCTGATATGATTGGTCACTTTTAAAATATTCCAACCAGTAACCTTCTCCCCGGATATTTTGTACATAAACAGGATCCGATGGAATAGGTTCGATAGCTACTCTTAACCTTCTTGCTAAAGTGTGCAGATTGCTTTTCTTGGTTTGAGTATGAATATGATCAATGGGATGACCTCTACTGCGGAACAGTAACATCAAGAAATCATAGCTGGATCTATCTAACCGTATCCATCTATGCCCTCTCCATACGCCAAGGTGATTATCATCTGCTGCTTTTTTTAACGGCAGGTAGTGCCGGCAATATTCGCGCACCATACCGTTGAAACATGCTCCTTCTAATGGGAGTGTTTTTCCTCCCTCTACCCAATGTTTTGCCCTTTCCAGGATGATTTGTAGAAATTTCACCCACGCTCCGACAACTGGAGAATCAAACTCTTGCAGTATGAATGAGTTGAGTTGTTCAAATAGCGCTTTCGTACAGAGCTGCTCGATTTGCTGGATGTTGCCATTAGTGGCAGTGGTCAGATAGCGATGGATGGTCGTTTGGGTATGCCGATTGGATGGTGAAATGTCTATGATCTTAACCCGCCCACGGGTTAACTTTAGTCGCTCGGGATTGCAAAAATCAGGAGGCAGTGCCAACACCAGTTGTAATTGGGGATGTTGCATAGGTTCCAGCCATCCCAGGAAGCTATCGATCTCCTTCACGATCTGAAGTTCTGGGAAGGGTGGTACATCCACTGTTACTAAGACTTGTTGAAATCCGAGGCGGGTACAGAGATTAACTAGCTCCTCGATTTGTCCCTGTACATCATAGGTTGTGGTTTGCGTAGGGTACAAATCTATGAAGGGGATCTCCTGTAGTTCTTGCGCCGCCGCGGACGGGAGGCCATCTAACCAGCGGGCAAACGCTCTCGTTTTATGGAACTTTTCGATGGCCCAACGCAGAAATTCGCGCTGCGTTTGCGAGAGAGTATGGATTAGCTCAGGCCGTCTGGAAAGATATTCTCGCAAATCCCAGGATGCTGTGCGCATTATCCAGAGAAGGATATTTGTTGGTGGCTCTGAAGTTAGAACTTCAATGGCAAAGTCCTTGATGAGGACAAGGGCGTTTTGGGATCTAGCTCTCCGTAGAGCTGACAGGGCCGTGGTTTTACCACTTTGATAACCACCTCGAAGTATCAACCATTGCGGCGAATCGTGAAGTGCACTTTCTGATAGATGGGGCAGGTAACAATTTGCCCACCATCGCTCTTCTTCATCCGGTATCCAAGTCTGAGGCGGTGAAAATGGGCAGTTTTCGAAATCAAAGGTCATTAGAACAGATCCTCTGCGGTCTTTGTGATCACTTCTTTTTCCACCGGTATGGGTGACTTTCTCTCCACCAGAATTTCGCGCCAAAGCTGGACCAGTCGCCGGGGGTTGCCTCTGGCTTGAGCTAGCAATTCATCTTTTGAATCATCTGGGAAAACCTCTCTAAGAGGTAAGCGGGTTTTATTAGCAGCGCGCCAGCGCGCATTGAGCATTTCCTCCAGATCATTGATTTCCCATTTTAAGGTTTCCACTCGTGGTAATAACGCCGGTTTTATTCTAGGTGTATTATAGGCCGCAGGAGATGTAAAAATAATTGGGTGGAGACCGTGTTCGTTCCAATGTTGGTGATGAGGCGCGATGACGTTGTGATACCAATCCCAGGAAAAAGTGGCACCCGCGTCGATAGACAACAAGATAGTATCCTTGAATTTCAACAAGCGTAAACAATGGGTTAAAGCCATTGGCCAAGCGCTGTCAGGGAGTGGGTTTATGTTGCTATGTTTGGTTGCCTCGATCAACAGGCTGAAATGTGCTTGCGCTTCGGCTTTCCATATCTTGCGCTTGAACTCGTTTTGTTCAGCATGATTCAGCCACCCCCCGTTACGGGCGGGCGAGGTGGTCTCCAGCCGGCTCAGCACCAATCTTTTGCCGATATCGTTGACAAGTATTTGCGCCGCGAGAGATTTTTGTTCGTTTCCTATCAGCATGAGATAATGAGGGTTGTGCTCCATAAATTGCAGCAACCTTTCTGCCAGGGTGAAACGTATCTCCGCTATGGATGGGGTTCCTGGGATGTGGCAGGAAAAAGGAACCGGCTCTACTATCCAAGAATAATACCTTCCCAACGCCATTGCTAAAGCCGTACAGCCACTGCCAGGATCGCCAATGACAGTCGTTGTAGTTCCAATATCAACCAGTTTTTTGTCTAATAAGGGATGTCCGGCCCAAAAAAGCGAATTTTCCTCCCGGAACAAAAGTGGGATTTCGTTTTCGGCGCGGTCTTTGGGAAATGGGTCTTTGTACCCCGTTTTTTGTGGCAGATCGCGTAATTCCTGCTGCCCCGAAGGGTGGGGCGGCCATGTTGCGCTTACAGCTGGGTCGTTCGAGCCTAATACTTCTTTTGCTACTTGGAGGCGTTGACGAGATTCATCGTCAAGCCTGTCAAGGGGTATAGCGCGTAGCAGGGCTGAGATTTTGGCGCGGTCAAAGGGGTTGTTTTCCGCCACGTAGATCAAGGCCCCGGCGGTCTCTTTGAGCCACGGCTCCGAAAAATCTAAAGCCGTATCTGAGGCAGATTTTCCCGATGAGAACTCAATAATCTGTTCAGCCTTATTCCAATCGTTCGCTTCGATGTGGAGCGTAAGGTCTTCTCGCCTCACCCTGGTCAATTCTTGCTCCGCCGAAACGATGTTCCCCTCTCGAAGAGCGTTGCGAACTTTCTTGAACTGATCATCCGCTCGCTTTCTGGCTTCATCAATACTTTTTTCTGCTTGTCGGCGCTGCTCTTCATACTGTCTTAGCCACAGTCCCCCGATAGACACCAGCAAGGTCGCCAGCGGGAAGAGCGGTATCTTGTCCGGGCTGATCCCCCCGAAGGTGCGCACGGTATACCGCAGGGTGCCCTCAGCACCAATGGGCACAGGAAAGACAGCGCGTTCATTCTTTTCTATATCGAAAGCTCTGATGTTCAGTTCCTGTTGGCTGACTATCAACCCCTTTGATATATTAGCGTTGATCAATTGGATGAATGCAGATTCCTGTTCCATTTGACCTGTGAAAACCAAGCTAATTTTTGACCCCAGGTGATTATTAGGGACTTGCACAACGAACTCGTACGGGATGGTCACTTCGACCGTGATTGGCTCACCTACGATTGGCTCTTGCCGCAGGGTGATGCGAATTTCCGAGGGTTCGGAGCCTCCGTGAACCACGCTGGGACTCCAGATCTCCAGGTAGCCCTGCTCGCCGTTGTCTAATGCTTTCGTTATTCTATTGTAGGGTGCATCCCACGCGGGTAAAATAACAACAGCGGTTATCCACCACACGATAGTGGTAAGTAGTAGCACCCACAAGATGGTTCCTAAAACCCTTGAAAACAAATCTCCTAGTCGGGCCTTCAACTGATTGAGGCTTGGATGCAACTGAACCCGAAAAGAACTCAATTTGCCTCTGTCCTTATGTCTCAGAGAAGACGGCGTGTTTCCGGATGTTGTCCGATTTTTTAGAGGAGGAGATGGTTTTGTTTTCATATCAGCGATCATCTATCTAGCTTCTCATAACCGAATTATAACCCAATCGATGTGCATCTTGATTTTATCAGCCATGAATATTGATCCCAATCCCCCAACTGCAACATCTACAAAGCCATCTTCCCCGAGGTGCTGCGCCTCGAAGGCCTGCGCCTGCTCCACCACGCCGGTGAACTAGCCTAATCCCCAATACCAAAAAGCCCCTCCTCACCAACAATGGCAGGAGGGGTTACATTTTAAAACTACCCAACTAACAAAC
>JADHXE010000317.1 GCA_016783125.1 Anaerolineales bacterium
CGGCGCCCCCTGCGCACACCCTTTTTTCGGGATATCTAGTTAAGTTACTTCTCTATTTCTCATGCCATTGAGCCAAAATCTCATTAGCGCGATCGATGCGCACGGTTTTTTCAGCTACCAACTGTTGAGCCAAGCGGATAATATCATCACCCTGGGCGCCGGCGGCGATGGCTACCTGCCGGGCGTGCAGGCTCATGTGCCCGCGTTGGATGCCTTCGGTGGCTAACGCCCGCAGGGCGGCCAGGTTTTGAGCCAGGCCAACGGAGACGATGATCTCAGCCAACTCACTGGCTGTTGTTACGCCCATCATTTTGAGGGCCGCTTGAGCGCTGGGATGAACTTTCGTAGCGCCGCCGACGATACCGATTGCCATGGGCATCTCCAACGCGCCCACCAGATTACCTTCGGCATCACCCCCCCAGGTACTCAGGGATGTATATCGTCCAGCGCGGGCGGCATAGGCGTGAGCGCCAGCTTCCACGGCGCGCCAGTCGTTGCCGGTGGCGAGTACCACGGCATCGACGCCGTTCATGATACCTTTGTTGTGTGTGGCTGCCCGATAGGGATCAACTGCGGCAAAGGCCCAGGCGGCGATGATACCATCACGCACTTCTTCGGCAGAAAAATCACCAAAGGCCAGTTTTGATAGCGGGATCGTGCAGCGCGCCCTGGCCAGACGACGATCTGCCAGATTTGAGAGTATCCGCAGATGGACACGCCCCCCGGTTAGGGTCTCGATATGGGGAGCCAGCTTTTCGCAAGCTGTATTGATGGCGTTGGCGCCCATGGCATCGCGCACGTCATAGATCAGGTGCACCACCAAGAAGACCCCAATAGGAGACTCCTCGATCAGGCGCACTTCCAGGTCACGCGGGCCGCCGCCCTGTTCTTTCAGGATAGGATCGATCTCAGAGGCTTCGGATAACAGGTCGGCTTTCTTCTCTAATATTGCCAACCGAGCCTGAAACGGATCAGGCACATCCAGGACTTGCATCTGGCCGATCATCTCTGGGGGCGTGGTGTGGGCGCTGAAACCCCCTCCAGCGCGGGCCAGTTTGGCCATATACGAAGCGCCAGCCACAATGGATGGCTCTTCGACGACCATGGGCACAATCACATCGCGCCCATTGACCAAAAAGTTGAGCGCCAACCCCAGGGGCAGGCTGTACAGCCCAACCACATTTTCGATCATATGCTGGGCCTGCTCGAGAGTCAGACCGCGTTGGCCTTTGAGAACAGGAATATCCCCGGGGTCCAGGAATCCACGCCGAGCAAGATCGTCATGCCGCTCTTCAAGGGAGAAATCATAAAAGCCAGAGATTCGTGAGCTATTTTTATTGGTTCCAGTCATTGTAGCTCTCACCAATCAAAACTAGATAAGCCGAAAAAAGGGTGTGTGCAGGGGTGCACCCCTGCACACACCCTTTTTTCGGGATTTCTTCTGCGAAGGCTTTAGCCTGAGAAGTCGCCAATCATATTTTAGGGTGAGAAGCTGGCAAAAACTATCAAACTCCGCCAGATTCCGCGCTGCATAATCCATGCTCAGGCTTCTATATGGAAACTCCACAACAGCCTGAGCAGTCACCAACTTTCCCAAACTAGCATATCGGACATTTCTTGGTATAATTAGGTCGGTGAGGATCCCTTTATGGTGACATTAACACGTGAGCAATTAGAAGAAAGGCTGGTTGCACTGCACCGGGCTAGTCTTCAATTAGTGAGTGATTTATCGCGCAACAATGTATTGGAACGTATCGCCCGCTTGGCCCGCGAACAGGCCGGTGCCCGTTACGCTGCTATTGGCATTGTCAACGAAACCGGCAAGTTAGAGAAATTCATTCCCATAGGCATGACGGAGGAAGAGATAGCGAATTTAGCTCACCCTCCCAAGGGGTTAGGGTTAATCGGTGCCCTCCTAAAAGAACAAAAAACAATTCGGGTAGCGGATATGCTTGAAGATGACCGCAGCGTGGATTTCCCAAAAAACCACCCCAATATGCGCTCATTTTTAGGTGTTCCAATCATGTCCGGGGGACACATGTTGGGGCAAATCTATCTGACTAATAAAGAGAATGCCCCCGAGTTCACCGAAGATGATGAGCAAGTCATCGAAACGCTGGCCGCCTACGCAGCTGTGGCTATCGAGAACTCGTGGCTGTACGAAAGCGTCGTTGACCGCGACCAGACCTTGATGGAGCAATTCGATGATCTGACCCTGCTCTATAATTTGGCCAAAGCTTCGGCGCACGCTTCCAGCATGGATGAAATCCTGGATCAGACCTTGAACCAGGTTATCGATCACTTCGGCGTTCAAGCTGGGGAGATTTTCCTCAGGGAAGAAGACAGCGAAGTGCTTTGGTTGAAACTGCACTGCGGTGAGGCAGCCTCGGCCTTTTGGTCATGCGAGCGGTTTAATTTTGGGGATGGTATGGTGGGGCAATGTGCCCAAGATGATAAAACCGTCGAAAGCCCTACCCTGGAAAAAGACGTCGTTTGCCTGCGTCCTGCCGTCATCGAGGCTGGTTTCAAACGCATCGTTTGTATTCCCCTGCGTTCCAGCAACAAAATGGTCGGTGTGATGACAGTCGCCAGCCGTGATGATCGCCAATTCACCTGGCGCGAGCTTGACCTGTTGGAAGCCATCGGCACCTGGGCCGGGACGGCCATCGAGAACGCCCGCCTGCAGCAGCAAAGCCGTCGTATCGCTATCCTGGAAGAGCGCGAGCGCATTGGCATGGACTTGCACGACGGCATTATCCAGTCGATCTACAGCGTTGGCCTGGCGCTGGATTACGCCCGCATGTCGTTGGAAGATGATGTCAAAGTCGCCCGACAGAAGATCAGCGAAGGCATCGAGGGCCTGAACAGCACCATTCAAGATATCCGGGCCTATATTCTCGATCTACGCCCCCGCCAGTTACGCGGGGGTGAATCTTTGCCCCATGGTGTGCAACATCTGCTGGATGAATTCCGCAGCCATACCAAAGCCAAGACCAATCTGGCCACATCGGAGAATGGTTTCAATGGGCTGCCCCGCCTGAACGCCCTGGCGCTGTTCCACATCTGTCAGGAATCGCTGGGCAATGTGGCCAAGCACGCCTACGCCGGCGAAGTGGATGTCCAGTTATGGGCTACTGCGGAACAGGTGCTCTTGAAGGTCAGCGATGACGGCCGCGGCTTCGATCTAGCCAAGACGGGCCAGACCATTGGACATGGCCTCTCGAATATGCAGCGACGCGCCCGCAAAGTTGGAGGGGATGTCAAAATCAGTTCCAAGAAGGATTACGGAACCACCGTTTTGGCCTGGGTGCCGTGGAAAGAAGATGCATCTGCATCCGAAGAGGGGTTGAGCTAATTTCCCCCAAAATTATCTAATCTAAAGGATTTACGCACTTGCGAGGGGGAAAGCCCGAAAATAGGGGTAGCGGTGGTTCGCCACCTCTGTTTCTTGAAAATCCAATAGCATTTTACAAAGGAGCTTTACATGAAAACAAAAAGGATAACCCAATGGATTATCTTCGTAGCCCTGGCGATTATCTTGACAGCATGCAGCTTATCTCAATCCTCCGGAGATTCCGAAGCGACCACGGCACCAGCCCCACTGGTCAACCGCGTACCGATGATCAGCGCCACGGCTAAAATCGTCCCTGAGCAATTTGCCTCGCTCAGCGTCAATACCGCGGGTGTTGTGGCTGATATTCTGGTCAGCGAAGGCGATTTCGTGACCGAGGGTCAACTGCTCATTCAAATCAAGGGTGGCGAACAAGCTCAGGCAGCTGTCACCGCGGCCCAGTTTGAACTCACCAACGCCCAGGTAGCACTCGATGCGCTCTACGACAACACAAACCTGCTCGCTGCGGATGCTTTGAAAACCGCTGAAGATACCGAAGATGCGCTCGAAGATCTGTTAGATACAGCACTGCAAGAAGCGCTGGCACTGCAAGCGATTGCTGACGCCGAAAAGGCAATCGAAAACACCGAACGCACCTACAATTACACGATCAATACGGCAGATCAAGCCGACATTGATGCACAAAAAGCGCAGGTAATCCTGGCCAAAGACGCCCTCGAAGACGCCATCGACGATTATAAGGATTATGAAGATAGAAACGAAGATAATCTAGAACGCGCCAATTTCCTGGCAAGAAAATCGGCCGCACAGCAGGTTTACGATGATGCTGTACGGCGGTTGAACGCCCTTGAAGGCACTGGCAGCGCAGCCGATATTGCCGTGGCCGAAGCTAATTTAGCCACCGCCAAAGCGCAACTCTCGGAAGCCGAACGCAACTGGGAACGCGTGCAAGAAGGTCCCATGCCAGGTGATGTTGCCCTGCTCGAAGCCCAGATTGAGAATGCCTACCGGGATTATGAAATCTACAAAGATGGTCCAGACCCCGATGATGTAGCAGTTCTCGAAGCGCGCATCACCAACGCCGAAGCACAACTGGCCGCCGCCGAAGCTGCCTTCGCAGATTTACAATTGCTGGCCCCCTTTGACGGAGTCATCTCGGAGCTAAATATCAACCCCAACGAATGGGTATCCCCTGGTCTACCAGTTCTGCTCATTGCGGATCTGGGTCACCTGCAGGTGGAAACTACGGACCTTGGCGAGATCGACGTCGCCCAAATCCACGTCGGCGATATCGCTGTGGTCACGCTTGATGCGCTTCCCGATCTGGTGCTCGAAGGCACGGTGATCAGTATTGCCCCCAAGGCTAGCGAAGGTTCCGGCGTGAATTATTCTGTGACCCTCGAGCTTAACGAGGTAAATCCAGAATTACGCTGGGGCATGACCGCATATATCGATATTGAGTTGGAGTGACCCGGTGTCATGTGTCACGTATCAGGTGATCCAGTATGACACCTGACACCGAAACACTTGGCACAGGTACTTCCTTTATGACAGAAAATCAAACCCCCATCATCCAAATGCGGGATGTGGGCAAAGACTAAGCCACCGGTGAGGGACCTTTTCTCGCACTTAAAGATGTCACTTTAGAAATCAAGCCTGGCGAGTTTTTGTGCATCACA
>JADHXE010000318.1 GCA_016783125.1 Anaerolineales bacterium
TGCTCTTCTTCATCGAATTAAGCTCTCGCCGTGTTCACTTTGCCGGTATCACCACCAACCCCAATCAGATCTGGGTGACTCAGCAAGCCCGGCAACTGGTTTGGGAGCTTTCCGAGCGAGAACGGCCCTTGCGGTTCTTGATCCACGACAATGATGGCTCTTTCTGCCAGGCTTTTGATGCTGTTTTCGAGTCCGAAGGTTTCCACATTATCCCTACTCCTATCCAGGCCCCGAATGCCAACGCGTTTGCTGAACGCTGGATCCTTTCTGCCCGGCATGAGTGCCTGGATCTCATTCTCATCTTCAATGCTGCTCATTTGCGGCGCGTCTTGCGCGCGTACATCGACTACTACAACACCGCTCGCCCTCACCAAGGCATCGACCAACAGTCCCCCATCCCCTACGCAATACCATCAAGTGGAACCATTCAGCGCAGAAATATCCTGGGCGGCATCTTCCACGATTACTTTCGCGATCCTGCTTGCACTGCTCTATCCACTGCTTGAGTTTTACCCTGTTCTTTTCTCCCCCCATAAAAATCATCTTTTTAGGTCCTCGCGCGTCCCGCCAGCTAATCCGCGCCTTCTTTTTCAACTGAACCCCCATATTTCGCTGTTTTCAAGTTTGAATATTGGGGGTTACAATCGAATAAAAGACCTGAGGCCCTGCTTCCTGCGCGTCGGAACAGTGTTTCCAGATCGTTGGTTCGCTTTCGCCCATCTTCAGGGTCTATTTCAGCTCACCCCATTTATCCGTAATATCTGTTTGCCGTTCCTTATGTCATTTTCCACGAAGATTTCCTGTTACTAAGCCTAACTTTGGTGTAAAATGGCTAAGATCTACAGGTAAAATTTGGGTTTTCGAACTACAAAGAGAGCAATTTATGAAACAAACACAAGTTTTTGTAAGCCTAGTTATGATGGTAAGTTTTCTTATCACAAGTTGTAAGGCAGAATCTATTGAACCAACCCCCCATATCGTTGGAACTGCAGCAGCAATGGCTGAGACAATTGTGGCAGTTCAGCTGACAAATATCGACGAGGCAGTGACTGAGACTTCAACACCAACTCCAAAACCGACGTTTACAGCTACACCGAGTTTGACATTTGCATTGCCAACACTTTTTCCTACGCAACAAGCGAATTCCGGTCAATCTGAAACAGAAACCTGCCTTTTGGCTCACATGATAAGTGAAACAATCCCTGATAATACGGAAGTTGAGCAGGGGGAGTTTTTTGAAAAAACTTGGGTTTTGCAAAACACTGGATCCTGCACCTGGACGGAACAATATAGTATTGTCTTTAGCCATGGAACTAGGATGGGAGCACCAGAACGGGTTAATTTCCCTGGATCTGTTGCACCTGGAGAATCTTTCACGCTAAAGATACCTATGATTGCACCCGCTCTGGCTGGAGAGCAAACAAGTTTTTGGTACCTCGAAAGTGCGGATGGTCAGCACTTTGGAACCAGAACAAGTGGTGTATTTTGGGTACGCTTAGGAATTTCCAGAAAAATAATCATCCCAAAAGGGTGAGAAGCGGTTAGAAATCGTTCAGGCAAGTCCTGAGAGATTGAAGTGTCCAAAGTATGCGGCAATTCCCTGAAGATGCAACGACTTACAACCCGCTGGACACAGCTTTCGGGCATTTCCAATCGTTCTTTTCCAATCGAATAGCAACTGAATATAGAGCGAAGGCGTTGGTCGCTCGCGCTCAGAAAGATGAGCGTATTCAGGCAGTGTTGATAGCAAGGTTTGGGGTTGTCGGCAGGGGTGAGATGCGGACAAACCACTTCTCCAAACCAGGCCAACGCTCGAAACGTTCTTCCAGTTTGTCCATCGCCTTCTTGGTGAGGGTAACGCCTGTAGGGTAGGTTTTCTCCACCAATTTGACGCTGGGGTGTTGGCCGTTCCATTGCATGTTGCTGGCGAAACGCAGCACGGTATCAACACAGTCCAACAGGCTGCCATTCCAGAACCTCTCCAATACGCCCCAGACCCGCTCGACGGGATTGTACTTGCTGTGGTAAGGTGGATAGTAAGCCAGTTCCATCGTCATCTGGAACTCATCTACGAACTCGGTGATGCGTTGCATAAACTGAGTACGGCGACTATGACTCTCTGGCCCATTGTCCTGATTCAACACCAGGGTTTTGACCTGGGGAAAGCGTCCTCCCTGAGTCAACCAGAAATCACACAAGCAATCCATGATGAAGTCGCTGGTGACCCGCCTGGTGAAGTACAGGTACAGTTCATCATATTGGGGCAAGAAAATGCCGAAAGGGGTCAGTTTCTTTTTGGCGTTGAAATCATGATCCAGTGCCTTTACAATAACCCGCGCCATGCCATTTTTGGAAAAACGCCCCAGTTTGATGATGGCTTTGGCGTCCATGGAGACACGCAACACCGTCGGGTCGGCATCCGCAGCTTCGTTGACCTGATGCAACTGCTCGAATATCGCATTGGTTTCCGGAATTTTCTTGAGCGGTTGTGTTTTCTGCACCCGCCGAGGATGATAATCCAGCTGATTGAGCTTGACTCGGATGGTCTCACTCGTGGGCAGTTCTGCATCCGAGTACCCTTTCTGCTTGATGAGTTGTTGCCGCATTGCCTTTGCACTCAAGCGAATGTAGAGGCGGGTGGTCTTGAAGGTCGGGTCCGTCTGGCTGTACCCGTCTGCAATGTTTTCGATGTCGGCCAGCAAATTTGGCAGGTGTTCTTCAGTTCGTTTACGCCCTCTGGCAGAGAACTGGTCAATGTAGCCAAAGCGACCTTCCAGTTCTTCCATCCCTTTGCGAATGGTGCCCCGATTCCAGCCCAGTTCTCTCTCGGCCCATCTTTGTCCGCCTTTCCCATAAGCCTTGGCGATCTGCGCCATGAAGATACGGCGGTTGTAGCCTTTCAATTTCCGGGCCGTTTCGATAATGATAGCCCGGTATTCAGTCCCTGGATCCCCGCCAGATTGCTGGCTCTGCTCTGGCCAACCTGAAGAAAACTGCTTGCCAAATCCTGGAAGCATAGGCTCTGTCTGAGAACGAAATCGGCGACTGGCGCGATGCCCCCTCCTTGTTCTTCTGCGTCTCCGATGATAACCAGCCCGACGCATCAGCCGCTGCAATCGCCGCTTAGGATTACGGCGTTGCCGCTGACCCCCAAACGGGTCACATCCCGACATCCAGGCTGCGGGGCTCTCGTCCGGCGATCCCCACGTGGCAGAACTCCCAACAGCAATATTTGCTGAATTACTGGCCTCGATTTGCGCCCCATTGGGTACAATCGGCATCTTCATAGATGCTTCAGCCCTGTCCGACTGGAGCATGAACAACCCCATCAACAACATTCCTATTAGTCTTATAGCTGCCTCCTGATACACATTCTGAGACTGATAGGATGCCACAATTTATCTCAATTGGTAAGGTACATTACTGATTGTCTTACGTCATAATATTCTGGGATGTTTTATTTCTTTGAACTTCCTTAAAGCGATCCATTTGCTGTTCCCAGTATGCGCCAGCCATATCATAAAATGCCTGCTTTCCACCGGGGAATAAGTCTTTGCGAAGTTCGGCTTGGGTTTTTTCAGAGATACTGTTTTCACGGATAATTTCTTCACCCGCCTGACGGAGCGTGTCGTAATATGATGTAAAAAGACCTTGCAGTGAGCGGCGGCTGAGAGCTTCTGCAGCAGGGCGCAAAATTTCGCCGACATATTCGATATTCTCCATTTCAGCCATGAATTTAAAGGTATGTACCAAGGCTTCAAAGTTTTCAAATTCAGGGAAACCGCAAGGGGAGACCAAGAGCGTCTTTTTAGGGTAGTGATAGCGTTCTGGGTGACCTGTCATATTGGGGGCAGAAGCGTGCGGAACCAGCCAGGGTTCGTAGCGCGGCAGGGTGCGGTCGATGAAGGTTTTCATAATGCCGCTCATGCTGAAATGGTAAAGCGGCGTACCAAAAATGACCAGATCGGCGGTGTTGTAGCTTTCCATTGCGCCGACCATGCTGTCTTTATCTTTGTGGATGCACTCGCCGGGTGTACGCACCCAGCAGGTATAACAGCCGATGCAGGCTTCAAGATCGAGTTTGCGAACGTGGATAAGTTCAGTTTCTGCCCCAGCCGCTTCCATACCTTCGAGGATTGGGGTAAGCATATGATAAGTGCTGCTGGCTTTCATGCGGGGTGAGCCGTTTAGGGCGAGTACTTTCATGGGGAACTCCTTTTACATTTCATCTTCAATCAATTGGATTGCATCTTCTAACCAAGTAATATACATTTGTTCGTACTGCTCACCAAATCTTCTGGTTAACTCCCACATTATGGCTTCCCGTTCTAAACCAGTATCAATGATTACTTGTTTGATGTAGTCTTTGGTTTCTGTTTGATACTTGTGCAATTGTGCTTGTCGTAGTGCCATGTGGTGGCGCAAATGCGTTAAAATATTCTCTTTTTCCAGCGAGCCAGCGAAGAATGACCTGAGCAATTCAGAATCTTTTGTAGCAGTAATTTCCTTAGGGAAATCTCCCAGCCAAGCCAACAAGGCCGCACGACCTTTATCTGTAATTATGTAAATTTTCTTGTCGGGTTTCCCATTTTGTGGCATCACCTCTGACACAGCCAGACCATCATTTTCAATCTTTTTCAGCGTTGGGTAGATTTGACTAAGCTTTGCATCCCAAAAGAATTTGGTGGAATTATTGATGTGCTTCTTAAGGTCGTAGCCTGTCAATGGTCCATAGGTTAGGAATCCAAGTAGTGTATATTTTAGAGACATAAAAGACGATCCTTTAATATATATATATTTTCATATAATTATTATATATTGTAAAGGTGAACAAATCAGTTGTCAAGACCAGTGCGGGCTACCGATAAGTAGCAGTGTGTGCGACACGAAGTCGCATGAATAGCTGTTATGACCGAGAAATCGGGACATAACCTGATGTTCCGCCATCAGTACCCTACTAGAGCGTGCGTCACTGGCAACGGTGAGGTGCGAAGCCTCTGGGACAATGTACCCG
>JADHXE010000002.1 GCA_016783125.1 Anaerolineales bacterium
CACCCCTATTTCCGGAACTTTTCCGCTCGTTTGAAACACGCTCATAATAGTTTTATGCGCTCACGCTCGACTTTAAATTTGAAGTCGAGCGTTTTTCATTTCGGGAACATGATGAAAATCACAATCAGTTGTCTGACAATTGACTTTTGCCCGGTTATTTGCTAAACTAACAATTGTCAGACAACTGGCTAAGTTTCTAGATTTCTCATTCGAATTATCTGCGAAATGACCATGCTCTTTGTTCACAATACGAATATCCTGGTTGCTATGAATGACCACCATCGTGAGATAGCGGGCGGCGGTTTTTTGTTTGCGACGGAGCAGTACTAAAGTGAAACCAAAATACTTGGAAGCGGAAAACGTGAGCATCGCAGCCGGTCGCGATAGAAAAATTGTTTTGTTGTTGCTCATCACGCTCTTCGCTTTTGTGCTTGTGAAAAACGCCTGGGTTGGAGATGATGCCTACATAACGGTAAGGACGATTGAAAACTTCCTCAGCGGCTACGGGCTAACCCACAACATCGCTGAGCGAGTTCAGACATATACCCATCCATTATGGTTGTTTGTGCAGTCCGGTATCTATTTCTTGCTCAACCGCGTTCTGGGAATCTATTTTTGGGCTGAGTTTTATTGTTTGAATGTGTTAATTTCTGTAACCCTTTCAATTCTGGTGATTTATTTACTCGTGGTCAAAAATGCACGCTCTTTTGGATCGGCCCTTTTGGGAATAACTATTTTGGTCATGTCTAAGGCGTTTGTGGATTACTCAACTTCCGGTTTAGAAAATCCGTTGACGCACTTATTGCTGGTCATATTCATATTGGTATTTCTAGACGGGCAGCGAGAAAATCCTCGGAGAATGTTTTTCTTATCTCTGATCGCAGCGCTGGGGGGACTCAATCGGCTGGATACATTGCTTTTATATTTGCCAGTTATTGTGTATGCTTTTTGGCAGATGGATGATAAGAGGAAAGCCATCCATCAGATACTCTTAGGGTTTTTGCCTCTCATACTCTGGGAGTTGTTTTCGCTTTTTTATTATGGATTTTTGTTTCCAAACACTGCCTACTCAAAATTGAATACCGGCATCCCGTCTGGGCACTTGGCCCGTCAAGGTATTTATTATTTTCTGAACTCGCTGAGTCTGGACCCAATTACGCTGCTAACGATAGTGTTCTCTTTGGCACTTCCATTCATAATAAAACAGCGGCGGCATCTCCCCATCCTGATTGGTGTCTTCTTGTATTTGCTCTATATTGTCAGGATTGGTGGGGATTTCATGTCGGGGCGTTTCTTCGCGGCGCCCATATTGATAGCCGTGATCTTGTTCACGCGTTACAAGTTCGAAGATGTCAAGGCTTACTTAGCGATTCTGGCGGTTGTTCTGGTCGTCGGCCTCACCTCGCCTCGACCACCGATTATAGTTACCGCTCACCCAGTCGAGAAATTCGAGGGTAAACCCAAGATCGATGAAAAGGGTGTTTCCGATGAGCGCTTGTTTTACTTCAGAACCGCCGGTTTGCTGGTCGATAATCGTTCGCAAGTTTTTCCAGGCTCCAGGTATGCAGGCCGTCAATGGATTTCCATCAAAGATACTCCAGATGTGGAGATTGCGGGCGCTTTGGGAGATCATGGCTATGTGACCGGCCCGGATGTCCATGTGGTTGATCTCTTCGCGATATCTGACCCTCTGATGGCCAGATTGCCAACACTGGACCTTGAAGTCTGGCGGATCGGGCATTTTCGGCGCGATATCCCAGAAGGTTACCTGGAAAGCCTGGCCTCAGGTGAGAACGAAATCATTGACCCCAATTTGGCTCAATATTATGATAAGCTTAGTATCGTTACACGCGGCGATCTCTTCGAGTGGGATCGACTGGTTGAGATTTGGAATCTCAATACGGGAAAGTATGATTACTTGCTTGATGCTTATATTGCCGAAAGGGGAGCGGTACAATATTGACGATGACAGATATGGAATACTCTGAAATTAAAAAAATCGTTGATGGCTTGGATCCGGTGGATTGGGTACAGATGCGGCTCTCGGCAAATTTATCTCCAGCAGATAGAGTGTTGGCTGGAGTACGTGCGCAATCATTTGTAAAATCTGCTTTACGGGGAACTTTTTCATTGCGTTTTCCAGAGATGACCCTCTCTGAACTTAATATGAAAGTTTTGTCATATCTTACGCCAGTGCGCATGGGGGGAGATATATGAGCGAATTGGATTTTTATTTAAAGGTTCTAAAGGCGCTTGATCAAATAGATGCTCCTTACATGATAGTTGGTGCATTTGCGGGCTATGCATTTGGTCTTACTCGTGTTACTTTGGATATTGACATTCTTGTTGAATTAAGAGAAGAGCATTATGATGTGCTCGCCGAATTATTCCCCTTACCGCGCTACTATGCGGACCCTGGGATGATGCGTAATTCTACTCAAATGGGCATTATGTTCAATTTGATCGATACAGAAGAAGGGGTAAAGGCTGATTTAGTTCCCCTCACGAGGGAACCAGAATATCGTATTGCCTTCAACCGGAGGATTCGTCGAATATTCAAAGATGCTTCTGGTGATACCTTCGAGGCAATGTGCGCTCAACCAACTGACATCATTATTGGAAAACTCAAAGCTTGGACTGAGGGGCAGTCGAACAAACATCCACAGGATATTTTTAAACTCGTAGTGTTTTATCTAAGTGGTTTGAGTGATATACCAATTGACATTGACAATGTCACATCTGAGGCTAAAAAAATGGGAGAATCTGCTGCGACACTTTGGCGAGATATTGTTACCCGTGCTAAAAGAGAGGTCATGCAGCATGAGGAGGAAGCGAAGAATGGCTGAAAAATCCATTGCTGAACGAACTCAAGAATTAGTCAACGTCGCCATGGGGCGCGACCCAGCTGATATGGTCATCCAGAACGGACAATGGGTCAGCGTTCAATCCGGCGAAATCATTCCTGACACGGATATTGCCATCAAAGATCAGCGCATTGCCTATGTTGGCCCTGATGCATCTCATACAATTGGTGACAACACAAAGGTTATCGATGCCGATGGGCGCTATCTCGTCCCTGGGTTATTAGATGCGCATATGCATGTTGAGTCTGGCATGGTCACTGTGACGGAGTTTGTGCGGGCTGTGGCCCGGCGCGGCACTACGGGGATGTTCATCGACCCCCATGAACTCGCTAATGTTTTGGGGCTGAAGGCCGTCAAGTTGATGGTGGATGAAGCCGCCGAGCAGCCCATCCATGTTTGGGTGCAAATGCCTGCGTGTGCGCCTTCTTCTCCAGGCTTGGAAACCCCCGGTTCCAGCATTAGCGTTGAGAATGTGGCTGAGGCGATGGGATGGGATGGCATTATTGGCCTAGGCGAGATGATGAATTTTCCTGATGTGATCAACAGCGGCGAAAAAATGCACGCTGAGATGGCTGAGACGCGTGCGGTTGGGAAAGTCATCGGTGGGCATTATGCTTCGCCAGATTTGGGTCTGCCTTTCCACGGCTATGTGGCTGGCGGCCCCGAAGATGAACACGAAGGCACCCGTAAGGAAGACGCCATCGCCCGCGCACGCCAGGGTATGAAAGTCATGATGCGATTTGGTTCTGCCTGGCATGATGTTGCCGCCCAGGTGCGGGCTGTCATTGATGATGGGCTTGACCCTCGACATTTCCTCCTTTGCACAGATGATTCTCACTCCCAAACGCTGGTCGCGGATGGGCATATGGATCGGGTAGTACGTCACGCAATCGAGCAAGGGCTTGAGCCTATTACCGCTATCCAGATGGCGACCTTGAATACGTCAGAACACTTTGGGTTGACGCGCGAAATAGGTATGATTGCCCCCGGGCGTTATGCTGATATTTTATTGGTCAGGAACCTCTCTGAATTCCAGGCCGAGAAAGTCATTGCCAAAGGGCAGGTCATCGCTGAAGGTGGCGAATTGCTGATTGAACTGCCTTCCTTCAAATATCCAGAATGGGCAACCACGTCGGTGCATCTGGGAAAAGAATTGACTGCCGACGATTTCAAACTTCCTGTCTTCGGTCATCCATCTTCTGTCGTTGCAAACGTCATCGGTGTGATCGAGAACCAGGCCCCAACCAATCATCTGCGCATAGAGGTGCAGGCCAAAGATGGCGAAGTTGTTTTACCCCCCCTCTGTCCCCCCCGCTTGCGGGGGGGAAGTGAAGGGGGGGTAGCCAAGATCGCCTTGGTGGAGCGGCACAAGGGCACAGGTGATGTGATCGTGGGCCTGGTGCACGGCTTTGGATTTTCGGAACGCTGCGCGATTGGTACAACCGTGGCTCATGACAGCCATCACATGATCGTCGTAGGAACAAGCGAAGTCGACATGGCGAGAGCGGCAAACCTGTTAGGGGAGATCCAAGGCGGCCAGGTGGTCATCAAGGATGGTCAGGTGATTGGCCAGGTCGAGTTGCCCATCGCCGGCTTGATGTCTGATGAGCGCGCTGAAGTTGTTGCTGAGAAAGCCGCAACTGTGCTGGAAGGTTTCAAGGCTTGCGGCTGCCTGCTCAATAATCCCAATATGCAGCTCAGCTTGTTGGCCCTGGTAGTGATCCCGGAGCTGCGGATTTCCGACCTGGGTCTGGTCGATGTAACCAAATTCGAGTTTATACCAGTATTGGAAGAGTAACAACCTGTGCTGTAATGTACTGATCCGATGACTGATTTTAGCCGTTCTGAACAACTGCATAACCAACTTGAGGCGATTATCTCCCTGGCCGACGCAGGCCAACGCTTGCCCTCGGAGCCGCGTTTAGCTGAACAATTAGGTGTATCGCGCGCCACATTGCGCGAAGCCATGCGCACCTTCGAAACGCAGGGCCTGCTCCGCCGCCGTCAGGGCGTGGGGACTTTTGTCGTCCGTCCAACTCAGGTGATCGATAGCGGCCTGGAAGTTCTTGAGAGTATCGAAAGCCTGTCTGACAGGATTGGGCTGCCGGTGGCAATGGGCGATTTCCAACTGGTTGATTGTGAAGCGGATGAGGTTGTTGCGGAGAAGTTGAAAGTGGAGCCAGGCTCGAAAGTGCAGCGCATCTCGCGTGTCATTATGGCCGATGACCGTCCGGTCGCCTTTTTAGTTGATACCCTTCGTCTAGGTTTGCTTGTCTCCGAGGAGGTCGGAGATGAGTTTACAGGCTCAGTTTTAGATATTCTGCTAAATCGCGGCGATCCCGTCCTGGGGCACTCGCGCTGTGAGATCAATGCTGTTGCCGCCGCCTCTGATGTGGCCCGCGCCCTGGATATCCAACGCGGTGATTCGGTGCTGCGTTTTGTGTCGCTGCTTTTTAGTAAAGATGGCGAGCCGGTTGATTATTCGTTCAGTTATTTCTTGCCCGGTTATTTCCGGTTTCATGTCGTCAGGAGAGTAGGTTGACGTTCAGGTGTTACGAAATACGCAATACGGATTACGTTTCACGTATTGCGTAAACTGATTACCAATACTAAATTATCATATTTTAAGGAGTAAATAAAATGCGTAGTTTTGCAGGTCGTGACATTCTTTCTTTGAAAGACTTTGAGCGTAATGAGTTCTTCCGTGTCTTCGAAATTGCTGAAGAGTTGGAACCTATCGCTCGCAATCGCCGCAACACTGATCTTCTGAAAGAGAAGACTCTGGTGACGGCGTTCTATCAACCCAGCACTCGCACCCGTCTGGCACATGAGGCAGCTATGATCCGTCTTGGCGGCCAGGTGACCGGCTTCGCTGATGCAAAGATGACCCGTGCTGGCGATTTCTACCAAGAGTCCATCAAAGACACCGTCAAAATGTTGGAGTTCTATGGTGATGTGATCGTTATGCGGCACTTCCAACAGGGCGCGCCTCACGAAGCTGCCAAATGGGCTTCGGTGCCGATCATTAATGGCGGTGATGGTTGGGGCGAACACCCCACCCAGATACTGACCGACTTCTACACGGTGATGCGCGAAAAAGGCCGCCTCGATGGCCTCAAGTGGCTGGCTGTCGGCGATATGCGCATGCGTACTATGCACTCACTGGCCTATGGTTTGACCCAGTTTGATTGCCCGATCACTTTCGTTTCCCCGGAAGACCAGCGTTTGACGGATGAAATGAAGGTTGACTTGAAGAATTTCAGCCTTGATTTCAAGGAAGTCGAGCATGTCGAGCAGGCCATCGCGGATGCTGATGTCATCCTGGTCGAGCCGGTTGTGCAGCCTGATTACACTAAATCCCGTGACGAGCGTGATGGTGATGTCGATCTGACCCCGGCAAACTTCAAGATCACCCGCGATCTGCTTGTCAATAAAGCCAAATCGGATGCAATCTTGCTGCACTCCCTGCCCCGCATGGACGAGATTCCTCCTGATGTGGACATCACCCGCTGGTCCCGCTACTGGCAAGAAGCCTTCAATGGCGTTGTCATGCGCATGACGCTGCTGGCGTTGGTTTTGGGGAAGATGGAATAAATCAGGAATCAGTAGATTGGTAAATTGGTAACTTGGGAAGACCTAATCTACCAATTCCCGATTTGCCAATCTACTATTTTACAGGAGACTAAAAATGCAAAGTGATCTTCGCAATCGTGATTTGATAGGGGATCTCGACTTCAGCAAAGAAGAAGTCGAAACTATTTTAGACGTGGCCTGGGACCTGAAGCGCAAACGCGCCCTCGGAGAATCCCACGCTTACTTGCGCGATAAAGTGCTGGCGATGTTGTTCTTCTTCTCCAGCACGCGCACACGCGGTTCTTTCGAGGCGGGTATGGCCCAATTGGGTGGTCATGCTGCTTTTATCGAGAGCCGCACAACCCAGATTTCCCACGGCGACACTGAGACAGAAATGGGTGAAATCTTCGGCCGTTATTTCGATGGTATCGCCATCCGCCATGTGGACTGGGGCATTGGTAATCGCTATCTCAACCTGGTTGCCAGCGCCTCGCGCGTCCCGGTGCTCAACATGCAGTGCGAAATCTACCATCCGCACCAATGCCTGGCTGACCTGATGACCATCATGGAGAAGAAAGGCCGTGATTTACGACGCAAGAAGATGGTCGTATCCTGGGCCTATGCTTCTTCGTACCTGAAACCGATGTCCGTGCCACAGTCGCTCATTTTACAAATGCCGCGCTTCGGTCTGGACGTGGTTTTGGCACATCCGCCGGAATTCAAGCTGATGCCTGAGATCATGGAACAAGCCGAAGAGCAGGCGCGTAAAGCCGGCGCAGGTTTCGAAGTCACTGATGATATGGAAGAAGCCTTCAAAGACGCTGACATCATCTACGCAAAGTCCTGGGGCCCCTTGATGACCACTCATGATCCCGCAGAAGGCAAGGTTATTCAGGATAAATATCAGAGCTGGATCACCGATCAGCGCAAGATGTCTCTGGCGAAAGAAGACGCCATCTATATGCACCCGCTGCCCGCCGACCGTGATGTTGAAGTCACCAGCGAAGTCATGGATGGGCCAAATTCGGTTGTCTTCGATGAGGCCGAAAACCGCATGCATGCTCAAAAGGCTGTCATGGCGTTGACGATGAGGTAAAGTTGGGAAACTGGGAAACTGGGAAACTGGTAGATTGGGCATCGGTATTTGGTGGAGGCAGATGTGACAACGAAAGGGCAACGCGGTTTTGAAGATTTGGAATGTTATCAATTGGCATTGCAGGTTTTGAAAGAGGCTTATCGCGTGGCGGATCGTTTGCCTGTTGAAGAAAAATACAATTTGGCAAACCAAATGCACTGGGCAGCGACCAGTGTGATTTTGAATATCGCAGAAGGGTATGGACGTTTTCACTATTTGGATACTTTGCGGTTTTATTATATTGCGCGCGGCTCTCTCAATGAAACCTTGAGCGCGTTTATCGTTTGTAAAGAGCTGCAATACACACAAGGCGAAATTCAGCAACAACGTGAACTTTGTCACAGCGCGCTGCGTTCGCTAAATGGATATATCCGTTACGTTCGTAAGCAGCAAAAAGGCCACAAAGAATACGGTGACAGCGCAATCCGAGAAAACCCCGCTCAATACAGTATTGCCACCCAGCCGCTGTTAGATGAATAACCACCCATCCACCAGTTCCTAATCTACCAATCTACCAATTTACCAATCTACCAATTTACCAAAATACTATCCAGCCATTATTAAGGATCTCAATTTATGACCCAGACTCCCCCAAAAAAACTCGCTGTCGTCGCCATTGGTGGTAACTCACTAATCAAAGATAAAAAACACAGTACGGTCGAAGACCAATACGAGGCTGCCAAAGAGACAACCTATCATATCGCTGACATGATCGAAGCTGGCTGGGATGTTGCCATTGGTCATGGCAATGGTCCCCAGGTTGGCTTTATTTTACGCAGGTCGGAGATTGCGGCCAAAGTTGAAGGGATGCATGAAATCCCCCTGGAAGTTTGCGGGGCTGATAGCCAGGGCGCGATTGGTTATTCCCTGCAACAGACTTTGCAGAACGAGCTTGCCCGGCGTGGTATCCATAAACCTGTCGCCACCGTTGTTACCCAGGTGGCGGTAGACTCCAATGATCCCGCTTTTCAGGATCCAGCCAAGCCCATCGGCAGCTTTATGGATGAGAGCGAAGCCTCTACCCGTCAGGCTGATCTCGGATGGAGCGTGGTGGAAGATGCTGGCCGCGGCTGGCGTCGAGTGGTTCCTTCACCTAAGCCGATAGAAGTCATCGAACTTCCCGCGGTGAAGGCTCTTCTTCAAGCGGGTACTGCGGTGATCACTGTTGGCGGCGGCGGCATCCCCGTTGTGGATACAGGGGATCGTCAATTCGCCGGGGTTGCTGCTGTGATCGATAAAGATTTCGCCAGCAGTTTGTTAGCCCGAGAGATCGGCGCTGACCTTCTGCTTATCTCGACTGCTGTTGAGAAGGTAGCTTTGAATTTTGGTAAGCCCGACGAAAAGTGGATTGATAAAATGACTCTTGCTGAAGCCAAGCAATATCTGGCGGAGGGCACTCACTTTGCCAAAGGGTCCATGGCTCCCAAAATCGAAGCCATCATCTGGTTCCTGGAGACTGGCGGTAAGCAGGCGCTGATTACAGACCCTGAAAATATCGGACGCGCTTTGCGCGGCGAAACTGGTACTTGGATCACGCCCTAGGTTATAATATCTGTATGAGCTTTTTTCAGGCAAGATGACCTGAGAGAGGAGGTGCCAACCCCAAAAAAATATATCCATATCTCAATAAGAATATCGTTCATATTTCTATCAAGTGAAATTTCGGAGGAGTTTAATCATGAAGAATAAAGTGTTTTGGCTTTTTAGTATTTTGCTCATCGCGGCGATGCTGCTGACCGCTTGTGGCACCACGGAAGAGGCCCCGGCAGCCGAAGAGCCTGCTGCAGAAGAGCCCGCTGCAGAAGAACCTGCAGAAGCAGGTAGCCTGCAAATCCCAGATGTTAAAGAAGGCAAATTCAATGTTGCAGTAGTGATGCTCAGCAACCATGATGATGGTGGCTGGTCCCAGGCACAATGGGATGGCATCAACTATGTTCAGGATAATGTTGATGGTGTTCACACCGCATACATGGAACTGGTAGCAGAAGGTGCCGATTCCGAGCAGGTATTCCGTGCGCTTTCCCGCAAGGGGTTTGACCTGATCTTCGGTGGTTCATTCGGCTACATGGACTCCATGGAAGTTGTCGCTGAGGAATTCCCCGAAATTGGGTATGTCCACATCAGCGGCTACAAGTCCAATATGTCCAACTTCGGCAATCTGTTTGGCGCTATGGAAGATATGAAATACCTGGCCGGGATGTTGGCCGGTTCGCGCGCTGAGGCCGATGGCGCTGACAAAGTCGGTGGAATGGCTACTTTCACGATTCCCGAAGAGTTTCGCCTGTTCAATGCTTATGCTTTAGGGGTTCAGCAGACTTGCCCAGATTGTTCAGTGGATATCCGCTGGATCAACACCTGGCATGACCCGATTATCGAGCGTGAAGGTGCAGATTCGCTCTTTGACGCCGGTTCCCATGTTGTCATGACTGGTGCCGACACGCCCGCCGCTGCTTTGGCTGCCGCGGACCGCGAAGGTGTCTATGGCATCAACTACGACTGGATTGGTGGATGCACCATCGATGCATGCCTGACCGCCCCCTATTGGGTTTGGGGTCCGGTGTTCGCCGAGATCAGCGAAGCAGCCATGAATGGAACTTATGAGTACGGCTGGCACTACTTCGAGGCCTCCGACGGTGGTTTGGGCCTCTACGGCTTCATGGAAGGTCAAGAGCCTCAGCCTGGTATTGCTGACCTGCCCGAAGAAGATGTCCAATTGGTACGTGACACGTTGGCTGCGATGTTGGCTGGCGAGTTCACCCGCTTTGATATCTTCAAAGGCCCCATCACCGACAATAAGGGTGATCTGGTTATCGAAGAGGGCAAGAGCTTTGAGTACAGCGATATCGACCAATTTGCACCTGGAGCACCCGGCTTGGAATGTGAGTACGGTATGTTCTGGTGGAATGAGAACATTAACGCTGAACTTCCCGATCTCTAGAAATTAGTGTTTCTCAGGGTGACCAGAGCATTCTGGTCACCCAACCCTGCGCGAGCGGACGCATTCTAATCGTCCGCTCGCCACCCCAATTCCCTTGAATTGGGAAAAAATCAAAAAGACAGTTTTATTTCCGAATAAACGATTGCAAACCGAGTGCGGGAGCACTGGGAATATTCTCTGCAATTCTCTCTTTTATTTTTTGCTCTCTCTTCTCCTAATCGAAAGCGGTGCTAATAACTATGAATCAAGAGAAATTGTCTACCGAAACCGAGATTGTTGTCCGCATGAGTGGCGTTAGCAAGCGCTTCCCAGGCGTATTGGCCAATGATCAAGTTGATTTTGATCTCCGCAAGGGTGAAGTCCACGCCCTTCTAGGCGAGAATGGAGCTGGAAAAAGCACATTAATGAATGTGCTTGCAGGAATGTATCGCGCCGATGGTGGCACGATCACGGTTCATGATCAATTGGTTGATTTTGGTTCTCCACGTGAAGCCATTGAGGCAGGTATCGGTATGGTTCACCAGCATTTCATGCTGGTGCCATCCCAAAGTGTGACTGAGAATATCCTGCTTGGGTTAGATGAACCTCGATTCAGGATGCATTTACCCCAATACAATCGAAAAATCGAGCAGATGGCTGAGCAATATGGGCTTCATGTTGATCCTGCTGCAAGAATCTGGCAGCTGACCGTGGGAGAGCAGCAGCGAGTTGAAATCCTGAAAATGCTTTATCGTGGGGCGGATGTCCTCATTATGGATGAGCCTACGGCGGTTTTGGCACCTAGTGAAATCGATGAGTTGTTCAACACCCTCCGATCTATGACTGCCCAAGGGAAATCGATTGTGTTCATCAGCCATAAATTGCATGAGGTCATGGATATATCAGATCGCGTAACGGTTTTGCAAAAAGGGGCAGTGACATCATCGGGTGTCCCCACCGCAGATGTAACCCGTGCTGACCTGGCTCGCATGATGGTTGGGCGTGAAGTTGTTTTTAGAATTGATAAGAAGGATGTGGAAATCGGGGACGTAGTGCTCTCTGTGGAAGGCCTGAAAGCAGATAACGAGAAAGGCTTACCGGCACTGCGTGGTGTAGATCTAAATGTGCACGCCGGTGAGATTGTTGGTCTAGCCGGGGTGGCTGGAAATGGACAAAGCGAACTGTCCGAGACACTGGCTGGTTTACGAGAAGCCTTGGATGGGAAGGTGATGGTTCATGGTGAAGACGTTACCAACAAATCGGTGAAATCAGGAATTCGCCAAGGTATCTCTCTAGTTCCAGCTGATCGCACCCTTGTTGGGACTGCGCCCAATTTGAGCGTTACGGACAATGTGATCATGAAGAACTATGATCAATCGCCCATTGGACATGGTTGGATGGTCAACTCCACCGAAGCGGGTAATTACGCCACTGAGCTAAAAGATGATTACGATATCATGGTTCCGACCATTGATACCTCAGTCAGATTGCTTTCAGGAGGCAATTTGCAGAAAGTGATCTTGGCGCGAGAAATATCAAGCGATCCAAAATTGATGATTGCAGTTCAGCCAACCCGTGGCCTGGATGTTGGCGCGATTGAAGGTGTCCAAAAATTGTTACTCGAACAGCGCGAATCTGGGGCTGCGATTCTGTTGATATCGGAAGAATTAGAAGAGCTCTTGTCTTTGAGTGATCGCATCTATGTCATCTATGAAGGGGAGATCATGGGCGAAGTTTTAGATGGCGATATCGATAAAATAGGTCAAATGATGACAGGTACTCGATTGGAGCAGATCGATACCCAAGGAGATGCATGATATGACGGATACAGACATGAAAAAATCTGCTTCGAGGTTTAAGTTACCGTTCAGTGTGAAGATCGAGCCACGTGTTGACGATCCGCCTAAATGGTTTTCGCCGATGCTGTCGGTCATCGCGGTGGTTTTTGCATTATTAATCGGTGCCTTGGTGATTTGGTTGGGCGGAGGCGAGCCCTGGAAAGCTTACGCCCATATCGCCAGATATTCATTTGGGAGCGTGGGGGTGCTATCAGACACAATGGTGAAGGCCATCCCGTTGATGCTTGTTGGTCTGGCATGTTCATTGGCTTTCAGGATGAAATTGTGGAATATCGGTGCCGAGGGGCAATTCTACTTGGGCGCCTTTGGAGCCAGCATGATCGTCTTGTTGCCGGTTTTGCCGGAAGATGCGCCAAAGTGGTTGTTCATCATAACCATGATCATCTCCGGCATGCTCTTTGGCGCCTTATGGGGTTTCATCCCCGGGTTCTTGAAGGCCAAGTATAACGTCAATGAGATCATCTCGACATTGATGATGAATTATATTGCCATCGAATGGAACAACTACTTCATTTATGCGGTCTGGTCTGAAGGTGGCTTTCAGATGTCGCGCATGTTCCAGCGCAATGCCTGGCTGCCGCGCTTTTCCGATCTTGGCAAGACAATCCCCTTCTTTCGAGGTCTAACCACCCATATGGGTTTGCTCTTTGCCATCATCGCTGCTGTGATCCTGTGGTGGATTTTAGCCAAAAGCCAGTGGGGCTATGAGATCCGTCTGATCGGCGATAACCCGCGGGCCGCAGAATATGCCGGCGTTTCGATCAAAAAGAATGTGGTTTTGGTGATGATGCTTTCCGGCGCGCTGGCTGGTTTAGCAGGTATGTCTGAAATCACCGGGGTGGTGCACCGCTTGCAAGGCGCCATTTCACCTGGATACGGTTATACCGGCATTATCATCGCCTGGCTGGCTAAACTCAACCCTTTGGCGGTGATCCTGGTATCTATCCTATTCGGTGCCTTGATCCTGGCCGGACGAGAAGTTCAACCCTCGGGCATTCCCACATTGATCCAGGGTGTGATCATAGTTGCTTTGATTGCCAGTGATTACTTCTTGCGCAATCGGGTTTCCATCACGCGCCGTATGGAGGAGTAGATATGGATTTTATTCTCATTATTCTAGCGTCTGGTGTTGCAACGGGGACAGTATTGCTTTATGCAACTGTGGGCGAAGCTTTTTCTGAACGATCTGGCATACTCAACTTGGGTGTGGAAGGCATGATGTTGATTGGCGCGATGACAGCCTATAAAGTGTCTGCCGCCACGAATAACCCCTGGCTGGGTTTGCTTGTCGCTATGTTCGCGGCCGGAGCCATCAGCCAGGTTCATGCTTTTATTACTATTACGCTTCAGTCAGATCAGGTCGTCAGCGGCCTGGCGCTGAACTTTCTGGCCATTGGCATCAGCCTGGTTTTGGGCGAAGGCCTGACCAGCCTCAGGGATGTCGTGCCATCGCTGCCTTCGTTTTCGATCCCCGTTTTGGTTCAAATTCCAATCCTGGGCAGAATCTTCTTCACAAACCAGAGTGTTATGGTGTATTTAGGCTTTATCTTTGTGCCGCTGGCCTGGTATTACATCAATCGCACTCGACCAGGGCTGCACCTGCGCGCTGTTGGAGAGTACCCTGCTGCGGCTGACACCCTTGGTATCGGTGTTTACTCGCTGCGTTACTTCTATGTATTCGTTGGTGGACTCCTGGCTGGTTTGGGTGGGGCGACAATCAGTTTGTCGATTTCCCCCGGTTGGTTTGGCGCACTGACCACTGCCGGTCAAGGTTGGATTGCGATTGGTTTGGTGATCTTTGCCCAGTGGAATCCAGTACGAGCCGCCTTTGGCGCTTATACTTTTGGCGCCTTGCGTCGCTTGGTTCTGGATATTCAAGGGCCAGCCACATTATTGGGTTTTGCAAATCCATTTTTCTATAATCCACATAACGCCTTCTTCCTCAAGATGATACCTTTTGCCTTTACGATCGTTGTTTTGGTAATTGGTTCACGAGAAGCAAACCGCAAGCGTATTGGGACGCCATCCGCCCTGGGCCTGCCTTATATCCGCGGCCAGCGCGGTTTATAGTTTGTTTTAGCTGTTTTACAGACGGACCAATCCCCGAAAAAAGGGTGCAAGCAGGGGCGCGCTCCTGCCCGCCCCCTTTTTTTCGGGGAAATCCGTTCCAAGGCTGAATAGCTACAAAGTAAGTTGATACTATGATCCTGACTTTAGATGAACGACGAAAGCTGATCCAAACTGGATTGGGGGATAGCCCTCTGGATTTGTTGATCGAAAACGTCCAGGTGGTCAATGTATACACGGGGCGCATCGAACTGGGTGCCATCGGCATTGTAGATGGACGCATCGTGACACCATATGCCCAAGGATACGACACTGAGCGTGTGGTGGATGGTGGCGGCCGTTTTGCCATGCCGGGCTTTTTTGATACCCATGTGCACATTGATTCGACCTTGGTTGTCCCGGAGAATTTATCTCACCTAATCGTGCCGCACGGCACGACGGTTATGCTGGCTGATCCTATGGAGATTGCCAACGTAGCCGGTTTACCGGGTTTCAAGGCGCTGCTCAAAAACATCAACCAGTTACCCTATCACATCTTTTTGGAAGTCTCTTCGCGCGTACCCACCGCTCCCGGCCTGGAAACCACTGGCGGCGAGTTGGATTTGCTAGATGTGCGCGAAATCTTGTGCTGGCCGGAGGCTGTCAGCCTGGGCGAGTTGGACCCCTCAAAAGTTTTGGAAATGCGTGATGAATATCTTTTGAAAGTCGAAGCAGCTCATACCCTTGGGAAGATTTGCAATGGCCACGCGGTTGGTCGCGTTGGAAAAGAACTGGTGGCTTATGCTTGCGGCGGTTTATCCGACGATCACGAATGCGTAGATTACGCTGAGGCCCTGACTCGTCTGCAACTGGGTATGGCTGTGTTGATCCGCGAGGGCAGCACCGAACGTAATTTAGACATGATCCTTAAAGGCATGGTCGCAGATGGATTCTACAATTCACCCCATCTCATGTTCTGTACCGACGATAAGCACCCCGATGAAATTCTCGATGAGGGGCATATCGATTTTATGGTCAACCGCGCTATTGAGTTAGGTGTTCCTCCGGTCACGGCCATCCAGATGGCAACCATCAACGCTGCCAAGCATTTCCGCATCGAGCATATCGTAGGCAGCCTTTCCCCGGCGCGCTGGGCGGATATCATCCTGGCTGAGGATCTCGAGCACATCGTCCCGGGTGATGTTTATGTCCGAGGTCAGCATATTGCCAGCGACGGCAAATTGATCGTCACGCTACCTGAGTCAGATTACCCGGATTGGCTTTATCAAACGGTGGATGTCACGCGCGGCAAACAGGCGAGTGATTTTGTGCTTGAGGTAAAAAGGGATAGCGCCAAGGTCTGGGTGATCGACCTTTACCCTGATCAGATCATTAATGAACAGATTCAGGCCGAACTACAGGTTGTCAATGGTTCTGTAATGTCAGATGTCTCGCGGGATATCATCAAGCTGGCTGTTGTCGAGCGGTATGGCAAGAATGGCAATATCGGCATCACCTTTGTGCGCAGATTTGGCTTACAAAATGGTGCCCTGGCTTCGTCAGTTGCCCATGATCACCACAACATCATCGTTGCAGGTACCAATGATGCTGATATGGCAGCCTGTGTACAGGCCATCGAAGAGATGCAAGGGGGATTAGCAATTGCCTCGGGTGGAGAAGTGTTAGGAAAACTCCCATTGCCCATCGGTGGCTTGATGAGCGAAGAACCCGTTGGCGAAATCATCCAAAATCTAGAAGAGATCAATAATATTTATAAATCTTTAGGCGGCACGCTGCCAGCGCCCTTCATGACGATTTCGTTCATTGGGTTGCCCACTGTCCCTCAGCTTGGTCTCACGGATATGGGATTGGTGGATGTGCTCGAACATATTCTGATTAGCCCCCTTGTAGATTGAAATGGTTGAGGGGGAGGTACCCCGAAAAAGGGTGTGCGTGGGGATCTACGTCCCCACGCACACCCTTTTTCGGGAACTTTCTAGATATGGCTGAACAATTACTTTGAATGGTTTATTGAGAAGAATCCAGATGGAGTAAATACCTATGCTGGAATTTGATTTTTTGACACCCAACAGACTGGATGAATCGACGGCCATCTTAGAAGAGACTGGTGGGTGCATCCTTGCTGGCGGCACCGATCTGATCCCCAAGATGCGCAACGATCTCTTTTTCGCCCCAATTCTTGTGGATCTGAGCAATATTGATGAGTTAAGTTTTATCGAAGAAAAAGATGACCAGATCGTTATTGGCGCGCTGACAACCCACCAAGCTATTGCTGAGTCTGCGTTGTTGAAATCTACCAACCCAGCATTGGTTACTGCGGCAGGGACCGTGGGGTGTGTCCAGACCCGCAATCGGGGTACTTTGGGCGGCAATATCGCCAATGCCTCCCCGGCGGCGGATAGCGTGCCACCGCTGCTGGTTTACGATGCCCAGATTCGTTTGCTAAACAAGGCTGGCGAGCGCACGATGCCATTGACGGAATTTCTCGTCGGGCCAGGAATGACAAAGCTGGAGTCTGGCGAATTGATCCACAGTGTATCGTTTTCCCAATTGCAGGGCGCTTGGGGGGGTGCTTTCCAGAAGTTGGGGGTGCGCAATGGCATGGCGATTGCGGTGGTCAGTGTTGCAGCCGCGATTGTGTTAGATGCGTCCGGGAAAGTCTCGGATACCAGACTGGCCTTAGGGTCTGTGGCCTCAACGGTTGTACGCAGCCCAAAGGCTGAATCGGCGCTTATCGGGCACGAACCAACTCCAGAGGTCGTCAGCCGGGCCGCTGAAGCCTGCGCGGAGGACATATCCCCGATCAGCGATGTGCGCTCGACAGCGGAGTATCGTAGACACGCAGCCATCGTTTTGGCTCGTCGAGTTCTTGAACAGGCCGCAGCCGAAGCTAGAGGGAGATTGGTGTGAAATCGATCCAGGCAACTTTTGAAATCAATGGGCACGAGGTCACTCTTAGCAGCGCGCCCAATCGCACCCTGCTGGAAGTGTTGCGCCAAGACCTGGGCTTGACCGGTGCCAAGGACGCCTGCGGTGGTGAGGGGGAATGCGGCGCTTGCACGGTGATCATGGATGGCAAAGCGGTAAACTCGTGTCTGGTGTTTATTGGGCAGGTTCAAGGCTGCTCGATTGAGACAATTGAGGGATTATCAGGTAATGGTGATCTGCATCCCTTACAGCGGGCATTTGTAGAAGTGGGCGCAGTTCAGTGTGGTTACTGCACCCCAGGTGTAATCATGGCTTCCAAAGCTTTACTGAATGAAAACCCTCACCCAAGCGATGAAGATATCCGTGAGGGCTTGTCCGGCAATCTCTGCCGATGCACTGGCTATGTCAAGATCGTCGATGCCGTGCGCATTGCTGCAGAGCAGCAACCGAGGAGATGAGCCATGACTGAGGAAACCCTGACGCTTGGCAAATCAGAACTGCGCAAAGATGCCTGGGATAAAGTGACCGGCGCGGCCCAATACGTCGCGGATATTCCCCTGACCGATCTTTGCCATGCTGTCATTGTGCGTTCGCCGCTTCATTATGGGCGAATCTTGGGTATAAATAAAAGTGCAGCCCAAAATATTCCAGGCGTATTGCGCGTGCTGGCTGCTGAAGATATCCCAGGGAATAAGATCTTTGGTCCCCTTCTACAGGACCAACCCTCCCTGGCGATTGACATCGTTCGACATCTTGGCGAACCAGTCGCCATCGTAATTGCGGATAATCTGGAAACTGCCCGCATGGCCAGTGAATTGGTAAAGGTTGAGTATGAACCCCTTGAGCCGGTTTTCGACCCTGGGCAATCCCTGAAGCCTGGGGGGCCTCGGCTGCACCCAGAAGGCAATCTGGCCGCCCAGTTTGATATCCAGGATGGCGATATCGAGGCCGGATTTGCTGAAGCGGATGTGGTTCTTGAAAATACTTTCTCTGTGCCGCGCATATCACCGGCCTATATGGAGCCTGAAAACTCGCTGGCGCGCTGGAACGAGGATGGTTTGATTACTGTTTGGGTAAGTTCCCAGCATCCCTTTACCGACCAGGTTTTCATTGCTGATGCATTAGATTTACCGGTCGAGAAGGTGCAGGTAAAAAGTGCCGTCATAGGCGGCGCTTTTGGCGGCAAAGAAGACTCAAGCCTGGCGATCCTGGCTGCGCTGAGCGCCTGGGCAGTGAGGGGCGCTGTACGTATTGTCAATACTCGGAATGAATCCTTCCTGGCGCATCCTAAGCGGCACCCAGCCCTGATCAAGATGAAGCTTGGAGCCAAGCGAGATGGCACACTCGTCGCGTTGCGAGCCATGTCCCACATGGACACGGGGGCTTATGCCTCTTACGGGCCTGCGGTGGGTATTATTTTCACCGAAACCTTGGCAGGATCGTATCGCATTCCGAATGTACACTTCGAGACTTTTGTTGCTTATACCAATAGCCCATTATCAGGCGCGATGCGCGGCTTTGGCAGCCCTCAATCCCACTTTGCGCTTGAAAGTATGTTGGATATGCTGGCTGCGGAATTAGATATGCATCCCCTTGCCCTGAGGCGAAAAAATATGCTTCGCCCGGGCGATAAAATGTTTACCGGAGTTGTGGTAAACGACACTGCAAACAGTTTGCCGATCTGCCTGGATCAGGCCGAAGCTATCATCAAACGTTTCTCACAAATAGAGCCTGCCCCAGGTAAAACCGTTGGGGTTGGTATGGCCCTGGCCGCCCAATCTATGGGATTGGGGGCCAAAGTCCCCGATGATTCGACCCACCGCCTTGAGTGGAGTCCAGATGGTGATGTGTATGTGCATCTCGGCTCGCCAGATATGGGCCAGGGGTTGGCGATGGCTGCTGAACAGGTTACTGCTGAAGCGCTGGGTTTGCCGTATGAAGTTGTGAAAACCATCCCGCTGGATACCCTGACCTCGCCCAACGGGAACGTGACCTGCGCCTCGCGCATGACTTATATGGTCGGCAATGCCTTGATAGACGCTGCTGACCGCCTGATTCAGCAGTTGTTGGATGAGGCTGCCAGGATGATGAATTTCCCTCGAGAGCAATTATCCTATCAGGTGGGGAGAGTTGTCTGCCCCGATGGTCAAAAAGTCGATGCGGCAGAAATTGCCAGCCGGGTGGCTGATGATGGCCGCACGCTCCAGTGTGAGTCAACTTTTAGCTTTCCTTATCCCGAAGAAACTACGCCACAGCATTTGCCGATTGGCATGCCCCACGTGATATTTTGTTTTGGCGCTCAAATTGTTCGCGTAGAAGTCGATCCTGAGATTGGAAATGTTGATGTTACCCATTTGGTGGCCATCCATGATGTGGGCAGAGTAATCAGTAAGCCGGCTGTGGAGGGCCAGATCGAAGGCGCCGTAGCTACTGGCCTGGGTTATGCGCTCTACGAGGAGATGCCTCTCAAAGAGCATCAGCAGTGGGTGGATAGTTTTACTGAATATTTGATCCCCACAACCAAAGATGTGCCCTTGAATTATGAAATCATAATCCTTGAGGTTCCCGAAGCCAGCGGTCCCTATGGCGCTAAGGGCATCGGAGAAATTCCCCTCGTCCCCACTGCGCCTGCCGTAGCGAACGCTGTATACGATGCGGTTGGCGTGCGGGTGAAATCATTGCCTCTCACGCCTGAAAAATTGATCAAAATATAGGAGCACAAACTGCATGAGTAAATTTATTGGTTATCGATGTTCCGTATGCGAAACAGAATACGGGACTGATGAAGTAACATATACATGCCCGAAAGATGGCGGAAACCTTGATGTAATCTTGGATTATGAGGCTATCAAAAAATTATCTGTGGATGATCTGATCTTGAAGGATGAGCCATCTCTGTGGCGTTACCTGCCCCTATTACCTGTCCCTGACCCCGGTGGAAAAGCGACCACCCTTCGGGCTGCTGGCTGGACCCCTGTGTTTTCCCCTGCTCCCCTGGCGGAGAAACTCGGCCTGCGCCATCTCTACATCAAAGATGAGAGCGGCAATCCCACTGCTTCGTTCAAAGACCGTGCCAGTGCTGTGCTGATGGCCCGCGCCCGCGAAATTGACGCTGAAATCGTAGTGACCGCCTCCACCGGCAATGCTGGAGCAGCTCTGGCAGGCATGGCCGCGGCCGTAGGACACAAAGCAGTCATCTTTGCCCCTAAGACCGCACCACCCGCCAAAATCGCCCAACTGCAAATCTTCGGCGCCAAAGTTTTGCTGGTAGATGGCAATTATGACGCCGCCTTCGATCTCTCTGTACAGGCCTCCCAAGAATTTGGCTGGTACTGTCGCAATACGGGCTATAACCCTTTTACTGCTGAAGGCAAGAAGACCGCCGCGTTTGAGATTTGGGAACAAGTGATTAGAGATCAGATATTAGATATTAGAGATTCAATACCCAATATCCAATACCCTCTATCAATCTTCGTTTCAGTGGGCGACGGCAATATCATTTCAGGTATCCACAAAGGTTTCAAGGACCTGCTCGAACTTGGCCTGATCGAAAGTATGCCGCGTATCTTCGGCGTGCAGTCAACCGAGTCCTCTGCGATAGCTAATGCCTTCAATGCTGGCACTGAGGAGATCAAACCTGTCAGCGCCACCACCCGCGCCGACAGCATCTCTGTGGATATGCCCCGAGATGGCCTGCGCGCCTTGCGAGCTGCCACCCAAACCGGCGGGGCTTATATAACCGTCCCCGATGATGAGATCATTGCTGCTATCGCTGAGCTGGGCAAAGTTGGTATCTTTGCCGAACCGGCTGGCGCAACCTCCTACGCCGGATTAGTCAAAGCAGTCAACGATGGCTTGATCGGTCCGGATGATCCCGTGGTTGTGATGAACACTGGCAGCGGACTCAAAGATGTCAAAGCCGCCATGCAGGCTGCGGGCGAAGCCCCAATCATCGAGCCAACTCTGGAGGCCGTAAGGCGCTTGTTGTAACATCGGTTGTAGTATCTACCACGAAGGACACAAAGAAACACTAAGAAAGAACAAAAAACTGTAGTTGTCAACATAACCTTATACACTTGTCATTCTGAACGGAGCGCAGCGGAGTGAAGAATCCCTGAATCTAAACATCGAATGTACCTGTGCAGGTGGAAAACCAAACCGCGTTGTGGGGATTCCTCACTTCGTTCGGAATGACAACTTGAGTGGTAGTTCGAGCCACTCTTGGCTAATACAGACAGATCAAAAACCTTCGTGAACCTTAGTGTTCTTAGCGTTTTGATTTTGGTTTTTTATGGATCAGCAAAGAGTATGGAGTAAAGAATCACGCTATCTTGCCTTGGTGGGCTTGATCGTAATCCTGGTTGGTCTGGTCTGGTATTTCAGAGCTGTGATCAACCCGGTTGCCATTGCGGCCATCCTGGCCTATTTGCTCTATCCTGTCGTCAGATTCTTATCTGTCCGCACTCGCCTCTCCCACCGTGCAGCGGTGGTGATTGTGTATATATTAGCTCTGGTTCTCATGGTGTCGACACCAGTGATCATTGTGCCCACAGCTGTAAATCAGATCCGCATATTATCTCAAAATCTAGAATCCTTGATTACCCATTACGGGGAGTTGCTTGATACAACAGCTCATTTCATGAATTGGACGTTTACCTGGGGAGAGTTTCTTCCGGAAATCCCTGTCATATCAACGGATATGTTCACTCCTTTTGCGGAGAGCGCTTTCGCTATCGTGGGATTTTTGACCAAGAACTTCATGTGGGTGTTGGTCATCCTGGTAAGTTTTTATTACTTTTTGCAAGATGGACATCGCCTGGGGGAAACCATTGTACGCCTGGCTCCAGAGTCGCATCGCGAGGATGTGCGTCAAATCCTCACCCGTCTGAGTTATATCTGGTCTGATTATATGCGCAGCCAACTGGCTTTTATGTTTGCTGTTGGTTTGATGGACTCTGTGGCCTGGTTGGCGATAGGATTGCCCGGCGCTATATTTCTGGGACTCTTCACCGGGCTGACCAGCTTTGTCCATGAGATTGGCGCTGTCGTATCTGGCGTGCTGTCTGTTTTGGTGGCGTTGCTGGAAGGTTCCAACTTCCTCGATATGTCGAAATTCTGGTTTGCGGTGGTGGTGTTCATTCTTTATATGATCCTTACCGGTATAAAAAATATCTGGCTGCGTCCCATCATCGTCGGACGAACGGTTCATGTTCATCCCGGCATTGTTTTCGTGGTTGTTATTGGGGCTTTGGTATTCCATGGCGCTTTGGCGGCATTTTTGGCAGTGCCAGCGCTGTTGACATTCTGGGAGATTGGCAAGTATCTGCGTCGCCGGGCGCTTGGATTGCCTCCATTCCCTGATGAAATAGAAGAAAACCCCGAAGAAAGGTAGCTCTCATAGCGAGGAATTCCGAAAAAATGGGTGTGCGTGGGGGGCGTACACCCCCCACGCACACCCATTTTTTCGATCTCTCAGTCTGAGGCCGAATGGTACGAAGAAAGTAGAAAATGATGACGCCAGCTTATACAATTATTGCTCCCATATTTAACGAAGTTGAGAATATTCCCGAGTTGTACCGGCGCATATGTGAAGTGATGGATAACGCCGATAAGCCCTGGGAATTAGTGATGGTCGATGATGGCTCCACGGATGGCTCCGCTGATCTGATCCGAGAGTTGGCTGCTGCCGATCAGCGCGTGCGGCCGGTGATCTTCGCCCGCAATTTTGGACACCAGATCGCGGTCACCGCCGGTTTGGATTACAGCCGCGGCGAAGCCGTTGTGATCATCGATGCTGATTTACAAGATCCCCCCGAAGTGATCCTGGAGATGATCGCCAAATGGCGTCAGGGATATGAAGTCGTTTATGCAGTTCGTTCCGAGCGGGAGGGGGAGACCTGGTTCAAGGAGTTCACCGCTTCCCTGTTTTATCGCCTGATCTATCGCATCACCGATGTGGATATCCCGCTCGATACCGGCGATTTCCGCCTCTTGGATCGCAAGGTGGTCGATGTGATGGGCCAGATGCGCGAACGGCATCGTTTCTTGCGAGGCATGTCCGTTTGGGTGGGATTCAAGCAGACTGGTGTGGAGTACAAACGCGCTGCCCGTTTTGCCGGTGAAACCAAATACCCCTTAAAGAAAATGCTCAAGTTCGCCACCGATGCTATCACCAGCTTTTCATATTTCCCATTGCAGATGGCCATGTATTTGGGCTTTATTTCTGCGGGGATAAGCATCCTTGTTATCCCTGTGGTTATCGCCATGCGCCTGGCAGGTTCACAGGCTTTCTTTGGGCAGGCTTCAACATTGATCGCGGTCCTCTTCCTGGGGGGAGTCCAGTTAATATCCCTGGGCATCCTGGGTGAATATGTTGGCCGTCTGTACGACGAGGCCAAAGGGCGGCCGCTCTATATCGTTAGCGAAGCGCCCTCCGGTGACAATTGAACCCAGGGCAATCGCATATGGATTGTTAGCTCCGATCTCGGCGACTGAAAGTCGCAGCAACAGTTGCGAAACCTGCCTGGCCGGAGGCCCGCAAGGCGCGCAGGTTGAATTCCAGTCGCCGAAGGGCGACTTCGCAAATGTTGGTGCAGTTCCGCCTATGGCGTGCGCCCCTACGGGGCAACTGCCGCATTATCTATAAAGTGTCTAAATGCGATTGCCCTGCAATTGAACCTTTTCCTCTAGCCTCCTCTCGCAGCCCGCGATATAATCAAGTTGTCTGACAACTGAGATTTTTACTTTTTTATTAGTCTAAATTACCTCGGAGAGTCCCCTATGTACACGATTGATTTGACTGTTTTGGAAGACCGTCTTGCGCGATCTGTAGAGCGTGCTCGAGATCGGGATATTATCATCCCAACCTTTGCGCAGATGAAAGATCCGGCGTTGATCCCGGATAAGTTCAAAGAAGAACTGGCTTCGATAGGCCTTTGGGATGTGCATCCCCGTAACTTATTTCGCATCACCTGGCATAACGAACCGAAGGCCAGCGGCGGCGGATTCGGGGATGTGAATTATTTGGAGCTGCCCTCCAGCCTGACGGGTGTGCCTGCCCGAATCATTGTTCTGGTTGGCAAGTGGTTCCCCACTGGATCCCATAAGGTGGGTGCCGCCTTCGGGTGTCTCGCACCACGCCTGGTTACAGGTCAGTTCGACCCCACCACCCAAAAGGCAGTCTGGCCTTCCACGGGTAATTATTGCCGCGGTGGAGCCTACGACTCGGCCCTATTAGCCTGTGAGTCCATTGCTATCCTCCCCGAAGAGATGAGCCAGGAGCGTTTTGATTGGTTGGCCAATATTGCAGGTGAAACCATCAAAACTCCCGGAAGCGAATCCAATGTAAAAGAGATTTTCGATAAATGCTGGGAACTGCGCGCCACCGGTGAAGATCTGATGATCTTCAACCAGTTCGAGGAGTTCGGCAACTATCTATGGCATTATGAGATTACTGGTCATGCCATGGAAGAAGTGCTAAAGGAAGTTCTGGGGCCGAGAGACAAATACCGCGGTCTGGCCTCGGCCACCGGCTCAGCAGGGACGATTGCCAGTGGGGATTATTTGAAACAGATCTTCCCAGGCAGCAAAGTCATCGCCAGCGAAGCGCTTCAATGTCCCACGCTGCTCGAGAATGGCTACGGCGCTCACCGAATCGAGGGTATCGGCGATAAGCACGTGCCCTGGATACACAACTCCAAGAATACCGATATGCTGGTTGCCATTGACGATAATGCAGTTATCAACCTTGCTCGCTTGTTCAATGAGCCTGTAGGTCGTGAATACCTGGTCAAACAGGGCGTGCCCGAAGGTATTGTAAGCCAACTTGACTTGCTTGGTTTCTCTGGTATCTCTAATGTGCTTTCGGCGATCAAAGCTGCCAAGTACTACGAAATGGGCGAAGAGGATATTATGCTCACGGTATTGACCGACTCGATGGATCTCTACCAGAGCCGTCTGACAGAAATGCATGATGAGTACGGCGAATATTCGGAGATCGATGCCGCCGCTGATTTTGCCCGTTGGCTGCAAGGCGAGTCAACCGATAACCTGCTCGAACTGCGCTATGAAGACCGCCGCCGCGTGCATCAACTCAAGTACTTCACCTGGGTCGAGCAGCAGGGCCGCACCTATGATGAGATCCAGGAGCAGTGGTACGGACGCGATTACTGGACCGACTTCCAGAAGCAGGTCCCAGAGATGGATGAACTGATCGAGAAATTCAACGAGAAGGTTGGCTTGATCTAGGAGCTATTGAAAGCTTATTCAAAATCGAGTATCCTGATGTTACACCTGAAAGGGTGTCATCAGGATACTTTTAGTTACAGGGGTGTGCTATGCACTTACCGGATCCGACTTCCTTGATTTTGGTCACGTTCATCCCCTCTCAGCGTGACCTGGAGATGGCGCGTGTTTTGGGGTGGTACCGCATTCCGCTAGCCACCGCGCCCAAAGTTGTGGCTGTGGATTACCTGGCTTTTTACCAACCGGCTTCTTTTGGTGAGCATAAATGGTGTATTGAATATGTTGCGCCTGTGCGCGGTCATGAGCTGACTACAAGAGCTGAATTGTTGCGTGACGAATCTGATCATCCTAGAGCTGGTGAGGAGTACTTCAAGATTCAGCTTGACCCACTGATTGCACTCCCGCAACCCATAAAGGCTGAACGCTGGAAGCGAGTCACGTTTCTCTATACAACCGGGGAATACCTGCTTCGAGCAGAAACGATCAACGATCTGGTCGTTCACTCTGAAGAGCGCAAGCTGCTCTGGCGTGCCCTGCGTGAGCGCGTGAACCAGGAGCAGACGTATGAAGTGCCGGATGTTGATATGCCGCCTGAGGTGTTAGCGATGTTGTTGGGGATAAAGGAGCTTGGGGAGGGGTATGGGGCAAAGGAGCCAGAAGAGCCAGATGTGACAGAAGAACCAGATGTACCAAATGAACCAGAAGAGCCAGAAAAACCAGATGAGCCAGAACCGGGCAATATTTTGATGTGAGGAGGGTAGGATTATGAAGGATCGTGGCGATAAAGGATTTCGTAAGCTGAATGTTTGGAAACGTGCTCACGAGTTGACTTTGCTGGTTTATAAGCATTCGGAGAGTATCCCTAAACGTGAGATGTTTGGATTGACTTCTCAAATTCGCCGTGCATCTGCATCTGTTCCGGCAAACATTGCTGAAGGTTATGCTCTTGGAAGCAGTGCTCAATTTTTGCGTCATCTGCGTATTGCCCAAGGTTCTCTGGCTGAAGAAGAATACTTTCTGATCTTGGCTTTTGATCTGGATTATCTTTCTCAGGATGAATATGATGAGGCCGAATCTCTACGTGCTGAAGTTGGCTTCTTGCTCTCTCGTCTGATTAAATCCGTGGAAAATAAGAAGTAGCTTTTGGCTCCTCTGGTTCCTTTGATCCCTATGATCCCTTATATCATTTTGGAGTAAACCATGTCAACAACAACCCTCATAAAATCCGGAACCCTGATTACTGCCTCCGAAACCTTCACCGCTGATATTCTTGTTCAAGGGGAGAAGATCGCCGCTATTGGTCAAGAGTTGGATGTTCAAGATGCAGAGATCATCGATGCTTCCGGCAAGTTGATCATGCCTGGCGGCATTGACCCTCACGTCCACCTGGCTTTACCGATGTTCGATACGATCTCATCCGATGATCACTATACCGGTCACAAGGCCGCCGCTTTTGGGGGAACAACAACCGCGCTGGATTTCGTTGTGCAGGAGCCGCAAGGCTTTGCTCATTCGGTGGATATTTGGCGGCGTAAGGCTGAGATAGCCGCCATAGACTACGGCTTTCATATGAACCTGACTCACTTTGATGAACAGGTAGGACGCGAAATTCCCTCTCTTGTGGAGATGGGGATCACTACGTTGAAGGTCTTTACCGCCTACAATGGTCGCTTGCGCCTGCCGGATGGCGACATCTTTCAGGCGATGCGCATAGCCAAAGATCATGGCATGTTGACCATGCTGCACGCCGAAAATGGGGATGTGATCGATGTGCTGGTTGAAGAAACCCTGGCCGCAGGGCACACTACTCCAGAATGGCACGCCCGCACAAGACCTGCCTGGGGAGCGGTAGAGGCTGCTTTACGCGGTTTCGCCCTCGCTGCGGAGACGGGCGCGCCGTTATACCTTGTCCATATGAACGTGGCTGGCGAAGTGGATATGCTGCATTACGCCCGCCAACGCGGCATCAAGGTGATGGGGGAAACCTGCTCTCAATACCTGTTCTTCACTGAAGATCATCTGCGCCGCGCAGATGGCGCCAAGTGGATCTGTTCCCCGCCAATGCGCACCGAGGCTGATAATGCCCGGCTGTGGGATGGCATTGCGGATGGTACGATCCAGGTGATGGGCACGGATCACTGTCCGTTCTTCTTCGACGGCACGAAACCAATTCTTTATGAAGAGGAGGAAATCGCCATCCCTGGTAAGGAGCTTGGCGCTCAGGATTTCACTAAAATTCCCAATGGTTTGCCAGGTATCCAGGATCGTATGCCAATCTTGTGGACTGAAGGTGTCGTCAAGGGGCGCATTACCCCGAATCAATTCGTAGCTATGATGAGCACGAACCCAGCCAAGATATTTGGGCTATATCCCCGAAAGGGCGCGCTCCTCCCAGGTTCTGATGCTGATATTGTCATCTGGGATCCCGAACGGGTTGTAGACTATGGGGTAGCGATGTCTCATCAGCGCACGGATTACAGTCTGTATGAGGGCTGGGAGTTGAAGGGGTATCCTGAGAAGGTTTATTTACGCGGAGAATTGATCATCGATGGGGAAGAATGGCTTGGCGCGCCGGGTAAGGGGATGTATTTGCACCGAACCCCGAATGCCGAAATTCTGTAGTAGGAATTTACTGTTCTGTGGTACAATGTAGTTACATTTGTGACTACATTAGTTCTAGAGGTTGGTTATGCCAGATATCGGTATCCGTGAATTAAAAGCTCGTGCATCGGAGATTGTTCGAACGGTGCGGGAGAAACGCGCCCGTTATGTCGTAACTCATCGAGGCCGTCCAGTGGCGATTCTTATGCCGCTGGAAAGCACCGAGGCTCCTGCTCCCGCGCACACGATTCAAAATGAAAACTCTGGGTCAGCCTGGGAAGAGTTGAAAAGATTGGGTGAAGAAATCGGAAGAGAATGGCAATCAGAAAAAAGTGCTGTTGAAATTCTCTCGGAAACGAGGCGGTGAGGTAGTTCTATGGCAAGTACTCATACTGTCGATGCCAGTGTTTTCTTGAATGCCTTCAATCCGTATGAGGCTGGTCATGAAATCAGCAATCAGTTCTTGGCTCTGTTGCAAGAGAACGCCATGCCTATTATTGTACCAACCCTGCTCTTATCGGAAGTCGCTGCTGCAATAAGCCGCGGTCGAGGTGAGGCGCAATTGGCCAGAGATTTCGCAGCCACCTTAGCGGAATTACCCCACATGATCTGGATACCCCTGGATATGACTCTATCCCAGCAAGCAGTTGACATTGCTGCAAATTATCGTTTACGAGGCAGCGATGCAGTCTATGCAGCGACTGCTGCACGTTTTGGATGTGATTTAGTCACCTTAGATCAGGAGCAGTGCCAACGTGTCGCTGATGTTTTACCAGCGAAGTATCCAGCCGATGCTTTGAATGAGCTAACCTGATCTTTAGAATTTTCCACTTGAATTTGGTAAAATCGGTATACAGCAATTAATGGATGCGTTTCAAATGAGGTAAAAAGTGACCGTATTGCCTACCTTGACAATGTCACATTCGCGGAAAGCTCCGAAATTTGGGGGTACGAGCGGGGTTCCACCCCGCTCGTACCCCCAAATTTCGAGTTTCTTGCTTGAAATGTGACATTGTCAAACTACGGTATATTTCGTAAGTCTTCCCGAATACGCAATACACAAGGACATCTTCAACCGAAACGAAACACACCCGAAATAAATAAGGAGTCGCATAATGACGGAAGATAATCAAAAACCCCTATACTTCACCCCGGATCCTAAGATCGGCTTTACTGCTGAACGCCGCGAGGATGGCGGCATGAATTTGATCTTCACGGATATCACGCACGAGACTTTAGGACATTGGCACAAATTTGCGGAGGAGCACCTGATTGGCTCTGACCGACTTGTGCGCAATCTTTACGACTTGCGCAAGGTTGAAAGGCTCTCTGATGAGGCCATTCAAATGGCGATTGAATTGAACAATGATCCTTCCACACGCAACATCCGGCTGGCGGCAGTCGTCGCGAACGATGCAGTGCGTTCGGCCATGCAAAAAATCTTCGACAACACCCCTGGCGGCGGGGTGCGCATGGGTATCTTTGAAGATAGAGAAGAAGCCGAAGCCTGGCTAAATCGTCCTATCGAGCAAATGGTTTAAGTTCATAAAACTGGGATGCCCGCACATCGCAGACATTTTTTATATCCAAAATGTTAAAGGAATGACCCGCGTGGCGCGCGGCGGATGCCATTGTGAGGCGGTATAATCCTTAGTGGATTGTTGGAGGTAATGATGGTAAAGAATTATAAAATCATCGTTGAAAAATACCCTGATAACTACGTGGCATATCCTTTAGGTCTTAAAGGTGTGGTAGTAGGGCAGGGTGATACTTATGAAGAAGCCCTGGCAGACGTGAAATCAGCTATAAAGTTTCATATTGAGACGTTTGGGCAGGATGTTTTTGAGGCTGATAAACTCGTGTTAGATGCCTTTGTTGCTGAAGCTGGGGTTATTATTTAATGCCAAAATTCCCTGTTGACGCACCCATAAAACGCGTCATCAAATCTTTTAAACAGCTTGGTTTCCGGATCGTGCGAGCGGGTAATCATATTTCGATGATGCGTGAGAACTCAGATGGGTCCCGTACTCCGTTGACCATGCCAAATCATTCTCGCATCAAAGGCTCAACACTTCGAACCATCCTTTCTCAGGCAGGTATTTCGAGGGATGATTTCCTGAAAGTTTACGAAGATACCTGATTCGAATATAACTGCTTCGACAATGTCAGCTTAGCGAGAAAATCAGAAATTGGGGTGTGCGGGCAGGGTGTACACCCCGCCCGCACACCCCAATTTCTGAGTAATTTTTCCTTCGGTAGTGCAACTTGACATTGTCGAACTACTCAGGCTAAAGGCGAGACGCCCCGAAAAAGGGTGTGCAGTTGCATAGTGCTATAATTCCCACCGCAAATCTGAACAGAGGAGATTTTATGATGGCACAAGATTATTTTGGAGCCCGTGGTTGGTTGTCTACTTCCCATGGGCGCTATGTGATTTACCGGTTGGATAAATTAGAAAAAGCAGGCCTCACGAAACTGGATCGTTTGCCCTTTTCGATCCGCGTGATGTTAGAGTCTGTCTTGCGGCAGTGTGACGAGCGGGCAATCACCAGGCAAGATGTAGAAAACTTAGCAGGTTGGACACCACAGGCTGACAAACGCCCTGTGTTGCCTTTCCGTCCGGGCCGCGTGGTCATGCAAGATTTTACTGGTGTGCCCGCCGTGGTTGACCTGGCTGCTATGCGGTCGGCGATGGCCCGCTTGGGTGGCGACCCCAAGAAGATCAATCCGCTGGTCAATGTAGATTTGGTCATCGATCACTCTGTTCAGGTGGATTTCTTTGCTGACTCCGATTCCTTGCGTAGAAATGCTGAACTTGAATTCCAGCGCAATCGTGAACGGTATGAGTTCCTGCACTGGGGGCAAAAAGCCTTCGATAATTTCCGGGTGGTGCCGCCAGCCACGGGCATCATTCATCAGGTCAACCTGGAATATCTTGCCGATGTGGTCTTGAAAAAAGAAATTGATGGTGAGCGGATTGCTTTCCCCGATACACTCGTGGGCACAGACTCGCACACAACCATGATTAATGGCTTGGGGGTTGTTGGATGGGGGGTTGGCGGCATCGAAGCTGAAGCGGCTATCCTCGGCCAGCAAATCGATATGCTGACTCCAGATGTGATCGGTTTTAAATTATTTGGCAAGATGCAGGATGGCATCACCGCCACCGATCTGGTGCTGCTCATTGTGCAGATGCTGCGTGAGAAGGGCGTGGTCGGCAAGTTCGTGGAATTCTACGGCCCGGGGCTGGATGTGCTCTCCCTGCCTGACCGGGCGACCATTGCCAACATGGCCCCAGAGTATGGCGCAACCATGGGCTTCTTCCCTGTAGACGATGAAACCCTGCGTTATCTGCGCCTGACAGGCCGCTCAGATGAGGTTATCGAACGCGTGGAGATGTATCTCAAAGAGCAGCGTCTTTTCCGTACTCCAGACACTCCTGACCCGCAATATACAGATACCCTGGAACTGGAACTTGGATCCGTTGAACCCAATCTGGCTGGTCCAACGCTGCCGCACCATCGTGTCGCGCTGAAAGATATGAAAGCTGCTTTCCAGGCCGCCCTGAGAAAACCTGTGGCCGAGCGCGGTTTTGCCCTGGACGAAGAAGCGGTTGAAACCAAAATCTCCATTGGCACAAATGGCTCCACAGAAGAGATGGGCCATGGCGCGGTAGTGATCGCCGCGATCACTTCTTGTACGAATACATCCAATCCCTCGGTGATGATTGGAGCTGGTTTGGTAGCTAAGAAGGCGGTTGAGCTAGGATTGGAAGTCAAACCCTATGTCAAAACCAGCCTGGCCCCAGGTTCCCGGGTGGTAACAGAATACCTGAGTCAATCGAAATTATTAGAGCCGTTGGCCAGGTTGGGTTTCAATGTGGTGGGGTATGGCTGCACCACTTGCATTGGTAACTCTGGACCGCTGTCCAGTGAGATCGTGCGCGGCATCAACGAAGCGGATCTCGTCGCCGCAGCAGTACTCTCTGGAAACCGCAACTTCGAGGGACGTATCAGCCCGCATGTGCGCGCCAATTACCTGGCTTCCCCGCCGTTGGTGGTGGCCTATGCCCTGGCCGGCACAGTAGACATCGACCTGAACGCTGATCCCTTGGGAAGTGATAAAGATGGTCAGCCTGTGTACTTGCGAGATATCTGGCCCAGTTCCGATGACATTCTGGACACCATCGCCAGCAATGTCACCCCCGAGATGTTCAAACGTCAATATGCCGACGTTTTCGATGGCAATGAGATCTGGAATAAGATCGAGGCTGGCGGCGGTGATGTCTATTCCTGGGATGAAGATTCAACCTACATTCAAGAGCCGCCATTCTTTGTCGATCTGACACCCGAAGTCCCCGATATAGAGGAGATCAAGGGTGCGCGTGTTTTAGCCCTGCTTGGAGATTCGATCACCACAGATCATATCTCCCCAGCAGGGGCGATCCCCCCCGATGGCCCAGCCGGTCAGTATCTGATTGGAAGGAATGTGAAAGCGCGCGACTTCAACTCCTTTGGTTCTCGTAGAGGTAACGACCGCGTGATGACCCGGGGCACTTTTGGCAATATCCGTCTGAAGAACCAGCTTGTGCCCGGGACCGAGGGAAGTTACACAGTCCACATGCCCGGCGGTGAGCAGATGAGCATCTTCAAGACTTCGAAGAAGTATCAAGAAGCTGGGACTCCGTTGGTTGTCCTCGCAGGCAAACAATATGGCACCGGCTCCAGCCGCGACTGGGCCGCCAAAGGGACTCTGCTTTTAGGGGTCAAGGCGGTGATTGCTGAATCCTACGAGCGTATCCATCGTTCAAATCTGGTTGGGATGGGTGTGCTGCCGCTGCAATTCAAGGAAGGTCAAAGCGCTGATCGTTTAGCTCTCACCGGCCAGGAAGCTTTCGATATCCTGGGCTTGAACAACGATATCAAACACCAGAGCGAAGTCACTGTGCGAGCGACCAAAGAAGATGGCTCTGCCGTCGAATTCCAGGTTGATGTGCGTCTGGATACCGCCATCGAGGTGGAATACTATCGCAATGGAGGCATCCTGCACACAGTCCTGCGCAATATGCTTACAGAATAAATACCAAATGGCGAAGAACCAGAAAAACAGGTATGCGTGGCCGCGGACACACATACCTGTTTTATTTTGTGAAGCAGAATACCCCTATTCTTACATCCTTCTAACACTTTTGCGGTAAAACTTTAATAGTTTGTACATGAACCAGGAATTTGGGAAACCGAAGGTTGTTCCTGCATTCCTGGTTTCCTAATAAAAATGCACTCTCAGGAGGAAGTAATGGCTGAAAACAAACCCATCGCCTTCAAAGCCGAAATCAAACAACTGCTTGATATTCTCATCCACTCTCTCTATACAGACCGCGAAATATTCCTGCGCGAGCTGATCTCGAACGCCTCAGACGCCCTCACCCAGATGGATTTCGTGATGCTTACGGACCGTAGTGTGCTTGATCCTGATGTGGAATTGGCCATCTGTTTGAGCGTCGATGAAGATGAAAAAATCATCACCATCAGCGACACTGGCGTTGGGATGACCCGTGATGAGCTGACCACAAACCTGGGCACGATTGCACAGTCTGGCGCCCAAGCTTTCCTGAATGCGACCGATGAGGGAGTAGACCAACAGCAGCTCGCTGATGTTATCGGGCAGTTTGGGGTTGGCTTTTACTCTGTATTCATGGTAGCCGAGTGGGTGCGGGTGACTTCACGTTCCTTTAAGCCCCGTGCCAAAACCGCCACCTGGTACGCCACCGGGGAAGATACTTTCACAGTCGAGGCTGCTGAAAAAGAGCATCGCGGCACAACTATCGAGATCAAACTCAAAGAAGATACCGAAGAGTTCGCCAACGAAAGCCGCCTGCGAGATATCATCAAAAAGCACTCTGATTATGTGCGTTTCCCCATCTACGTTGGAGACGCAGAAGAGCAGACCAACCGCCAGACAGCCATCTGGCGACAGGCCCCGCGTGAGGTAGAAAACGGTGAATACAACGAATTCTACAAGCACCTCACCCTGGATTTCGAAGACCCTATCACCCGCGTTCATTTTGTAGCTGACGCTCCCCTGCGCATCTTCTCTCTGCTCTATATCCCAACCAACCCCGAGCGCAATATGTTCTCCCTGCGCAAGGAGGATGGTCTCAAGCTCTATGCCCGCAAGGTACTCATTCAGGAATATACCACCGACCTGCTGCCGCCCTATTTCCGCTTCATTCAGGGTGTCGTCGACTCTGAAGACCTGCCGCTCAATGTCTCCCGCGAGACCGTCCAGGCCACGGCCTTGATGGGGCGCATCAAGAAGATACTTACCGGCCAGGTCACCAAGCAGCTTACGACCATGGCTGAGAAAGAACCTGAAAAGTACGCCCAGTTCTGGCAGGCCTTCAGCCCCTTCATCAAGGAGGGTATTGCTTCCGAGCAGTCTAATCGTGAGAGCCTTTACCCCTTTGTGCGCTTCCACACCACCGTTCACCCCGAGAGTTGGGTTTCGCTCAAGGATTACGTGGAACGCATGAAAACCGACCAGGATAAGATTTACTATATCCTCGGCGACGATGACCGATCCGTGGCTCGCAGCCCGCACCTGGATTACTTCCGTAAGCATGGTTATGAAGTGATTACATTGACCGATCCCATGGATTCATTCATGCTGTTGGGATTGCGTGAGTTTGGGGATTACCAGCTTCAGAACGTGGCTGCGCCAGATCTGGAACTCCCAGTTGCTGAGGGAACCCCTGGGGAGGAACCTGCCCCCGAGGCGCTTCCCGAAAAAGATTTCAAAAAACTGGTCGAATGCTTCAAAGAGCAATTAGGCGAACGCATCACGGATGTGCGCGCCAGTGATCGCCTCTCCGACTCCGTCGCCCGCCTGGTTGATCCAGAAGGTTCCATGGATCAGGAGATGCAGCGCGTCTATCGTCTCATGGATCGTGATTATGAAGTACCCAAAAAGGTGCTGGAACTCAACCCCAGCCATCCCATGTTGACTCGCTTGAGCGCGCTGCCCGCTGACGAGAAGTTGAGCACCGCTGTCATCGAACAAATCTACGAGAGCGCCCTGCTCATCGAAGGCTTGCACCCCGACCCGGCTGGTATGCTGCCGCGCATCCAGGCGCTGATGGAAGCAGCCCTACGTTAAATCAATAACCCGGTTCCTTCGCCCAACGGGCGGAACCGGGTTATTGATTTCCCATCCCTTTCATTTCCATTAAAGATCTAATTCGAGCAAGTTATTATGCTAAAATGAATAGGTTAAATCTAGTTAGACAGTAACTGCTCAACCATCGAGAGAAAGTTCCCGAAAAAGGGTGTGCGTGGGGGACGCGCTTTGCGTGCCTTTGGCAGTCCCCCACGCACACCCTTTTTTCGGGGTATCTCTCACTTGGGCTGAGTAGTTACGTTAGGTAGTTACGTTAGATGTATGTTCTAGCTGATATTCGCAAAAGGGAATGTTAAGTTTTGGGAAAAGTTATGGCAACCGATATCCACGAATTATTATCTCAACTCGACAGTGCAAACGTTTCAGAAGAGAAGATCGATCTCCTAATTTCATTGAGCGAGAAGTTATTGCATAGCGATCCAAAGCGTGCTCTTCAATACAGCCAACAAGCCTATGAAATCGCCACCACTGGCGAATTTGCTGACCAGCTTACTACCAAGGCTGGAGCAACCTGTTGTTTACAGATGGGGAAAGCCAATTTAATACTGGGAAATTATGCTCTGGCCCACTCACAGGTTGCGGAAGCTCTGGCATTAGCTGAGGAGTTGCAGGCCAAAGCTGAGATCATTCAATGCCTTCAAGCACTTAGTGATGTCTACAAAAAACAGGGGGACTACCAATCCGCGTTGAGCCATTTTGAAACAATGTCTGCATTAAAAGAAGAACTCTTCAACGAAAAATCTGCCCAGCGTCTCGCAAATTTGACCACCCTCTATGATGTAGAAACGGCTCGTAAAGAGTCTCAGGCTTACCAAATCAAAAGCCAAGAATTGGAGCAATTGGTCGATGAGCGAACAGCCGAAATTCAAGCTGATGTCCAGGCACGGAAGGAAGTAGAAGATGGTCTGGCGCGCAAAGCGGAGGAATTTGCCCGATCCAATAACCTTACTCTTTCCTTGAGTAAAGTTGCAGCAAATTTGCAGGCTATGACAGATCCCGATCAAGTCTTTGCGACTTTGGGAGATGAACTCAAGCAAATCGGGCTTACTTGTTTTATTGGCCTCTTTGAGTCTCCTGATGTGTTAACCGTCAAATACACATCGATTGAGTCGAAGGCCCTATCGATAGCCGAAAAAATTACCGGTATACCCATGCTTGGATATCTCATACCGTCTAACCGGGCGCCTGAAGGGCTTTCCGAACAGGGGCAAGGTATCGTCGCCAACGCGGTTGAAGTTGCGCACAAAGGATTTTCAACCATTCCCCGCGCAGTTTTAGCGGGCATACTTAAGTTAGTGGGAGTTACACCCGATATGCCGGTTGCCTACGTGCCGATGGCAAGTAGGGAAAATCGAATCGGGATGCTGATTGTATGGGGTCTTGATATTCAAGAAACGGATTATCCAGCATTGGAAGTTTTCGCGGCCCAGGCTGCGGCTGCCATCGAACAGGCCCGCTTATTCAATGAAGCAAAACAGCGCGACCACGAGCTGCGTGCGCTGTATGATCTGGCCGTCGAACTTGATAAAGCCACCGAACTGCATGATCTGGCGGACATTGTGACCAAAGCCGCCGCAGAGACCTTCGGCGCTACCCATGCCCTCTTTGCCGAATCCGATTCTCGGGACGGAACCGTACACGGCATTGCCCCCGCTTTTGGCATAGATGATGAAACTGCGCAGGCATTTGGCTATCAAGTTACCGAAGATCTGTTTGCTATGTGGGATATTGATCAGCAACCCTCACTTTTCATCACCGATCTTGAGCAGCTCCCCGCGCCGCTGCGCATGCTGGCGAAAAATTTGGCTGTGAACAGCGTGATCGCGGCTCGCATCTGGGCAGACGATCAATCCTTTGGCATCATTTTCCTCGGGCATCACCGCCCGGATTATTTCAGCGCCGCTGATGCCCAAAGCCTGGAGCCTTTTGGGCAACTGGCGGCCCTGGCGTTAGCGCGCATCCGCCAATTTGCTTCCGAGCGCGCTGCCCGCCAGCAGGCCGAGACTTTGCAAACAACCGCCACCGCGCTGACCGGTACGCTCAATCTGGATGAGACCCTGGCGCTGATCCTGGAACAATTGAAGCGGGTGATTGAATACGACAGCGCATCGCTGATGCTGGTGGAAGGTGAAACGCTGGAGATCGTTGCTCGTTGGGGCTTGCGCTGCTCGGGCGCCGCGCTCGAAGCACTCCCGCTCGCAAAGCTCCCCCATATCCATAAGATGTTGACCACCCGCCAATCATCAATCATTGCCAACACCCATACCGATCCTCATTGGGTGACTTTCCCCGGAGGCGAGTATATCCGCTGTTGGCTGGGAGTCCCGCTGATAGTGGGGGAGCGGGTCTTAGGCCTGCTCAATCTGGATAAAGAGCAGCCTGGATTCTATACCGCTGGACATACCCGGCTTGCTGAAACCTTCGCTGCCCAGGCCGCTGCAGCCATCGGGCAGGCGCGCTTGTTCGCCACCCTGCAAGATTCCGAAGCTCGCTACCGCACGCTCTTCAACGGCGTACCGGTGGGCCTCTACCGCTCTACCCCTGAAGGGAGGCTTCTGGATGTCAACCAGGCCATGGTGGATATCTTCAGCTATCCGGACAAAGAGACGATGTTGTCGACCAGAACCGCCGATCTTTATGTGGACGAGGCCGACCAACGCAGATGGCAGCAGATAATGGAAGAAAACGGCACCGTGACCGGGTTCGAGGTGTTATGCCGCCGCAGTGATGGCAGCACCTTTTGGGAACTGGACTCAGCCGTGGCCGTGCATGACGATGATGGGTGTATTCTTCATTATGAAGGCAGCGTCCAGGATATCACCGAGGACAAGAGAGCGGCGAAAGCACTCCAGGAAAGCAACCAAAGATATGCTGCCTTATATAATCATTCTAATGATGCTGTTTTCATCCTAGGTTTAGATGGCGTTCACCTGGATGCCAACCAGCGCGCTGTTGAAATGCTGGGATATGAATTGGAAGAATTGATCGGCATGTCAGTTGAGCAGACCGTTGCTCCCCAGGAATATCCTGACTCTCTGGGTAAATTGGAAGACCTGCTGTCGGGACAAAGGCTGCCAATCTATGAGCGCTTATTTCGCCGGAAAGATGGCTCGCTGATACCAGTAGAAATCAATGCAACGCTGGTGAATGATGACCAGGGACAACCACGCTATATTCAGAGTACCGTGCGCGACATCACCGAACGCAAGCAACAGGAAGCGACTCGCCAACGCTATGCATTTATCGCCAATACTTCCAGAGACTTAATGAGCCTGATCGATGAAAGCTATACTTACAAAACTGTGAACCAGGCCTATTGCCGGGCATTGGGCGAAAAACAAGCCGAGATTATCGGAAAAAGTGTGGCCGATATATGGGGGGAAGATCGTTTTGTCGATGAGATCAAAGAACGCCTCGACCGCTGTTTTGCGGGTCAGGAAATCGACGAACAACTCTGGCTGGAATACCCTACCCTGGGAAAGCGATATATAGAAGTCAATTATTACCCATTCCAAAGGAGTGAAGATAGTCCTATCCAGGCTGTGGTGATTACCCGCGACATCACCGAACGCAAGAAAGCTGAAGATGAGATCCAAAAGCTAAACAAAGAACTGGAGGATCGTGTCAAGCAGCGCACCGCGGAACTGGCGGAAAGTGAAGCTCGTTTCCGATCTGTAGTCGAAGACCAGAATGAATTCATCGGTCGATGGAAGCCGGACGGAACCCTTACCTTCGTGAACGAACGATATGCAGGATTATTCAAGAAGCCCGCGGAGGAACTGCTCAATCACAATTTCTTCCCATTGATTTCCAAAAAAGCTCAAAATTTAATCGAAAAGAGGATCAAATCTCTTTCTCCCAATCAACCTGTTGTAACCACAGAAAACTACAGCGCCAGTACAGACAGAAAAGGCAAATGGTATCAGTGGACTGAACGGGGAATTTTCGATGAAGAGGGGCACCTGATAGAGATTCAATCCGTGGGCAGGGATATCACTGAACGGAAAGTAGCAGAGGAAGCGCTCAAACGAAGTGAGGAAAAATTCCGTGCCATTGTGAGCGATCAAACCGAATTCCTGGTCCGTTTTCTACCGGATACGACGCGCACCTTTGTTAACGAGAGTTACTGCCGCCAACTGGGCAAACCAGAGGACGAATTAATCGGTACCAGGATTATCGACGAACTCCTAGAGACAGAACAGCACAGGTTCAGAGAAAAATTGGCATCCCTAACGTCTACGGACCCCGTTGCCACTGATGAATACTATAAAATCGAATCTGACGGTAAAAGAATTTGGGAAACTTGGACGGATCGCGGCATATTCAACGAGAAGGGGGAGCTGGTAGAAATTCAGGCTGTAGGCTGGGATATTACCCAAAAGAAACAAAACGAGCAGGAAATGCTGCTGCAAAATGCTGCCCTGGAAGCTGCTGCCAATGCCATTGTCATCACTGAGACTGACGGTACGATCGCTTGGGTGAACCCGGCCTTTACCCGTCTGACCGGTTACACGCTGGAAGAAGCTGTGGGGAATAATCCCAGGGTGCTCAACTCAGGCCAGCACGATGAAGATTTCTTCAGGGATTTATGGGGTACCATCAAGTCCGGGCAAGTTTGGCAGGGAGAGGTGGTCAATCGACGCAAAGATGGCAATCTGTATTCCGAGGAGATGACCATCACCCCGGTGCTAGACAAGACTGGCGCGATCCTCCATTTCATTGCTGTCAAACAAGACATCACCGAGCGCAAGAAGACCGAGGAGACGCTCGTCGAAGCTGAGGAACGTAGTCGCTTGCTGCTCGAATCCGCCGGGGAAGGCATTTTTGGGGTTGACCGTGAAGGAAGACTGATTTTCATCAACCCCTCGGCGACGAACATGCTTGGTTATGAACCGGAGGAGATGAATGGCGCACTGATGCACGAGATGATTCATCACAGTTATGGGGATGGACGTCCCAACCCAGTTGAGCAGTGTCCCATGTGCAAGGCGTACACGAATGGCCAACGGTGTGAGGTTGACGACGAGGTGCTGTGGCGCAAAGACGGTACAAACTTCAGCGTATACTACACTAGCACCCCGATCCAGAAGGATAGAGAGCTTATCGGCGCGGTCATTACGTTCAGGGATATTACCAAACGCAAGAAAGCTGAAGTAGAACTTGAAAAAGCCAAAGCTGCTGCCGAAACTGCCAACCAGGCCAAAAGTGAATTCCTGGCCAATATGTCCCATGAGATCCGCACCCCGATGAACGCTATCCTCGGGTACGCTCAACTCATGCAGCGCGACCCTGCCCTGACACCAGGCCAGGGCCAGTCGCTCGAAATCATCCATCACAGCGGTGAGCATTTATTAGGCCTGATCAACGATATCCTGGAAATTTCTAAGATCGAAGCGGGGCGCGTCGATTTGCAATTGGAAGCCTCCGACCTGTATGCCTTACTGTCCGATCTAGAAGTCATGTTTCGCTTGCGAACAAAAAACAAAGAGCTTCAATTGTCCATCGAGCAGAGCAGTGAGCTACCGCGTTATCTCCAGATGGATGTGGGCAAAGTACGCCAGGTGTTGATCAATCTCCTTGGCAACGCCGTCAAATTCACCGAGCAAGGGGGGATCATCTTACGAATCTGGCATGAACCCAATTCAGACGAAACCATGCGGGTCATCATGGAAGTTATCGATACTGGTATTGGGATAGCATCCCAAGAGCTTGACCGGGTGTTCGAGCAGTTTGAACAGACCCACAGCGGCAAACAGAGCGGCGGAACCGGGCTGGGGATGACCATCAGCCGTCAATTCGCCCGCATGATGGGCGGGGATGTGACCCTAATTCACAGTGAAGTTGGCCTGGGCAGCACATTCCGGTTTGAATTCGAAGCCGCCCTATGCGCCGCAGCCGAACCGGAGACTGAATCCGGCCCATCGAAAAAAGTGCAGCACCTCCTCCCGGGGGGTACACCAGCGCGCATCTTAGTGGTCGAAGATAGTGACGTTAATCGCAATCTTCTGATTAGCGTCCTCACGCAGGTGGGTTTCGAGACCTTGGCTGCCCGGGATGGCCTGGAAGCCATTGCGGCATTCGAACAATGGGAGCCAGATCTTATCCTCATGGATATCCGCATGCCCAACCTGAACGGGCTGGAAGCCACACGCCAAATCAAGGAGACCCCCCGCGGAAAGGACACACCCATTTTCCTGGTCACAGCCAGCGCATTGCAAGATGAGCGCGCCGAGGATATGCAGATTTCCCAGGCTGACGGATTAGTGCGCAAGCCTTACCAGGTTGAAGAGATCTTCGAAATTATTCGGTTGGCTATCGGAAGCGAATATCATTATGAAGATGATGACGAGTTGCCCGCGACCTCTGAAACGGGGCAACTTAGACCTGAGTCCCTGCTGGCTTTCAGCGCTGAAACCCGCGCGGCGATGCGCGCCGCCCTTGAAGCGGGAGATATGAATCAACTGCGGGAACATATCGACCGGGTCCGTGCACAGGCGCCTGATCTCGCCCAGACTTTAATAGGCCTGGTGGATCGCTATGATTATGATCAACTAACGCAACTGCTGAATGGAGCGTAATAATGATGAACAAAAATAACCAGGCCAATATCATGGTGGTCGATGATATCCCTGAAAACTTGAGATTACTAGAAAGCATGTTGCGTAAACAAAACTATCGAGTTTTGTCTTTTCCCCGGGGCAATTTGGCGCTCCAGGCAGCCCAGAAAATTCCCCCGGACTTGATCTTGCTCGATATCAATATGCCAGAAATGGACGGTTACGAAGTTTGCAGGCAGTTAAAGCTAGACCCACACCTGAGCCAAATCCCCGTCATCTTCCTCAGCGCTCTGAATGAGGCGAGTGATAAAGTCAGAGCCTTCAATACCGGAGGGGTCGATTACATCACTAAGCCCTTTCAATTTGAGGAAGTCCAGGCCCGGGTCGAGACCCATTTGCAACTGCGCAGTTTGCAAATGGCCTTGGAGCAAACTAATCTGCGTTTAGAAGAAAAGGTGCAGGAACAAGTCAAAGAGATCGCTGATTCTCAGATGGCCACCATCTTCGCACTGGCCAAATTGGCTGAGTCTCGGGATGATGATACCGGAAAGCATATCGACCGGGTGCAAGTTTTCTGCCGCCTGCTGACTGATGAATTGAGTCAGACGACCAAATATCAAACCCAGATCACACCCAAGTATTACGAAAATATTTATCACGCCTCTCCCCTGCACGATATTGGCAAAGTGGGTATCGAGGATGGGATTCTGCTCAAACCTGGCAAATTGACCCTAGAAGAATTTGAGATGATGAAAACACATACTGTGATCGGTGCCCAAACTCTGGAAGCTGTTAGCGATCGCTACCCTCGCAATGGATTCATCAACATGGGAATTGAAATTGCCCGATCCCATCATGAAAAATGGAGTGGTAGCGGTTATCCCGATGGCCTGGCGGGAGAACAAATCCCCTTAGCCGCCCGGATCATGGCCGTTGTTGATGTTTACGATGCCCTTAGGACGAAACGGGTTTACAAACCCGCTTTCCCGCATGAGAAAGCATTTGAAATCATCACCGAAGACAGCGGTTCGCATTTCGATCCAGAGGTGGTAGCTGCCTTCGAGAAACGGGAAGGACAATTTCATGAGTTGAGCCTAAAAATGTCCGATCCCTAGAATAGAGTTATTCCTGAATAGACGAAGTGAGAAATGGGACACGGATAACGGACGCTTTGCGCGACGTTGGCGAACACGGACATACTCCTTGCTTTTAGTTTTCAATCCGTGAAAATCTGTGTCGCCATAGGCGCGCCTGCGGTGTCCGTGTACAAATTTTCCTTCTGTTATTGGGGAATAAGTCTATTATATCCAGGAGCAGTCTGGGACACATTTCGACCCGGATGTGGTGGAGAAGTTTATGCGCATGATCGGTTGAGCGATATGGGGGTTCTGCTTAAATTGTTCTGGACTGAGTGACTTTATCAGGGATGGTTTTTGCTCTCAGGGCTTGACTCACAAACCATAAAGCGCCCAGGACACCGATGAGGCCCCCGCCATACCAGATGGCCTGGGGGCTGATCTGATCATTGAGAACGCCTCCCACCACCGGCCCAATTCCAGTGGCCACGCCCCAGGTCAGCGCGAAAACACTCATATAACGACCGCGCATGTCCGCGGGCGCCAGATCAGCCACATAAGTTGTCGCTGTGGGCACCAGCACCAACTCTCCAAAAGTGATCACGACCATGCTGCCCCAGAAATCCCAAAAACCATCCCCCAGGGCGATGCTGCCAACACCGAATCCATAGATCAAAGCCCCAAGGGAGAGCATCCACAAAGGCGCTTTGCGTTTTGTGATGCGCGTGATATATAGTTGCAAGAGCACAACCATTAGGGCATTGGTCATGGGGATGAAACCATATTGACTTTCAATGAGATTGAAATTCTCTTTACCATAAACAGCCAGCAATACCCACACAATCGAAGTGCTGATTTGCGTTAGCGTAAAAGCGCCGATAAAAACCAGGAATGCTCGATCTTGGATGATGTGCTGAAAACCAGCTCTTTCTGGAGGGGTGGTGATATCCCCTTGGAAAGCGTTCTTGTCAAGAGTCTCGGGGAGAAATATAGCGATCACCAAACCAAAAGATACCAGACCGATCATGGCAGCGATGAAGGCAATATCATAAGATGTGGCAGCGACAAAACCCCCGATCGCTGGGCCTACGGCTATGCCGACATTTTTACTCAACCTGGAGAGGGCGTAAGCATCAGCCCGTTTACCCTGGGGGATGAGATCGGCTATCATGGCATCAGCCCCTACCCGAAAGAGGGGGTTTGCCAGGCCGCGGATGGACATCAGAATGACAAAAGAAATCAATGTGTTGGCATAGATCATGCCCAGGTAGGAAAGCCCGGTTACGAGTAAGCCTACAACCATAGCGCCTTTGCGCCCAACCCGATCTGTAATTGGGCCAGCAATGAAGGTTGCCGCGAGGCCTGCCGTAGCGTTGACTGTCATCAGGCTGGCGGTCGCTGTCATGGGAAGGTCCAGGCTCGCGCTGACATAGATCATCAGATAGGGCCAGATCATACTGACGCCTGCAAAACTGATCAGCATGCCCCAGAACAAGAGCCAGAATTCTTTCGGATATTGAGCGATATTCAGGCGGAATAATTTTTGCATTGTGTCTACCGATGAATGAAAACCTGAGCATTTTACCATTGTATGGTCGGTCTCAGGTATAATTACCGCTCGCAGCTTTCAGCGATCTCGTCTTAGTGCTTACCGCCAAGACGCAAAGAACGCGAAGGAAAGGAATTTTTCCAGATTATGTAATGGTCAACGGGATGATAGCCAGCCGCAGACTTCCGCACCCCGGCTAGGAATCGCCGCCCCATGAATGGGGCTTGTGGGCCATGTGACGTTCGAAAAAGCCCGATTTTGCTAGCCCGGAGATTGATCTCCGGGTGGACTCGTATCTACTTTTAATGTTAAACCCTAGTGTCGTGTCAAGCGTAATTTAGTCGTTCGTAGTTGGACACGAGAGTGTCCGTTTCGGGCGCAGGCGAACTCTCGTTCGCTACTACAAACTATCAATATATGCTTGACTGGATACTAGCGCTCTTGGCGTCTTTGCGGTGGAATTTCACAGAAAAGCATTTCGATGCGATTACCTTGTTCATAACGAATATCAAATCAGAAGAGTAAATAATTATGACTCACATATTAGTAACTAATGACGACGGCGTCACCGCTCCCGGCTTGCTGGCTTTGGCATTAGAGATGCAGCAGCTTGGTGAAGTGACCATTCTAGCCCCTGACCGCAACTGGTCAGCTTCGGGGCATGTCAAGACCATGCACCGTCCGCTGCGGGTCAAAGAAGTGCAGCTCGAGGGCGGTATGACTGCTTTGGCCAGTGACGGCGCGCCATCCGATTGTGTCGCGCTGGCTCAGTTGGGTTTAGTAGAGAAAAAGATCGATGTGGTCGTTTCGGGGATCAACCCCAATGCCAATATCGGGCATGATGTGACTTACTCAGGCACGGTCACGGCGGCGATGGAGGCTGTGATTGGGGGAATCCCAGGTGTGGCGGTCTCGTTGGATTCTCCCGATAACCATCTGGGCGTTTTAGATTATGGTCCGGCAGCGCGTTTTGCGCGCAAGATAGTAAAGACATTACTGAGACAGGGTTTCCCCGAAAAAACGGTCATCAATATCAATGTGCCTTATTTGCCTGAAGATGAAATCGTTGGCTGCCAGGTCACTCGCCAGGGTTTGCGCGTCTACCGCGATCAATTGGACCGCCGAGAAGATCCCCGCGGCAAGCCATATTACTGGATCGGTGGGGAGGCCCCGACGGGTGTGCGCAAGGATGGGACTGATTTTGGGGCTTTAAAGGCTGGGTATGTGTCAATTACACCTTTGCAACTGGATTTGACTTCCTACAAGAATCTGGAAACGTTCCGAGAGGTGCAATGGGAATAATGAATAGGGTGCGTTTCATTCCAGTGGAAGTAAACCCGGAAATAGGGGTGTGCGGGGGGTCGCAAAGCGCCCCCGCACACCCTTATTTCCGGAACTTTTCCGCTCGTTTGAAACACACCCTAATGAATATTATCGATTCGGGTGTATTTTATTTGATAGTCTTGAGATGTTGTCAATCTTTACTTTGGACAGGAATTACGTAGGTTTTTGGCATTTTAGCGATGAAGGGACAAGCCGCCATTCCTGAACAAGAATCGCCGCAACTGCCAGAAAAACATTCGATTGACGCTGAAGCTAACTCTGCATCATCGTCCCGCAAGTGCCCTTTTTGTGCCAAATAAGTCAACATGCCTTCTAGCGAGCTGGAATCGATATCCAGTTTGCGGCTGAGGTCGTTGAGAAGAATCGTGCCATGGCTGTTTTTTATTTCTACCAACAATTGTTTCAACATTTTTCACAGCTATCCTAATCCAAGCAGCACCCCGCCTTGAAAGACCACGAAAGCCATTAGCCAGGCCAGGCCAAACTGCCCGATGATGCTGACCCACATCCATTTAGCACCCAATTCCTGGCGTTCAGCAGCGATAGCCACCATACAGGGGGTGTAGATCAAGACGAAGACCATGAAAGCCATCGAAGCTAAGGCGCCATGTCCGCCGCTGGATTCTTCAAAGCCGTCCCGCACGGCCTGCATCAGGGCAGTCGGCTCATTTTCCTCTTCTCCTTCAAAGAGGTTGACCCCAACAATCAGCGGTATGGATTTGATCGTATCGCCCGTCGCGCCGACAAAGGAGGTGATGATCTCCCCAACATCTTCAAAGAAGGTGGTCGCGTCCGCGTCCGCTTCCGCGTCGGCTTCTTTCACCGCGTAGACTTGTGCCATTGTGCTGACGACAACTTCTTTGGCGACAAAGCCGGTCACCAGCGCGCTGCTGGCTTCCCAGCTATTAAATCCCAGCGGAGCCAAGACAGGGGCGATTGCCTCGTTCGCGGTGGCAAAGGCGCTGTTGCTGACATCAATCTCTGCAAAACTGCCGCTCCCATTGACAGGGATTGCCATTAGGACCCACAGGAGGATACTGGTCGCCATGATGATCGTCCACGCTTTGCGGACAAAGGCGCTGGTGCGCTCCCACATGTGGAACCAGATGCCGCGCAAGGTTGGCAGGCGATAGGGGGGCAATTCCATCACAAAGGTAGATTGCTCTTTCCCTTTGAAAAGGGTGTTTTTGAGAATGATGCCCAAGACGATCGCGGTGAGAATGCCGAGCAGGTATAAGCCAAAGACAACGCCGCTCTCGTTTTCGGGGAAAAAGATCGCCGCAAAGAGGACGTAAACTGGAAGCCGCGCACCACAGCTCATAAAGGGAACCAGGAGTCCAGTCAAAATGCGATCCTTTTCATTCTCCAGGGTACGGGTGGCGTAAAGGGCGGGGACCGTGCATCCAAAGCCGACCAACATCGGCAGGAAGCTCTTCCCGTGCAGTCCCAACGCGTGCATCAAACGATCCATCACAAAGGCGGCGCGTGCCATGTAGCCAGAGTCTTCCAAAAGAGCGAGGGCGAGATAGAGGAACATCATCACCGGGACGAAAACCAGCACTCCGCCTACGCCGGCGACGATGCCGTCCACGAAGAGGCTCTCGACCCAACTTCCGCCCAAGCCAAGCACGCCGAGAATGGCGACAATCCAGTTGGTGATGGGACCGCCGATAACGCCATCCACCCAATCGAGAAAAGGCGCAGAGACATCGGCAGTGAGTTTGAAAACGATCCACATCGCGAGCAAGAAAATCGGGATGCCCAGCAAGCGATGGGTCACGATGCGATCCACTTTATCGGATGAAGTCAGGCGGTCGGGATTTGTGCGTTTGACTGTCTCGCGCACCAGGCCGTTGATCCAGCCGTAGCGATGGTCGGCGATGACCACATCCACGTCATCTCCATAAACTTCTTCGAGATGGGCGATGCTTTTCTCTGCGGCGGAGAGAATATCTGTGCCGCCCTCGAGTACCTTTAGGCGTATTTTGATATCGCTATCGCCTTCCAGTAATTTGATTGCCAGCCAGCGTGAGGGATATTGACTCTCAATATGCGCGTGACGGCTGATCTCTTCTTGCAATTTGACGATTTCATTCTCAACTTCACGGCCATAATCAATTGAGAAGCCTTCCCGTTGTGTGTAGGCACGTTTATGTTGATGGATTTTCATGCGATTTTTTCCTCCGCAAGCGCGATGATGGTTTTGGTCAATTGGTCAATCCCCTCGCCTTTGCTCGCGGCTGTTCTGACCACCGGGGACTCTAAGCCCTCGCTCAACATCGTCTGGTCAATCTTCAAGCCGCGCGAATCGGCCACATCTGCCATATTGAGTGCCACAATCACAGGGACGCCCAACTCCAAAACCTGCACGGTCAGGTAGAGATTGCGCTCAAGATTGGCGGCGTCTACCACTGTCACGACCATATCGGGTTTTTCATTGATGATGTAATCACGAGCAATCACTTCTTCGGGTGAAAATGCGGTCAGGCTATAAGTGCCGGGTAAGTCAACGACTTCGATTTCATACTCGCCGCTTTTGAATTTGCCTTCCTTTTTCTCGACCGTTTTCCCGGGCCAGTTCCCCACATGCTGGCGGGAGCCGGTTAGGGCGTTAAAAATTGTGCTTTTGCCAGCGTTCGGGTTACCGGCAAGCGCTACGCGTAACTCTTTCACTTTTATTCTCCTTCGATATTTGCTTGATTGCCATTACGCCCATCCAGTTAACGCGGGGGTGTGCGGATTGCTTATGGATTCTTAAGGCCAGTTTCAAGTTTATTACGTACTTCTCTCTTTACTCGCGCGGCGAGGATTTCATCATGACCGCGTATGAATTTATCTACCGCTACAGGATCATGAACAACGAGCTCTCGGAGTGCCCAAGATAGGGCTTTTACAACCATATCATCACGATCTTTTATGAGCATCTCGCATATGCTTAGGGTATTTTTAACATCTCCTCTACCACCATGTGATCTCATATTCAAGGCTACTGTACTTACAAGCGCTGCACGCCTCCACCATCGATCTGGTGACTTTGCCCAATCTCGAATTGTATCTCCAGAAATTATTCCATCTCGCCATGCAGGCCCTGATATTGTCCGGGAGAAGCTATCAACTGATGACCAGCTATTCATTCCTTGCCCTAGTTCTTCAATCTTTTCCCTATCCAAAGAATAAAATGCATCCGCATGATCTTGAATAAGTTCATATACAATCCACCGATGCCTCCCTGTTTTAAGAATCGACCGTGCTACTTCCAAGACATATGATGCATCTTCAGCACTTAGCTTCTTGGAATGTTCACGACGCAACTTTCTCATCGGTACTGTTTTCATTTCAGGAAGGGATTCGAGTTCATTGATGCATAGTGCTGCAAATTCAACTGGCTGCATAGTACTTTCTCCCTATCGTATCTGATTTCAAATTTATTCCTTTAGGACTTACGCAGTCGCCCCCCTGGCCCCCAACCCTTCGATAAACTCAGGACAAACCTTGGGGGGAATCCCTTCTGCTCCCCCCAGAATTGGGGGCCGGGAGGGCTTTCTCCACGATTTGCTCTGCACTTGCGTAAGTTTTACCTTTCAAGAGTATTCCAGCTCCAAGCAGAATATGACGTTCATCTTTTATTTCGATTCCTGATTTTATTAGTAATGCTTCAAAGTCAGATTTGACAAATTCTGGGAAGTACTTGGTTTCATGAGCTTTCATAAGGTGATAAACCAAAAAACTACCAACTTTGTTCTTGGGCAAAGAATAATCAACAATCACTATGTTCCCTTCTGGTTTAGTGACTCTGACCATTTCTTCTACCGCTTTTTCTCTAATAGTCAAGGGCATATCGTGTAAAGCCAGAGAAATGCTAGAAATATCAAAGTAACTATCCTCGAACGGGAGATCTGTGGCATCAGCAACCTCGAATCTCAGATTTTTATATTCGTTCAGTCTCTTCGCAACTTCTATCATATCCTCGGACAGATCAACTCCCACAACATCATAGCCCTTTTTTGCAAATGCAAATGCCAGCCCTCCTGTCCCGGTTGCAACATCAAGTATTCTTGAACCGGTTCTTACGTCAGAGAAATCCACGACTTTATCCCTAAATCTTGAAGAAGGGATATCCACCAGGAAATGATAAAATCGAGATTCTTTTCTAAACCATTCTTTTATGTATGAGTAATATTCATCATCCATTATTTTCATCCAATAGCGTCGAGCGGCCTAACCATCACTTTATGCGCCATGCCGCGCCCCAAGGCAATACGCGAATCGCGCACAGAGATTAAAAGAGGTCCGCCGGCATCCTGAACAACGCTCAACTCAACGCCCGGCGTCAGCCCCAGCGTGGTCAGGCGGTGAGTCAGCTTTTCGCCGCCATTGATGCTTTCCAGGCGAACTTGCTCGCCAATAGCAGCCATAGCCAGAGGAAACGTTTTCGACATTATTCCTCCTGCCCCTGCGGCTCGACCAGAATCTCGCTGGCTTCCGTCTTACGCAGCGAAAGGTGATAGCCCTTGATCACAAAATCAATTGGGTCTCCCAAAGGCGCCACCCTCTTCACCAAAATTGTCTCCCCCTTCACCAGCCCCATCGCCAGAAACCGCTGACGGGCAGCCCCCTTAAAGTTCATTTTGGCAATCACGCCCCTTTCGCCAACTTGCAAATTGCTCAATGGTACCGACATAAAACTCTCCTTTCTCAAGATGATGACTGAGCGGGTTCAGGCCGCCCAACACTGATTGCAGATGTCATTTCTGCGGACAGATGTACCCGCCGATCATGACTCTCCACTAAAAAATCGCCTCCGCTGCCGATCGCGAGAACACGCACGCGGACCCCAGGCTTGATGCCCTCATTTGACAGAAAACCGGTCGTCAACGCATCCGCGTTAATCCGCATCACCTGAGCGGATTCGCCAATCTGCAAACCGCTCAACGGCATCCCATCGAAAAGCGCCAGGCCATCCCCCTCAAGCTGAGGAATGGGATCTCCGTGATAGCAAACCGTCGGATGCCCCAAAAAAGCCGAAAGCCGGTCAGCGACATCATCCGTGGTGATATGCTCCATGCGGCAGGATAGAGTATCGGCTTCATCGAGCGGCATGTTTAAGTACTTGACCAGGAAAACTTCCCACAAGCGCCGGTAGCGCACGATTCGTACTACGAACTGCTTGCCCGAAGGCGTAAATTCGACTCCTTTGTAGGGATAATAATTGACCAACCCATCATCAGCCATTTTTTTGACCATCTGATTGACGGATACTGGCAACACCGATAACGCCTCGGCCAGAATAGAGAGGGGCACAGGGCTATCGTTGCCCGTTTCCTGCAACTTGGCGATGGTTACCAAATACATTTGTTCGTTTTCGCTAATTGAATGATTGTTAGTGTTCGTCATAAGAAAACCGCCAGAAAGTTTATGGTTAGCCATAATATATCAAAAATATGAGCAGTTTATAAATGATATAGGTCATTAGATATTGATGACATTGTGCAGAAAAAGATAAAACCCCGCCAGGTTCAGATTGGTGGGGTTTCTGTGGAAATGCGTGGAACTAAGGGAACTAGAAAAAGGTGTGGGCTAAAATTCCGGCCAATACCGGTACAACCAACCCTAACCCCCAGCGGATGGCCGCAAAGCGCCAGCCCATAAAGGGCAGCTCGAAGGTGATGGTCAGCAGGGCCTGGGTGGCCCAACTGGTGACCAGGGTGACCGCGGGTCCCAATCCAGCGCCAGCGCTGTAGAGCACGGCGATGAGCGGGAATACCACATAAGGACCGCCGGGCAGCAACATGCCGATGCCCTCGGCTAGAAACAACCCTTTCCAGCCAGAGTCAGGCCCAATCCATGCCTGGACAAGCTCAGTGGGGGAAAGCACATTGACATACCCCACGATGACGAAAGCCACCACTAAAAGGGCGGCATTGCGCTTGGTTGTAATCCAGGCCATCCTGACGCCTTTTTGCAGGCTATCATCCCGACGGCTCCAGGCGTAGATAAGTAAGGCCGCCGCGATGATCCACAGGGAAATGGTAGCGGTGGTCAATGATATTCCTTTGAGACTCCGGAAGTTTCCGTTCCATCATTTTGCTTGGATGTCTCTGCTAAAACTTCCGGAGTCTTGTTTATTGCCTTACGGATTTTGTCGATTGTTTTACCAAAGAGAGCTTCAGCCGCAAACCCTAGTATTGGGGGAATAACCAGGGTTATGAGAAAGCGAATAATTGTAATCCGAGGCCCCAACAGGGCAATTTCAACAGGTATGCGCGAGATGGACCATAAGTTTTTGGCAGTCACAAAGGCTATCAATGTGCCTAACCCGGCCCCAGTTTGCAATAGCGCCGCAGCGATGGGGTAGTACACATAAGGCCCGCCTGGAATCAGCGCGCCGCCCAGGCAGGCTAAAGCAATCCCCCGCCAACCAGATTCTGAGCCTAACCAACGGTTGACAGTTTCTTCTGTCACCAAAGCTTGAATCAGGCCCGCGGTTAGAAAAGCGGCAATTAGTAGAGGAATGACGCGCAGTAGAAATGATCCGCCGCTGAGTAATCCGTCGAGGGCCAACTCGGGACCGTCCTGACGCCAGGCGACTAAAGCCAGGGCGAGTGCCACTAACGCTAGGGCGAAAGGTGTGTAATCGAGTTTGCGTTTCTTGATCATTTTTGTGTAGACAGCAGACTTCAGTCTCCCGTCTTCTGTCTTCCGTCTCCGGTCTCTCTACGGTGTTATATGCTCAAAACGCCAGTTGGCGCCATCATTGGTAGCGGGCGAGGATGTGCCGACGATCTGAAACCAGGTGTTGCCTGGCCTGAGCGGAAAGCGGCTGCCATCGGGATAGGTCAGGGCAATTAGCTCCTCGGCGCTGGCCCTGGCCCAGCTAACCTCGTAGGCGCGCCCATCCCGGAAGAGATAAGCCTTGCCGTAGCCAATAAGCTTGATCTCCCACATCTCTGGGGAGCGCGAGAAGTAGCTGTGGGCGGCGAGTAGAACGATTACGTTATCAGCCCTAATCGGTTCTCCAGTCAGTCTGTCGGTGAGGATTTCGTATGCTTCGCCGCTGCCCCCGGTATGATCGTCCAAGGTGTCTTGGTAGCGCACATACTGCCCGTAAGCCGGATCGTAATCCCAGCGATTGTAGAAGCTCTGGCTGTAGCGGATGGTGACGCTGTTTCCGGCGGCGAATCCTTCGGGCGGGGCGGCCTGGAAGAATAAGCCATCCAGGTATTGGCGCGAATTATCAATGCGTTTTTCGGTAAAGTGTTCGCTCAGCACAGCTGTGTCGGCGATCAGGTGGTTGTGGCCGTTGGGATCGGTGCGGCAGAGCGGATAAGCTGTTGTTGGGGGGCAGGGCGCATCTGAGATGGAGATAAAGCGTTTGCCAAACCCGGTATTGAATATGCGCCAGAGCACGCGGGCGTCGGCGCTGCCGTAGGCGAAGAAGGATTTGTACATGCGGATGATGTGTTCATCAGCGAAACGCGCCGAGCGGATCGGGCCAACCATATCTGCATCTTGCCCGTAAAAGATGGCGTTGAAGCGCGTGCGCCCGACTTCCTGGTAATATTCATAGACGTGGTCAGCAAAGGAGAGTCCCCACTGCGGGCGAATGCCGCGCGGCCCATTGGAGATTTTGACCGCGATGGGCCGTCGATCTAACAGGCCAGGGGAAGCTGCGGGCAGGCCGGTGAGGGGATTGATGTCCTCGGGGAATCTGATGGGGCCATACCCCTCAGCAGGATAATTATCAAGCGGGCTGGGTGTGGCCGTGGCCGTTGGGGTCGGCTCATCTGTTGGTGTTGGGGTGGGAGGCTCTGTGGATGTTGCCGTCGGTGGCACCTCTGTGGGGGCAGCAGTATCCGTGGGGGTAACTGTATCCTCTGCAACGGCGACGGGAGTCCCCGTTGGGGATGGGGTTAGCGCTTGGGTGCAGGCGCCCAGCATAAAGACCAGGATAAACAAGATTATCGGGATCCGTTTTTTCATCGTAATTATCCGCAATTTAATTCTCTGGATCTGGGGGGCGGGCAAAATCGAAAACCCAGGTCTGGTCGATTTGATTGATTTCAGAAGTTCTATTGATCACCTGGAAGAAAGTGACGCCAGGCTTTAGAGGGAAATTTCTGCCATCGGAGCTAAGGATGACAAGGGGTTTGTGCTCATCGTATCGGTGCCAGCGCGCTCGATAGGCTTTGTTATCGCGAAAGACATAGGCATCGCCGCTGCCGGTGAGATCGATGCTGAATACCTCGGTATCGGAGGATTTGTGATAGAAATCATGCGGCACCATAAGGATGATCAAGTTTGCAGCAGTGATGGGTTGCCCGGTGAGCGCGTCCGTGTGTAAGGTGTACTTGGCGCTGACCCCATCGACGTTATCCACACTGCCTTGATAACGGATGTATTGTTCGGCGTTTGGATCGTAAATCCAATGGGCGTAGTTGGCGTAGGAGTAGTTGACGTAGACATCATCAGTCTCGCTGTAATCTCGCCCGCTGACCGATGAGAAGAAGTTGCCGGAAAGATCCCGGCGGCTGTCGTCGAGGCCGCGATTGCGGATCAACTGGTGTACCTGGCTGGTATTGCCAAATAAATTGTTATAGGTTGGCATGCTCTCATCGCGGCACAGGGGCGGACAAAACTGTTCGACAACGAAATAACCGGTATCTAACTCTTTCTCCTCGTAGTAATCAAAAGTGCGTTTGTCTGCGCCGTTGAAGACGAAGATGGCGTTGTACATGTTGATGAGATGTTCGTCGAAGACGCGCCCAGATCGAAGCGGTCCGAAGCGGGTGACATCATTGCCGTAGAAAACGGCCACAAAACGAGTCAGACCCCATTCGAGGTAGTATTCGTAAATCTGGTCAGCCAAAGAGATGCCGGATTGCGGCCGCACGGCGTGAGGGTAATTGGGTATTTTTGCAATGATAGGCCGTCGTTCCAGCAGGGCCGGGTTGGGGACGGGCAGACCGGTGAGCGGGTTGATGTGATCGGGGATATTATCTGGCCCGATGCGGATGAATGAGTCGATGGATTCTGATGGAGTTGCGCTGGGCCAGGGCGTTCGGGTGGGTCTTGGTGTTGGCGAAGCAGAGACTGTGTCCAAAACCACTGGAGCATCAGCTGCGGAGGCGCTTATTGGGCTGGGTGTGGGGGTGAGTTGGATATCCGTTTCGCTAGATGTGCCTGAGGCAGGATCGTTGGAAAGGGATTGGTCGCTTAGCGTACAGGCTGTCAAGAAGCTGATCAGGATCAGTAAAGGGATCAATCGTGTGCTGCGCATGGTGATGTGGATGGTTGTTTTGTTTCGCATTGAGTTGCTATCATACCGCACTTGGATAGGCTTGCCAAATTAGACTTTGGCGCAACTACCTGATAGAGAAAGGTTGAAAGTTGCAAGGAGTTTTTTACCACCAAGGCTCATGCGGAGCACGCCGTTGGCGAGACACAAAGGAAAGCAAATTAAATTCCGCTCAGTAGCCCGTCTTAGGGTGTCATTTTGTAACTCGTGAGTGGGGGCATATCGGTTTGTCGCTAAGAATCGACACAGTAAGAAAACATTCTTATCCTTCGTGCCTTTGTGTCTTAGTGGTGGAAAAAGAGAGTGCAAATTTTGGGCCAGATAACTCCACATTTCAGTACTTCACGATTCTTGTTCGTAGTATTCAGCAATTGCCAGAGGCACGCCTGCGTACGAACCCAAACTGTGATCTACTGAATTTGATTAGTTCGGTATAATCAGGCCATGGTTTCTATGCAAAAACTGCTCCAATCGCCCGCCGTTCGGAAAATTCCCTGGCAGAAAATCAGCTACCTGGTTGCCGGAAGCTTTTTGATTGCCTGGCTGCTCAACACCCCCGAGGGTTTATTGGGCAAGGCCGATGCCATCGGCTACGCGGTGTGTCATCGCATCGATTTACGTTCGTTCCATCTCGGCGAGCGGCAATTCTCTCTGTGCGCCCGCTGTACGGGACAGTATCTAGGCGCCGTGCTGGGTTTTGTCTATCAGTTGGCGATGGGCCGTCGCCGGGCTGGGCGGCCTCCCTGGGGCGTGCTGGCTGTGCTGGGGGCTTTGGTGCTGGTCTGGGCGGTTGATGGCTTTAACTCATTCTTGCACTTGCGGCCCGAACTGTTTTCTCGTTATTACATCTATGACCCCGACAACACTTACCGGGTGTTGACTGGTACCGGTTTGGGGCTGGGACTAAGCGTGATGCTTTTACCTGCCTTTCACCAGACCGTGTGGAGGAGATGGAATTCCAAACCTGCTTTGAGTGGGTTCGCCTCATTGGGCGGGATGCTTGCCCTTGGACTCATCCTGGCTTTCCTGGCGTTGACCGAAAACCCGCTGATCCTGTATCCTTTGGCCTTGGCCAGCACGGCAGGGGTCTTGGTGATCTTGACGCTGGTCTACACCATGGTCTGGGTGATGCTCTTCAGGTTGGAGAACCGCTTCGACTCGCTAAAGGAGCTGGCCTTCCCCCTTGTGGCAGGCTTTACCACGGCTCTAGCCCAAATCGCTCTGCTTGATTTTTTGCGCTATCTGCTCACCGGCACCTGGGATGGATTCCATTTTGGGTGATGGGTGAGTATAAAAGGAGTAATGCCATGGACATATTCACCGCTTTCGGTCTCTCAGCCAGCGCAGGTTTGAATGCCTATATCCCCTTGCTGGTAGTTGCCTTCACGGCGCGCTTCACCGATTGGATCGAACTTGGATCGCCCTGGAGCACCCTGGAAAGCTGGTGGGTGATCGGCGTTCTGATTGTGCTATCCCTGGTCGAATTCTTCGC